>JALOAS010000139.1 GCA_023228705.1 Ottowia sp. | reverse complement strand
CTAATGGGAAATACTGTTGTCTAATCTTAGCTATCTCATGTTGTGCAGTCTCAATAGTCTTTTGAGGATCTGGATCATCCTCATCTAGAGTGATGTTTACATGGGTATTATTAATAGCTGACTTAGTCATAGCCATAACTTTAGATAGCAACATGATAGCTCTAAGAGAAGTTAAGAACTTCAAGTCATCTAACATGGACTTACCAACTCCATTACTGAAATACTTAAAGGCAAAATAAGTAGTAAGTTCAGCTGGTATATAAATAAGTCTAGTAAATTTAGTTGCTAAGGATCTAGCTAACATGATACGATATATCTCTTCATTATCAGAGATAGCTACGTTTTTACCGTAGATACCGTTATTAAGACGTTCTATGAGATCAGTCTCTACGATGTTAGCGTATACTTTAGTAACATGATCTAAAGTAGGTTGATCATTCATAGATACTAGATTACGTTTAGCTTTTTGTATAAGCATACTAGATAGACTTTGGTTTTGAGCATGACCTTGCAGATTAGTCATACTTGATAAACCGTCTACAAACTCAGAATTAGCATCCATGGTAAGAGGATTACCATCTTCATCTACTAGTACGAAATAACCTATATGTTTAGATTCATCACCTGGAATATAAACAGGTATAACAGCTTCTGAAGGTAATCTAAGTGTAAGAGGTCTACCTATTGACTTACGTTTAACGTTAGCTTTACCTGGTATAACTACGAAGGTATCTGTACCTTGTTTAGGATTCTTATAAACTATATTACCTAGTTGTACATTATTAAGCTTATTGGATTCTAATCCAATATTCTTAGACTTAATTATTTTTTTGATCTTATTCTTGTTAGCAGCTTCTATAACCTTAGGTAATTTAAGTAGTTTATAGTTATCTGTAACTTCAAGATGCTCTAAAGAAACCTCAGTTTTACCTTTAGGTGTTTCATCAGTCATCTTAACGATAGGATCATAGTTTAATGTTCTATCTGAATATATGAATCTTTCTAAAGCAGGTCTTTTATTAGCAGTACCTGGATTACCTAATATACCTAGATTAATTGTCTTATTACCTGATACAAATAGCTCAGAGATAGATTCTGTAGAGATCTCTTGATTAGAGTTGATGATTTCATCTACTGCTGATTCAGGTATGATGGTTTTAATATAACTACCTGTAGTAAATAAAGAATCTCTAAGTATCTCAGCTAAATCATCCTTTAGACCATAGTAACCTTCTATATGGTTAGTTACTATGTCTATTAGTTTCATGGTTATTTCGGATGGTAATATAGGCTCTCTTGTCCTATAAATAATATCCGTCTTAACCATATCCTTTGGCGATAGTATAGAACTAACTAGGATTTGTATAGCTAGTTCTATATCAGGGAATAGTAAAGCTATATTCTCATTATCTTTAATACGAGATTTAATGCTCTCGGAAATATCTTTAAGTTGTGAATGGTTTAGATTGTAGTGACTTTTCTTATCCTTAAGATCAAAGTCACCTCTTTCTACTGGTTTAACTAACTTAGAGATAAGAGCTGCTGTTTCTGGACTGGATTTAACAAGCTGTAGTGCTGGATAGGACTTACCAGAATTAACTAGCTTGATAACATTTTTAAGACTTTCTTGGTTTAGCACTATGACACCTTTAAGTGGAAATAGCTTTCTTCAGAACTACATGGATCTAAACAAGACACTTGTTAAAACCATGGTTATAAAGTCATTAACAAGCTGTGAGGCTTTAAATGAGTTTATAAAGCTAAAGTATGGAGAAGGCGCAGTTGATAACTACGATCCTAGTAGTTGGAAGTATTATAAAAATATAGCTGGAGAGTATCATGTTTTAGATACTCCCATGACTGTCACATCATTAGATACATTAGAAGAAATTACATTTGATAAAGATACCTTGAGACAGCATACTGTAACTAGAAAAGCTTACAGATATGGTACTCGTTACTACTATAGTCTATTAAATAGGTATCCTGATCAAGAACAACTTATCATGGGTATACTTACACCTGTGGATATGACTTTAGCTATAGAAGCTGAAGATGGTGCTATACTCTCTTATCCATCTGATCTAGTAGAACCTCAGGAAGTATCTCTCATACCTGAACTACAGCAATTCATTAAGAATCAGTTAGTAAGATGGCATGTTAAAGCGTTCGCTGTATCTGATAGTCTTTATAACGCTGCTCAACATGCTTTACTTTATCTTTCTATATTACCTAAGCTTCTTAACCTAAGACTTAAGAGATGTAAGACTCCAGAAGCTCATAGCTTTCATATAAGACAATATCTAGCTAGTAATAGAGGTCTAGATAGATACATGCCTTATATGACTCTTAAGCAAAAGCTATGGTTATATAGAAACATTAACTATATAGAAAGAAACGCTGGCAGTGTAGAGCAATTCAGATATCTGGTAGATAAACTACTTACAGATAGGCAAATACCTTTAATAGAGTATACTGTAAGACATCTGAATGAATTTGATGACAATTATTACCCTCTTATTAACGCTAGGAAGAAACCTGTAAACCTACAGACTAACGTTAGTGAAATTGAATACATAGATATAGAACAGCTATATCAAAAGGAAGAAAAGCTAGCTTATTCTAATCCTAAGTTCTATCTGGATAATAGCGATAAAGTAACTGATGTGTTTAGAACTACTAATACTTCAGTGCTTCAAACTAAAGATCTAGAGTCTAATATGGTAGACTATAATGATGCTGTACCTGATCCTTTAGAAAGGGTACTTATGCGTCAATGGTTCTACGCTGTTAATAACAATCTCTATAATGTATTAATAAGCTTTAAAGATCCTAAGACTAGTGAAACTAGAACGCTATATGCTCTTGATGCTTTTATCTATTATCTATACATATTGATCAAGAGAGAAGAGCTGGACACTGATGATATACCTATCTATCTTAATATTAAGTATAGAAGACCTGTATTACCTACATTGAATGAAATAATGTCAGTAGTACCTGATAAGTACAGTTACTTATCTAAGTATGCTCAGGTTATACTAGATAATCAACCTAATCTAGATCCTAGCTATAGTACAGAGATGTTTTATAACCAATACTTTAAGATCTATGAAGAGTCTAAAAAACATTGGTATATGGTGAGTAATATACATGGTCTTAATGATAGAGGTTATTTACAAGGTATTGTTAATCAACTATATGAGGTAAAGTACGCTACTATCAACACTCCTCATGAAACCTTTAGTTCTTGGTTAGGATTTAATAATTTACCAGAGTATGATTATACATATGAACAAGCTGATGAACTATTAATATCTATATTAAGTAATGCTACTGGACTTGTCATAGATGATTCTAGACTTTTGAAGAATATTCAAAAAGCTATGCTAGATATGATGACTGAGTTAAGTAGCTATAGCGTACAATTCATTAGAGAGATCAACGCAGATAGAATAACTCCTATAACTTGGCCTCTTACTAGAGTAGGTGATATAACCTCTTCAGTACAACAGGAAGTTTATGTAGAACATCCTGTCAGGATTACCGATAGCTCTACTAAAACTATGAATGAAGTTAGAGTAGCTTCTGATATTTCTGAAGTCATATGTACTCAAACTTTAAGTGGGGATAAGGAAGTTCCTATAACTATCAGTAATACGCTTACTTCTCTAGTAAATGAAAGCTATGTTGTAGATGTATATTACACCAGTATTAACATATCGGCAGATTATGAAGATAAAGATCCTACTATAAATGCTGATGAATCAGCTATTTGGATAGAACATTTTCATAATTTATCAAATGAGCAAAAGCTTGAACTAAAATCAATCTATGATTAAGGAATAACTAAATGGAACACGTTGTACGTACAGCGCAAGGTGCTAATCTTCAAACATGTCAGTTATTAGGTATAGCTCCAGCTATCGCTCCTAATACTACACTAAATGAAAAACTATCTATACATGATAACAACGCTTTAGCTGATACTGATAGACCTAGTATCCAGTATGCTGCTATTGGTATCGGTGGTCACGGTATCGCTATCGGTACTAATAACATCCCATACCCTACTGTTATCCCTCATGAAACTAAGCACACCGCTCTTTATAAACAGATACCTTTTATTCTAAGGTTACCTAATGAAGATCTAGATGCTATCGAAAGGCAGAAGTATCGTCTTCGTAGATACGAAACTCACGACGGTACCACTTATGTAGCTTATTATCTTAAGGTATTAGATACAAGTGCTACTAATCCTAAACTAGAGCTACGTACTGTAACTGATGGTGTTGTTACTAGTACTGAATATATTCCTAGTATTAGTGATCTTAATCCAGTACCTCCTGCTATCAATGTAGATGGAGCTTTAACTACTAGTGGTGATTATATCGCTTCTACTGCTAAGGTTACATTTACACTGACTAAAAATGAAATCGATGAGATTCTTAATGTATCTAACATTATCTTCGGTACTCATGATCTAGCTATCATTTCAGAGATGGCTCTTTGCAGTGGCGTAGATCGTGCTGTAGTAGGCGATTTCAATGGAGTTAGCGTAGGTTATACTGACGCTATCGGCGTTCAAGTGTATAGCTTTATTAGCGCTATGTCTATGCTTAAGTTCCAAAACAAAGATCTTACTACTACTTTCGATATCGGTAGTAACGAACCTCTACTTACTTTGTCTTAATGGACATTTAGACACTGTAGAGCTACTAAGGCTCTACAGTGTCTTTATTAACAATGGAAGGATTTTCATGCCTTTAACTTTACCTTATAATTACTATACATATAAGATATTGGCTATAGATCCTGGTACTCATAGCACTGGTTTAGCTATCTTTGATATGGATTGTAGTACTGGGTCTATATTGAGTATAGAAGCTTTAACTTTGTATAGTAATCGTTTACCTAATAACACAGGATTAGATCTTGAATTAGTGCCTGAAAGAATAATTAATCACTATAAGCTTAAGTTTGCTGTGATGTATTATTTAAATCTAATAAAGCCTGTAGCTGTAGCTTATGAGACTCCATTCTACAATAGGTTTAGACCTACTGCATATGGTCCATTGATGGAATTGATGGCTACTATTAGAAGTGGTGTATTTGATTACAATCCTAATCTACCATTTGTAACAGTAGAACCTTTGTTAGTAAAGAAAGCTGTAGGTACTCGTAGTCAAAAAGGTAAGCTTAGCGTTAAGCAAGCTGTACTTTTAGTAGAAGACATAATGTCTGTTCTTAAAAATAATATAGATACATTGGATGAACATGCTATAGATGCTATAGCTGTCGGATATGCAGGTATTCTATATAAAGGACTTTAAAAATGATAAGTTTAGGAGCAGGCTTCCTAACAGGTAAGCTTAATAGTATTTTTATAGGTATATGTATAGCTGTATTAGTAGCTATCGTATTACCTAATATCGGTAATATAGCTAGTTTCTTTGGTTATAAAACTAAAGCTGAAATAGCTGCTGAATTAGCAGATGTCAAACAGCAGTTGAAAATTGTTATAGAAGCTAATGAATCTTTAAAAGCTTCTAATAAGCTAGATGAAGGTACTCATGAAAATACAGTTGAATCTATAGAGAATATAAATACAGCTAAAGAAAAGAATGAGCAATCTACTAATGAGATATTAGATAAGAAAAAACAAGCATTAGAAGAAATAGAAAAAACTATACCTAAGGATGATGTTGTAGAGCAGCCTAGTAGTCCAACTCCTACTATTACAATTAATCAGGTTAGGAGTAAAGCTATAGCTAGAATACAAGTTAAAACTATGTGGG
>JALOAS010000027.1 GCA_023228705.1 Ottowia sp. | reverse complement strand
ACGAGCGACGAAGGCGACGACCCGTTCTCGCCGGCGAGCTGGGCGAAGGCGAATCCGAACTGGGGCGTGTCTGTGATGCCCGACGAGATGGCGGCGCAGGCCCGCAAGGCCGAAGCGATGCCGTCGGCCATGAGCAACTTCCTGACAAAGCGGCTCAACGTGTGGGTGTCGGGCGAGTCGCCCTGGATGGACATGCGGGCCTGGGACCGCTGCGCGAACCCCGCGCTGCGCGACCTGTCGCCGTACCACGGCGCCAAGGCCTGGATCGGGCTGGACCTGGCGCAGAAGAAGGACTTCGCGGCTGTGTGCCTGGTGTTCCGGGTCGACGGCGTATGGCATGTGTGCACACGTCTGTATCTGAACGAGCTGGCGATACAGGAAAGCGGCAACGCGCACTTGAGCGGGTGGGCGCGGCAGGGGTATGTGCAGGTCACCGACGGTGATCTGACCGACTTCGACGTGGTGGCCGATGACCTGCGAGACCTCTGCCGGGATTTCGACGTGCAGGAGATCGCCTTCGACCCAGCGCTGTCGATGTACTTCGCCGGCAAGCTGATCGAGGACGGCCTGCCGCTGGTGGAGATCGCGCAGCGTGCGCTGTTCTTCACGCCGCCGTTGATCCAGGTCGAGAACCTGGTGCTCGAGCAGCAGCTGGCGCACGACGGTAACCCGGTGATGACCTGGATGGTCAGCAACCTGGTGGTCAAGGTGAGCAAGTTCAACGAACTACGGCAGCCGACGAAGGAGCGGCCGGAGAACAAGATCGACGGCCCGATTGCCATGTTGATGGCGCTGGGCCGGGCACTGCAAACGGATGGTGATGGCGATATGAACGGGTTTTTCTCCGCGCCAGCCATCATGAACTCATAACTGGACGAACCGATGGCACAAACACTTCGCCAGCCTGGCCGGCTGCGGGCGGCATGGGGCGCGCTGCGCGCCGTGCCCTCAGCCGTCAAGGCCATGGCGACGAAGTCGGCCAGCATCAGCGATGCCACCGGCAGCGCCGACGTGTTCGGCGTCGATCTGGACGGCGTGAGCGTGACGCCGCGCACAGCCATGCAGCTCTCGGCGGTGTGGGCCTGCGTGAGGCTGATCAGCGAGACCATCGCCACGCTGCCCATCGGCATGCATGAGCGCGTGGGCGCCGGACGGCGTTACGCGCCGCAGCATCCGCTGCACGGTGTGCTGCACGACATCCCGAACCCCGACGCGACAGCGGCGGTGTTCTGGGAGAGCATGGTGGCAGCGATGCTGCTGCGTGGCGCAGGCCGGGCCGAGAAGCTGCTGTACAACGGCCGTGTGGTGGGGCTGGAGTTCCTGGCGCCCGAGCGCCTGTGGCCGAACCGGCGCCAGGGTCAGCGGGTGCTGGACTGGCGCTACACCGAGGACACGGGCCTGCAGCGCGTCATCCCGGCCGAGCGGGTCTGGACGGTGCCAGGCTTCAGCCTGGACGGCAAGAGCGGCGTGAGCGCGATCCGGTACGGATCTGTGGTGTTCGGGAATGCGATGTCGGCGGAGAAGTTCGCCACACGCACGTTCACCGGTGGGCGACTGCAGAGCTTGTTCTACACCATCAAGGAGTGGCTGAAGCAACCACAGCGCGACGAGTTCCACAAGAACATCGGCGAGCGCATTCGCATGGGCCAGGCGCCTTTGCTGGAGGGCGGCATCGAGGCCAAGAGCCTGGGCATCAACCCTGACGACGCGCAACTGCTGGAGAGCCGGGGCTTCAGCGTGGAAGAGATCTGCCGCTGGTTCCGTGTGCCGCCGTTCATGGTGGGCCACAGCGAGAAGTCGACCAGCTGGGGTACAGGCATCGAGCAGCAGACGATCGGCTTCCTGACCTACACGCTGCGGCCCTGGCTCACGCGCATCGAGCAGTCGGTGGCCAAGGACCTGCTCACGCCGGCCGAGCGGTTGCGCTTCTACCCGAAATTCAGCGTCGAGGGCCTGCTGCGCGGCGACAGCGCCGGCCGCGCTGCGTTCTACACCGCGATGGTCAACAACGGCGTGCTGACCCGCGACGAGGTGCGCGAGCTCGAGGACCGGGAGCCCATGGGCGGCAATGCCGCGGTGCTGACGGTGCAGAGCGCCATGACGACGCTGGATGGCCTGGGCCAGCAGAGCGATGCCAACGCCGCGCGCGCCGCGCTGCGCGGCTTTCTCGGGGTGAACGACCCCGAACCTACGAAGGACTGACATGAGCCTGAAAACTCTTCCGGCCGCCCCGACGGGCAGGCCGAGCGCCAGCGTGCGCAGCGAGATCCTGCCGGCGGCCTTCGACCGCTGGCAGCCGGGCGTCCAAGCGGCGGCCGAGGGCGAACAGGAGCGGACCATCAGCGTGATGGACGTCATCGGCTACGACTGGTGGACGGGCGACGGCGTGACGGCGCGGCGCGTGGCCGCCGCGCTGCGCGCGCTGGGCCCGGGCCCGGTCACCGTGAACATCAACAGCCCGGGCGGCGACATGTTCGAGGGCCTGGCGATCTATAGCCTGCTGCGCGAGCACGAGGGCCATGTAACCGTGAAAGTGCTGAGCCTGGCCGCCTCGGCGGCGTCGGTCGTGGCCATGGCCGGCGACACGGTGCAGATCGCGCGCGCCGGCTTCCTGATGATCCACAACGCCTGGGTCATCGCGGCCGGCAACCGCAACGATTATCGCGAGCTGGCCGACTGGCTGGAGCCGTTCGACGCGGCGATGGCCGACATCTACGCGGCCCGTACCGGCGCCGAGAACAAGGCCATGGCCAAGCTGATGGACGCCGAGAGCTGGATCGGCGGCAGCTCGGCCATCGAGCAGGGCTTCGCGGACGAGCTGCTGCCCTCCGACCAGGTGAAACAGGGCGAGGCCAAGGCGCAGGCCCACGCGGCACGACGCCTGGAGGCGGCGCTGCGCGCCAGCGGCATGCCCAAGAGCGAGGCCATGCGCCTCATCAGCGAATTCAAAGCCGGCGCGGGAGATCCCGCCGGCGGCGGTGAGGGCGATCCCACCGGGCGCGGCCGTCAGGCCGACTTTGCAGCAACCGGCCAGGCACGCGCCCTCTCGGCGTCGCTGGCATCCATCCTCCCAACCCGTTGAAAGGAATTCGATCATGAAGAAAACCCAATCCATTCTGCGCGTGGCCGCCCTGGCCCTGGCAGCCGTTTCGCTCGGTGCGCAGGCCGCAGGCCTGGACGTCGCCGGCTTCTTCGCCGCCCATACCGATGTGCTGGCGGGCCTGTCCATGCTGGGCATGGCCGGCACCACCGTGGAGGCCGAGTACAAGCAGGTGCAGGCCGACCTGAAAAAGGTGGGCGACGACCTCAAGGCCTACGCCGAGAAAGCGGAGAAGGAGCTGAAGGCCCACTCGCAGCTCTCGGCCGAGACGAAGGCCGAGGTCGACAAGCTGCTGACCGCGCAGAGCGAGCTGCAGGCCGCGCACAAGGCCATGGAGCAGGTCATCGCCAAGATGCAAAACGGCGGCGGCATGCCCGGCTCGGCCAAGTCGCTGGGCCAAATGGTGGTGGAGAACGAGGCCATTACCGGCTTCAACGCCAGCATGCGCGGCGCGGTGGCCGTGAAAGTTGGCAGCATCCATGCCGCCGTCACCAGCGGCGCGGGCTCGGCGGGCGATCTGATCCAGCCGCACCGCGTGCCCGGCATCATCGTGCCGCCGAACCAGCGGCTGTTCCTGCGCGACCTGCTCAACTGGGGTACCACCAGCAGCAACAGCATCGAGTACGTGCGCGAGGCCGGCTTCACGAACAACGCCGCGCCGGTGGCCGAGAACCCGAGCAATCCGAAGCCGGAGTCGGATCTGACGTTCGACCTGGACACCGCGCCGGTGATCACCATCGCGCATTACATCCGTGCGTCCAAGCAGGTGCTGGCCGATGTGGCGATGCTGCAGAGCTACATCGACGGCCGGCTGCTGTACGGCCTGAAGGTCAAGGAAGAGGCGCAGCTGCTCAAGGGCAGCGGCCTGGGCCTGAACCTCAACGGCATCCTGACGCAGGCCACCGCCTACGTGAACCCGGGCGTGGCCGTGCAGGCCGAGACCATGATCGACCGCCTGCGCATTGCGCTGCTGCAGGTCGAGCTGGCCGAGTACAGCTCCGACGGCATCGTGCTCAACCCGATCGACTGGACGCAGATCGAGCTGACGAAGACCGAGGACAACGCCTACCTGTTCGCCACGCCCCGCGGCCTGGCGGCGCCGGGCCTGTGGGGCCGGCCGGTGGTCAGCACCCAGGCCATGGACGCGGGCGAGTTCCTGACCGGCGCGTTCTCGCTGGGCGCGCAGGGCTGGGACCGCGAGGACGCGAACATCACGGTCAGCAACCAGGACCGCGACAACTTCGTGAAGAACATGGTCACCATCCTGTGCGAAGAGCGCGTGGGTTTGACCGTGTACCGGCCCGAGGCCTTCGTGGCGGGCGACTTCAGCGGCGTGCACCCGGCGCCGCCGTCCAGCACCCCGGCGTCGAGCACGCCGCCGGCCAGCTCCTGATCGGGCAGGGCGGGGCGCCTTCGGGCGCCTCGCCCATGAAGGACACGACACCATGTCACTGATCAACGTGGAGGCCCTGCGGGGCTTCGATCACGACGGCGCGCGCCGGCGCGGCCAACGCTTCGCCGTCAGCGCGCGCACCGCTGAACAACTCAAGGCGCGCGGCCTCGCGCGCATTCTGGACAAGGCCATGCCCGGCAACCCTTCTACGGCCGCTGGCGGGAAGCCGTCTGCATTGCCAGCGGCCCCAGCCTCACAGCCGACGACTGCGAAGCGGTCAGGGCGTGGCGCGAAAAAGCAGACGCCTGCACCGCCGACGGCACCGGCACCCGTGGCGTCTTCGTCACCAACACCACATTCCGCGCCTGCCCCTGGGCCGATGTCCTCTACGCCCTCGACCGGGCCTGGTGGGACACTCATCTGAGCGAGGTGCGCAACGTGTTCAAGGGCCTGCTGGTGACGCCGCAGATCATCCCCGGCATCCGCCGCGAGATGGCGTGGCTGGACGGCTCGCGCACCAACAGCGGCGCGGCATTGATCGCCCAGGCCGCCTGGTGGGGCGTGCGCCGCATCGTGCTGCTGGGCTTCGACTGCCAGCACGCCGCAGGGCGCACGCACTGGCACGGCAGCCACCCGGCGCACCTGGGTGACGCCGCCGGCGTGGCCGAGTGGCCGGCGCAGTTCCGCGCCATCCTGCCGCGCCTGGCGGACGTGGAGGTGGTCAATGCCAGCCGCGCCAGCGCGCTGGATCTGTTCCCCCGGCAACCTCTGGAGCTCGCACTGGCATGAGCATCATCAGCATGGCCGATGCGCTGTCACATCTGCGCCTGGCGGCCGGGTATCCCGCCACGCAGGTGCAGCCCTATCTCGATGGGGCCGAGGCGGCGGCGCAGGCATTCCTGAATCGGCGCGTGTTCGCCACCAGCGATGCGCTGGAGACGGCGCGGGCCGGATTGCCCGCTGCCCTCGCTGCCGCCGCATCAGCACGCGATGCGGATCTGGCCGCCGCCGCAGCGATGACCGATTGCCAGGCGAGCCAGATGCTGCGCCTGGGGGCGCTGGGTCGCTGGGCCGGCGCCCTGCAGGGCGCCGAGGAAGTGGCGCGCGGCATCGTAATCAATGATGGGATCAAGGTGGGCATCCTGCTGCTGCTGGGTCATCTGTTCGAGAACCGCGCCACCGTGGTGGCGGGTTCCACCGTGACCGAGATCCCGGTGGGCGCGCAGCACTTTCTGCTGCCGCACCGCGTGGGCTGGGGCGGCTGACATGCAGGCAGGCAAGCTGGACCAGTGGGTGGCGGTGGAGCGCCAGGGCGCCCCGGCCGACTCGTTCACGAAGCGCGCGTGGGTCACCGTGGAGGAGGCCTGGGCGAGTGTGCAGCCGGTGCGCAGCAGCGAGCCGCGCCTGGCCGATGCGCAGCAGGCGGTGCTCACGCACACGGTGCTGGTGCGCTGGAGCGCGGCACTGGCGGCGCCGCTGGTCTCGGGCGCCTGGCGCATCCGCTTCACCGACCTGCGCTCGGGCGCTGCCCGGGTGCTGGGTGTGCAGGGGCCGGCCCGCGATCTGCGGCATGCCGGGCATTGGCTGATTTTCGACTGCGTGGAGGGCTTGGCAGATGGCCACTGAATCGACACCGCGCCGGCGCGGCCGCGTCGGACTGAAGACCGCCGTGCCGGCCGTGGCCGGTCAGGTTCCGGCCAACCGGCGCTATGTGTTCGCGAAGAACTGCGTGAACGACTTCGGCTCGTTCGTGATCGGCGACGCGGCGCGCGGCGCGTTCCCGGCCGACCTGGTGGCGGCGTACTTGGTCGCCGGCGTCCTGGTGGAGCGCCCCCATGGCTGAGGCCAGCACCACGGCCGTCAAGGGCCTGGCCGAGCTGGATCGGCTGCTCAAGCAACTGCCGGTCAACATCGAGGTCAACGTGCTGCGCGGCGCGATGCGCGCCGGGCAGAAGGTGGTGCAGGCCGAGGCGCAGGCCAAGGCGCCCGTGAAGTCGGGTGATTTGCGGCGCAGCATCAAGATCAGGGCCAACGCCGGCGCCAAGCGCCGCGGCTATGCTCGCGTGGACGTAGAGGCGGGCGGCAAGATGGCGTGGTATGCCCGGCTGCTGCACACCGGCACCGGCGCGCACTATCGAGGCACGGGCACGCGCAGCGTGCGCAAGGCCTACGTCATCAAGGCCAAGGGCGTGCTGGGCACCAGCGTGGACACGAAGACCAAGCGGCGGCTGAGCCGCCGGCACGGTGATGCCCTGGGCCTGCTGCTGGCCAACGGGCAGGTGCGCTCGATGGTGACCCACCCGGGCATCCGACCGAACGACTACATGCGCGACGCCGCGCTCAAGCTGGATGGCCCGGCGCTGGATGCCTTCGTGGCCTACCTGCAGCGCCGCATCCCGGCTGAAGTGCGCAAGCTCAACCCTCAGGCATCTTGATCATGATCGAAACCGTCATCCGCGACATCCTGCGTGCCCACGCGCCGCTGCTGGCCCTGGTGGGCGGCGTGCCGGGCCGCATCGACCTGGTGGACGTCGCCGAAGAACTGGCCCGCCCGCCGTACCTCACCTTCAACCTGACCAGCGGCCAGCAGGCCGGGCGCGGCAACCTGTGCAGTCCGGCCAGCCTGGGCCTGCTCAATTCCGAACTGCTCGTCACGCCCTGGGCCAGCGAGGCGCCCGACGTGGTGGCCGTCAACGCAGCCGCGCGCGCCGCGCTGCTGGCCGCGCAGCGCCACCAGGTGGGTGGCGCGGTGGTGGTCCAGTCCGTCACGTTTGCGCGCTTCGGCGCCTGGGCCCGCGAGCCCGAAACCAACCTGCTGACCCGAGGCCAGATCTTCGTGGTCAGCCACACCGAGTAAGCCCGCAAGGCTTCATCCGCCGCCGCCTTCGGGCGGCGCTTTTGTTTGGCCCGCACTCCGCGGGCTTTTTCACTTCTGAAAGGCCCCTGCCATGAGTCAGTACACCGGCACCGGGACGTGCGTGTCCGTTTCGGCATCCACGCCCGCCACCCACGACGCCAACGGCTTTGCCGCCCTGGCGTACACCCAGCTCGGCGAGCTGGAATCTGTCGGCGAAATCAATATTCGCCACGAGTCCATTAACTTCGTCAACCTGTGCTCTGGCAAGACCAGCCTGTCCAAGGGCGCCGAGCAGGGGGTGGAGTTCGACATCGGCGTCGCCATGGACCGCGTTGACGCCGGTCAGGCGATCATGACCAGCGCCCGCAAGAGCCTGACGCAGAAGGTGTCGCTCAAGATCACCGACAGCGCGGGTGACACGGTGTACCTGCTGGCTTACGTGATGGGCGAGCGCATCGCCGGCGGCGCCGGTTCGAACGACGTGCGCATGAATGTCTACAGCATCGGCGTCATCGCCCCCGCCTCGGGCGACACCGCCGTGGTGGTGCTGTATTCGCCGCCGCCGCCGCCTTCGTCCTGATTCACCCCCCCGAGCACCTGCCCGGTGCCGTTCGTTGCCTTCGCGGGTGACGGCGGCACTGGGTAAGGGCATTGCTTGCACTCACCCGCGAAAGACATCTCATGAACACCATCACCTTCCAGTTCTCGCTCGATCAGCGAGTGCGCACCCCCTTCAACAGCATCGGCATTGTCTCCATGCAGGCCCATGACGACGGTGGCGTTTGCTACTTCGTGAAGACCGAGCACGGCGGCGCCTGGTTCAAGGAAGGCCAGCTCTCGCACTTCGATGCCGCAACCACTTCTGCCGCCTGAGGAGGCCCCAGCATGTACGACCTGAGATCCATCAAGACTTTTCAGTCCATCGAGCACCCCATCAAGGACGCCGACGGCAACCCCACCGGCGTGGTGTTCACGTTGGCCGGCCCAACCCACCCCCAGCGCAAGGCGGCCGAACACGCCCGCCAGCGCAAGCTGATCCGCGAGGCGGGAAAAACGGGGCGGCTGGCGCAACCCGACCCGGCCGAGACCGAGGCCGAGCGCCCGAAGCTGCTGGCCGCCATGACGCTGGGCTGGTCTGGTTACGGCGTGAACGGGCAGCCGGTGCCCTTCAGCGTCGAGGCAGCCGAGGCGCTGTACGCCGACCCGGATCTGGCGTGGCTGACCGAACAGGTGGATGCCGCGCTGGCTGACCGCCAGCTTTTCACGAAGCCCGCCAGCGCGAGCTGAGCGGGCAGCTCGAACTGTATGCGCGCCAGCTCGCCTGGCTGCAGCAGCCCATCGACCCCAAGAACGCCAGCGGCAGCACCCGAGCCGATCTGCGCCGCCGCCACGACAAGCCCCTGGGCTTGCCCGAGGTGGAGGCGCAGCACCTGCTGCGGATGCTGGAGCAAATGGGCTGGTCGGAGCCGGGCGGCTTTGGCCCCGTGCCGCTGAGCAGCCGCGAGATCCTGGCCTGGTGCCAGGGGATGGCGGTGTGCCTGGAGCCCTGGGAGTTCGAGCTGATCCGCAACGCCTCGCGGGCGTACTGCCGCGAGGCCTCGGCGAAAGACCCGAGAGAACCCGTGTTCGATGCCGACGCGCCGGGGCACAAGCCCACCGGCCTGGCGGCATCGCTGGCCGCCACCCTCAACCGCAAGCCTGACCCGAAGAAGCCGTCATGAAAGTCTCATCGCTGACCATCGAGATGGCCGCGAATGTCGCGCGCCTGCAGAAGGACATGGACGACGCGCGCCGCGTCGTCGAGGGCACCATGGGGCGCATCAGCGACTCGGTCAGCTCCGCCACCAAGGTGCTGGGCTTCCTGGGCGTCGGTGCCGGCGTCTCGGGCCTGCTCAACATGGCGCGAGACGTGAGCTACACCGCGCAGGAGTTCGAGCGGCTGTCTCAGTTGGCCAACACCACGGCCGAAACGATGCAGGGCTGGTCGTATGGCGCGAGGACGGTGGGTGTGCAGCAGGAGAAGCTGTCGGACATCCTCAAGGACGTGAACGACAAGGTGGGCGAGTTCCTGCAGACGGGCAGCGGCCCGATGAAGGATTTCTTCGAGAACATCGCGCCCAAGGTGGGCGTGACGGCCGAGCAGTTCGCCCGCCTGGGCGGCCCCGAGGCGTTGCAGCTCTACACCACCTCGTTGCAGAAGGCCGGCGTCGGGCAGAAGGAAGCCACCTTCTACATGGAGGCCCTGGCCAGCGACGCGACAGCCCTGCTGCCGCTGTTGAAGGACAACGGCAAGGCCATGAACAACCTGGCATCCGAGGCCCAGGACATGGGGCTCGTGATGAGTGACCAGGCGGTGGCGCAGGCTGTGGAGCTGGCGCGGCAATCCCAGGTGCTTGATGCTCAGTTGACCGGCGTAAAAAACACCATCGCCACGGCCGTCATGCCGACGATGGTGGAGATGGCCAGGCAGATGGCATCTCTGTACGGCCAGTCCCAGAGCTTTGCGGGCGTGCTTGGCGGCGAGCTACAGGATGCGCTCCGAGGGGTCTACAGCACGACGGTCGGTGTCGTCACTGTGTTTCAGACAGCTGGGCAGGTCATCGGTGGCGTGATTGCCTACATGACCACGAGCGTCTCAGCACTGGTGGACGTCGCGGGAAAAATCATTGATGGAGATCTGAAGGGCGCGTGGAATGCGGCCAATCGCGGAGCCGCTGCTGCTGGGGAGGTCATGAGCGCTGTTGCTCAGGACGTGTCTACGTCATGGGCCACCGCCGGCGGCATGATCAATGACATCTGGCGGGACACCAACACATCGGCGAGTGCGGCTGCCAAGGCTTGGGGGACGGCAGGCGGGAAGGTACGCCAAGATGCCGCAGCGAGCAAGGAAGCCGCCCGCGCTGCGGCTGCCGAGGCCAAAGCCCAGCAAGCCCTCTACGCCAGCCTGATGGGCGTCAGCGCCGACTACGTGGAGCAGCTCGGCCGCATCCAGGCCATGCGCCTGTCGGGCATGGTCACCGACGAGCAGTCCATCGAGCTGGCCACGCGCCTGATCGAGCAGCAGAAGGTGGCCGGCGGGATCATGGAGGCCAATGCGAAGTGGGCCTCCAGCTCGGCCAAGGCCAACGCCGACGCCTACGACAGCCAGCTCGGCCGCGTGCACGGCCTGCAGGACGAGCTGGATGCGCAGCTGAAGGCCAATGAGGCCATCGGCCTTTCTGGCGTGGCCCTGGCCGAGCTGGAGGCCGCGCGCCAGCGTGATGCCGCGGCCGAGCTGGAGCGCCGCTCTGTCGTCTTCGACACCGCGGGCAACGGGGCCATGGCGCAGCTCTACCGCGACCAGGCCAAAGCCATGCGCGAGCTGGCCGACGCCCGCGTGGCCGGTGCCACGAAGCAGGTGGCCGTCGAGGCCGCGAAGAAGGCCGAGGAAGCCTGGAAGACCACCACCGACCAGATCAGCCAGGGACTGACCGATGCGCTGATGCGCGGTTTTGAGGATGGCAAGAGCTTCGGGCAGAACTTCGTGGACAGCCTCGAGAACATGTTCAAGACGCAGCTGGCCAAGGCCTTGCAGCAGTCGATCGCGCAGGGCTTGTCCAGCCTGTTCGGTGGGCAGGGTTTCGGATCCGGTGGCGGCGGTGGCATGCTCGATCTGGTCAGCAAGGCCTGGGGATTCTTTGGCGGTGGATCGTCCGCGGGCGCTGGCGTCATTTCCAACGGGATGTCCCAGGCCGCCATGCTGGCGGCGCAGGAAGCCGGCATGACGGCCGGGGCGACGGCTGGTGCCTCAGCCGGCACGGCCGCGTCTGCGGTGCCTGTGGTGGGCTGGATCGCCTCGGCCGTGATGGTGGCCGATAGCCTCTACAAAAGGGGTTACACCCGCGCCACGTTGACGGGCGCCGGCCAGGCCAGCTCGGCAGATCGGTACGCCAGCATCGGCAACTCCATGCGCCCCAACGAGTCGCTGGTGTACAAGACCTCGCTGGAAGGCCTGAACTACAAAATCATGGAGGCCACTGGCGTGAGCGGCAAGTGGACCGAGATCTTCACGGGCAGCGTGCGCATGGCGCATCTCTTCGGGCAGCGCCTGAAGGAGTATGGCTACCAGGTGCAAATCGCCTCAGGAGAGGTCCAGGACGCCACGGAATACGCCTTCTACAAGGGCGGGCTGTTCCGCGGCAACAAGACGCGCACGCAGGCATCTGACAGCCCCGGCGCGAATGCATGGGAGACGGCCGTCAGGGACATGAAGTCGTCGTCGGCCACGCTGGCGGTGGCGCTGGGCGGCAGCCGGGAGGCGGTGGACAATTACACCGGCACGGTCAAGGTCAACCTTCGTGGTGTCACCAACGCCGCCGAGGAGCAGCAGCGCTACAGCGAGGCCCTACAGGATGCCCAGCGCCAGATGATCAACGCGGCGACGGGCGCCGACTATTCGGCGGAGCGGTTCGCGTCGATGATGGCCGACATCAATCAGTCGATGTCGGACGTGGGCATCAGTGCCCAAGGCATCAGCGACATCCTTGTCGACGGGATCATGGGCCGCATGAGCGAGGCTGATGTTGGCGCGGCTCTGTCGGACATGATCATCGGCGGGATCTACGAATCCATCGCGTCGAGCTACGCCGGGCAGATCGCCAGCGTGTTCACCGGGCAGATCCTGACACCGATGTTTGCCGCGATGGCCGCCGGCGTGCCCATCAGCCAGGCCATCAGCCAGCAGGCCATCGCCAACGTGGTTGCCACGGCGCAGAGCGCAGCCGCTGCCCTCAATGCCATCTTCAACGATGCCGGGTTCCGCCAGGCCATCGCTGGCATCGAGACAGCGATCAGCGGCGTGGCGGGCGCGGTGACGAGGGTCAAGGTGCCCAGCTTCGGCTCGACCCGCCTGTCAGCGACGAACGCCGCCGCCCAGAAGGCCAACGAGATCGCGCGCGAGCGCTTTGGCCTGGAGACCCAGTTGCTCAGCCTGCTGGGCAACACTGCCAAGCTGCGCGAGCGCGAACTCAATGCGCTGTCCGCCGGCAATCGCGCGTTGCAGCAGCACATCTGGGCGATCGAGGATGCGCGCGACGGCATGGATAGGACCATGGATGCACTGCGCCGTGCTGTGGAAGCTGAGCAGGACGCGCTGGACAAGCGCCTGAGCGCCGCACGCGACACCGAGAGCATGCTCAATGACGTGTTCGGCACGCTGCGCGATCACGTGCGTGAGCTGCGCGGCCAGGTGGCCGATGTGTCCACGATGCAGGCACGCCAGGCGCTGGACCTGGTGCGGCAGATGCGCGCCGGCACGGCAGACCTGGACGCCGACAAGCTGCGCGACGCCGTGAGCGTGATCCGCACCGACCTGGACGGCCAGGTCTATGCGTCGCGCGTGGACCGCGATCGCGCCTACCTGACCATGGCCAATGAGCTGGCGGCGCTGCAGTCGGTGGTGCAGCCCAAGCTCAGCGATGCGGAGCGCACGGTGCTGCTGCTGGAAGAGCAGATCGAGTACCTCAACACCCAGCTGCAGGTGGCCGAGGACCAGATGAACGCTCTGCTGGGCATCGACACCAGCGTCAAGAGCGTGGCGTCTGCGGTGCTTGACCTGAATGCCGCCATGGCCACCTACAGCGCGGCCATCGCGGCCGGCCAGGCGGTGACGGTGGCGTCATCGGCGCCGGCGGCGTCGACGGGCGGATCGGGCGGCTACAAGGCTCCCACCGTCTCAAGCGCCCAGTGGACCGCCTCCGGCTATCTGTCGAAAAACCCCGATCTGAAATCGTACTGGGCCGCCAACGGTGCCGATCTGGCGCGCGACCGCGGATGGACGATTGAGGACTACGCGCTGTGGCACTGGGAAGAATACGGCAAAGACGAGAAGCGCCGCTTCGCCACCGGCGGCGCGTTCGCCGGCGGTGTGGTGCGCCGCCCGACGTTTTTTGACATGGGTCAGATGGCCGAGCGCGGAACCGAGGCGATCATGCCGCTGGCCAACGTCGGCGGCTACCTGGGGGTGCGCGCCCACACGGGTGGCGACTCCGAGACCAGGGCCCTGCTGCAGGCGATCCTCAGGCGCCTGGACGAGGACCACGCCGTGCACGAGTCGGTGGCGGTCAACACCTCGAGGGCGGCCGCGATCTTGCGCAAGGTCTCGCGCCCTGGTGGCGCCATCGCGGTGCAGGCGCCGGCTGAGCAGCCGGTGCAGGTGCAGGTGGCCCCATGACCGAGTGCGTCACGCGGATCATCGATCCGGTCAAGTTCGTGCCGTCGATGCTGGTGAGTATCACGGCCACGAACGCACAGTCCGCCTGGGCTGCCGGCACGTACGCCAAGGGCGCCGAGGTGCTGCGCCAGGTGGTGGCCACCAGGGGGCACATGCGTGGCCTGCCGATGCTGCGGGTGTTCGAGAGCCTGGAGGATGGCAACACCGGCACGCCGGGCGTGGACAGTGACAAGTGGCTCGACGTGGGCCCGGCCAACACGGTGGCCATGTTCGACGACCGCATCAGCACCGAGACGCAGCAGGCCGGCAGCGATGACCTGGTGGTGCGCCTGGCGCCCGGCAAGACGGTGACCACAGTGGCCATGTTCGGCGTCAAAGCCAGCCGGGTGCGCGTGCAGGTGTTTGACGATGACGTGCAGACGTTTGACCAGACCCAGGAGCTGCTGCCCGACAACGTGGCCGATTGGTTCCAGTACTTCACCGCGCCGGTTGATCAGCTCGCGTCCAGGCTGCTGTTCTCTGGCCTGCCGTGCTACTTCTACAGCCAGATCCTGATCACCTTCGAGGGCACCGACATAGCTGTGGGCGCTGTGACGTTCGGCGAGTCCATCGAGTTGGGCACATCCCCCTTGCTTGGCGCCGAGATCGGCATGGATGACTACTCGGTGAAGGAAACCAACGAGTACGGCGAGACCCTGTTTGAAGAGCGTGACAGCGCTGACTACCAGAACCTGACGGTGCTGGTCGACAAGGTCAGGCTCAACGCCGTGAGCGTCCTGCTGCGGCGCCTGAAGTCCATGCCCACGGTCCTGATCGGATCGGATGACCCCGACTATGCCGAGTCGCTGATCAACCTGGGCTGGATCGGCTCGCACCGTCTGGTGCTTGCATACCCCAACCACGCACTGCTGGACATCGACTTCAAAGGACTGATCTGATGAGCGTCACCATTCCCCCCTTCCCGGACCCTCCACCAACGAGAGACGACCCGGAAAACTTCGCGCAACGGGCCGACGCGGTGATGCTCGCATTTCCGGCGATCGTCACAGCGATGAACGCTCAGAACGTCGAGAACAACGCGCTCAACACCAACGTCAACACCAAGCATGCAGAGGCGCTCGAGGCCGCTGGAGATGCATCGGACGCCGCGGGCGTTGCTACCACCCAGGCTGGCATTGCACTCGCTCAGGCGGGCATCGCTACGTCGGCCGCCGAGGATGCAGCGGACAGCGCTGCGGCTGCGGCAACATTCGTTCCGGCGAACTACGTGCCTCGCGCCGGTGGCATCACGATGACCGGGCACCTGTCCGTCCCGGCCGGCGCGGCCGGAAATGAAGTGCCCCGTGCGAACGAGGTTTTCGGCAAGGGGCAGTCGTGGCAGACCGTGACGCGCACCAGCGGCGTGACTTACACCAACTCCACCAGCAAGCCGATCATTGTGGTGGCATCTGCAACATCAAGCGCAGTTGAAAACGGGCTGAGTGGGCTCGTAGGAAGCGACATTGTTTCCTGGTCGTCGTGGCCGGAAACCAGCACCAACATAAACATCAACTTCATCGTGCCCCCTGGTAATACATACAAGATCGAGGTCTATAACGCGAGCGCCCTGGCCGTGAAGGAGTACCGTTGATGAAATACTTTTTGGTCAATGGCGCTGTCCACGCCTACGAATCGGACGGCTCGCAGGATGCGTGGATTCCCGAGGGCGCCGAGTCCATCACCGAGCAGCAGGCCATGGATGCGCTTCGGCCATCGCTGGAAAAGCGCCGGGCCAGCCGGTGGGATCAGGTCAAAGTAGAGCGATTCCGCCGCACATTTGGCGGGGCGTTTGTTGGCGGCCACTGGTTCCACAGCGACATCGACAGCCGCGTGCAGCACATGCAACTGTCACGAGACGCTGACGCCATCATCGCGGCAGGCGGCAGTCTGTCCGATCAGCTATCGGCCGGCGGCAACCCGGTGATGTGGAAGACGATGGCAAACACCTTCATTCCGATGACTGCCGGGCTTGCTCAGTCCGTTGTCGAGGCAATCAAGCTGCTGGACGCGCTGGCGTTTGCCCGAGCCGAGGCGCTGCGCGCGCAGATCGAGGCATCCGAGGATCCCGAGTCGATCGACATCACCACCGGATGGCCCAGCACCTACGCCGTGCGCAACATCAACACGGCGACGTACGACGAGCTGCTGGACATCCTGGGCATCGGCCCGGTCATCGCCCAGGCAATCGTGGACGGCCGCCCCTGGGCGTCGGTCGATGACCTGCTCACCATTCCAGCCGTCGATCAGTCGCTGCTCGATGTGCTGGGCCCGCAGCTGTCTGTGTGATGGGGCGAGATGATCATCCTGGCATACGTCGGAGATCACGCCCAGGACGGCCTGGCCGCGCGCATTGGCTGGGCCACCGTGCGCCTGGCGCAAGTCGGGGCTACGTGGCGCCGCGTCACGCACGTTGAGGCCGTGCTGGTGGGTCGTGGCCGGCACTGCACCATCGCCGGCGCATCGCTGCGAGACGACGGCGTACGCATCAAACCCGACGCCGACCTGACGCCCGCGCACTGGGTGGCCATCGACGTGCCCCACTGGTCGACCGAGGACGCGATCGACTGGTTCGAGCACTTCAAGGGCCAGCGCTATGACTGGCGCGGCGCCCTGGCCACCGTGCTGTGGTTCCTGCCGCACAGCATCACCCGGTGGTTCTGCAATGAGGCGCTGGGCGCGGCCGTGGGCGTGATTGATCCGCATCGCCTGACGCCGGCGGCATTCGTCGCCCTGGCCTTGAGCATGCCTGGCGCACGGGTGTGCACCGAAGAATTTTTCGCCGAATGAGAGGCCAGATGACCGACCGAAATTTCACCGATGACTCGAGTGGCGGCGTGGGCAAGCTGGTGCTGTTCCGACTGACGTCCATGGAGCAGGCCGTGCGCACGCTGACAGACCAGGTGGGCAAGCTGGTGCTCATCGAGGAGCGGCAGAGCCAGATGTTCGAGGCGCAGGAGCGAGCGTTCAGGGCCCTTTCTGAGCTGGAGCGGCGCGTGCGGACGCTGGAGCTGGTGGAGCCGATCACCCGGCGCACGAATGTGTGGGTGGAGCGCGCCGTGCTGGCGGCCATCGGTGCCGCTGCCGGCATGGCCGTCAAGGTTTTTCTGCATTGATGGAGGTTGACGTGGGCAGATTTCGCTACTGGTTCATGGGCTTTGGCGGCGCGGTGGTGCTTGGCGCACTGCTGCTGACCGACCCCGACAAGGATTTCATTTCCACCGGCATGCTGCTGCTTGGCCTGGTGACCCCGCTGCTGGCTGTGCTGTGCGCGCACCTGGCCCGCAGGGGCCTGTTTGACTACCTGGATCTCTCGGCGGCGGCCGACAAAGCGAAGGAGACGCCAACCGGTGCGGGGCTGGTTTTTTTGGGCGTTTGCATCGTGCTGGCCGCGCTGCTGGGCCTGTTCGGTCGCAGCGCCACGGCCGCCGAGCTGCCGCCGCGCGCGGCGCAGTACCTGCCCATCCTCTCGGCTGAAATCGACGAGCGCTGGCCCAACGTGCCGCAGCGCTCGTACCTGGCCGGCCTGGTGCACCACGAAAGCGGGTGCCCGGCGCTGCGCTCGAAGTGCTGGAACCCGGCGAGCCGCCTGAAGACCAGCCGGGAGGAGGGCGCCGGCCTGGGCCAGCTCACCCGGGCCTGGCGGCCGGACGGCTCGCTGCGCTTTGATGCCCTGGCCGAGATGCGCGAGCGCCACCCCGCGCTGCGCGAGCTGGACTGGGCCAACATCTACCAGCGCCCGGATCTGCAACTGCGCGCCGTGGTGCTCAAGGTGCGTCAGGACTTCGCCGCCCTGGCGCCCGTGCAGGACCGGGCCGAGCGCCTGCGCTTCGCCGATGCCGCCTACAACGGCGGGCTGGGCGGCGTGCAGAAAGAGCGGCGCGCGTGCGGCCTGCAGGCCGGGTGCGACCCGCAGCGCTGGCATGGCCACGTCGAGCGCGTCTGCCTCAAGAGCAGGGCGCCGCTGTATGGCAGCCGCAGTGCTTGTGACATCAACCGCGATCACGTGCGCATCGTTTTCCGCGACGCGCAGCTTTACGCCCACTCGATCTGAAGGACCCCACCCATGACCACACTCTCCACCATCCTGGCCCTAGGTACCAACGATGCCCCCTCGTCCGACATCACCGTCGAGGGCGGCAGCGTCGTGACACTCAGCCTCATCGGCTACGGCAAGCTGGTGCTGCAGACAAAGACCACCGCCGGCTACACGTCACAGGGCGAGATCAGCCAGTTCAAGCCCGGCTGTCAGCTTCTTGGCCCTGTGACGTTCCGCGTGGTGCGCCAGGCTGCCATCGCCGCATGCGGCTGCTCGATGGAGGCGGAATGATCGGCGTGCTGCATCCCGTGATGCGGCCACTGTCGGCGCCGCTCGGCCACGCTATGGCGGCGGCTGCGCGCAGGCACCCCGGCACGATCGGGACGCCTGGGAAGGTTGGCTTTGGCGTGGGCATAGCTCCAGGGCAGGCCCACGCCCTTGGCTACACGCCGTTGCCCGGATGCTATGACCGCTTCTCGCCGAACTACGGGAACTACGCCTACACCGACGGCAGCATCATGGTGTGGGTGCCGGCGTTCAGGATGCGCCTGGCCTCGCCGGATAGCCCGAGGTATGCGCTCTACGGGGCCAACTGCGTGGATGTGCTGCCGGTTACAGCGCACGCCAGCGAAGCTGCGGCCAACGCCGAGGGCTTTTACCTGCATCGAGCCTTCATCCATGCGGGCGTCGTGCAGCCGGGCTTTTTCTACGACAAGTACAAGTGCAGCAACAACGCTGGCGTTGCGTCCAGCCTGTTCATGGGCATCCCACTCGTGGCCTCCCCGCAGGCCGGCCAGGTTGGCTTCGCATCGCTCGACGGCGCCCCCGCCGCGAATCTTTCGGGCTCAATTGCCGCCGCCCGCACGCGCGGTCCGCAGTTCTTTCCGGCGACGGTGTTCATGCGCGATGCGCTGGCGGTACTGGCTATGGCCCACGCACAGGCCGCCACCAGCACCGACGCCTGCGCCTGGCACGACCCTGCTGGCGTGCGCAACTTCCCGCTGGGCTGCAACAGCAACGCATTGAGCGACATCAATGACACCAGCCTGACTTTCACATCGGCAGGGTCCAGCGCGCAGCCGAATATGCCGCTGACGGGCAGCGCCAGCGTGTTGGCAAAGACAACGCACAATGGTCAGGCATGCGGCATCGCTGATGTCAACGGCACCACCTGGGACGTCAACCCGGGCGTGACCACGATCGTCGCGACAAAAAACATCTCGGGCGCGACACGAACTAACCCCGTGACGCTAACCGTGGCCGCCCATGGGTTGACCACCGGTGCAATCGTGCAGGCTGTCAGCATGGCGAACGCGGGGATGACGCAACTGCAAGACAGGTTGTTCCAGATCACTGTCGTCGACGACGACACGATCAGCCTTGATGGCGTCAACGGCACCGCCTTCGGTGAGTACACGACTGGCGGCCAGATCCGCTGCAACGCACGCTTTTACGCGCTCAAGCCCAGCGTCGATATAACGACCGTCACGGCTGGCAACTCTGGCGCCACGGACTTGTGGGGAGCCAATGGCGTGGCTGCGCTGTACGACGAGATCACACCCACGCCTTGGCGCACCGACTACAGTAACAACGGGCCTGGACAGCGATACGGAAACGGTGCGGCCCAGGCATTCGGCTGGGATACGGCCGATGCCAGGCTGCTGACGATGTCCGGCTTTCCCTTGGCTGGTGCCATCAGCCCGGCGGGCGTAGCCCTGTTCGGACAGGACTACTTCTATCAATTCTTCGTCGACATGCTCTTCGTTCGCTCGGGCGGCCACTGGGGCAACGGCGCGAATGCCGGGGTTCGCGCCCGCAGTCTGGGCGGCACGCGCACGAACACGAGCAGCAACGTGGGGTTCGTCGCCGCCTCGTATCTAACTTGAGCCCTGAGCGACAGCGACAGGGCACCAGACCATGACAACATCGATGCACGCCGAAGCCAACATGCACCGCAAGCTGGTGCTGTTCGCGCAGCAGCTGGAGGGCTACCTCGCCCACTTCCCGAGCTGCCACAAATACACGATCACGCAGAGCATTCGGCAGGCGTTCATTGACGTCTACAACCTGGTGACCGAGGCGCAGAAGCGCTATCACAAGAAAACGACCCTGGCCCAGCTCGACATCCGCCACGAGCAGATGCGCATGCTTGTGCATCTGGCGCACGAGATGGGCTTGTTTAACTGCATGCGCGGCCGGCGCGATCCGGAAGCCCTGGGCGAGCATCGATTCCTGGTGCTCATGAAACACGTGGACGAACTCGGCCGCATGATCGGCGGCTGGGCCAGGGCAGAAATCCACGGGCGCGGCGGCAACACCGTGTCCGCTGGTGCGGAGGTGGCTTGACATGCTCTTCGTTCTATCGGGCGGCAACTGGAACAACGGCGCGAATGCCGGGGTTCGCGCCCGCAATCTGAACAACACGCGCACGAACACGAACAACAACGTGGGGTTCGTCGCCGACTCTTTGCCATGCCGCGTGCCACATGCAGCAAGGGCTGTCCGGCAAAGAGGGAGCCACCTTCGCGGCTGGTGCCGAAATGTTGAGCTTGCGCGCCTTTCCGTAGCGGCCCGGGCCCGTGTTGGCCACACCGCGAGCATCGTCGCCAGGCATTTTTCGGAGACCGCACCATGAGGCGCGCCGGCGATCTGTACGGCGACATCGCCAACACCAGCGCACTGCTGGCTGCCTACGTCCGCGCCAGCGATCGCAAGCGCACGCACCGCGCCTGCTTCAACTTCGCGCGCAACCTGGGCACCAACATCTTTTCGCTGGAGGCCGAGCTGCTCAGCGGCGAGTACTGCCCACGCCCATGCAATCGGTTCTGGGTTACCGAAGGCCGCAAGCCGCGCCTGATCGAGGCGCCCGCGTTTCGCGACCTGGTGGTGCAGCACGCGGTGTACGCCGCCATCGCGCCCATCTTCGACCGCCGCTTTGTCGACACCTCGTTCGCGTGCCGGGTGGGCTACGGCACGCACCGTGCCGGCGACTGGTTGCAGGCGGCCATGCGCCGCGCACCGCGCGACGCCTGGGTGCTGCACATCGATGTGCGCAAGTTCTTCTACTCGATCGACCGGGGCATCCTGCAGTCCTTGCTGGAGCGCGCGATCAAGTGCCGCCGCACGCTCGATCTAGTTGAGCTGCTGGCCTGGCGAGCCGAGCCCACCGGCATCCCGATTGGTAATCTGCTGAGCCAGATCCTGGCCAACGTCTACCTCAACAGCCTGGATCACTTCTGCAAGCGCACCCTCAAGGCCCGCGATTACGGCCGCTACATGGACGACTCGATCATGATCGCGCCCTCGCGCGAGACCGGTCTGCAATGGCTGGCGGCGATCGAGCGGCACCTGGCGCTTTTGCAGCTTGAGATCAGCCACCACAGCCTGCAACCCATCAAGCGTGGCGCCAATTTTGTGGGGTTTCGCACCTGGTCGTCGGCGCGGTTCGTGCGGCCGCGCGTCATCACAGAGCTGCGCCGCGATGCCCGCAAGGGCAGCATCGAGGGCGTTGTCTCGCGCCTGGGCCACGCCCGGCGCACCTGCTCGTTTCGCCCGCTCATGAGCCACCTGCAGGCGGCCCACAGCGATCTTTATGCGGCCCTGCCGCAAGGTTTTCGCGCCGCGCACGCCGGCGCAGGAGGTTGACGATGGAACGAGAGTTTCTGACCGTTGCCGCGCCGATGTCGGCGGCCAACATCATCATTGCGATGGCTGCGGCCCAGGGGCCGGCCACGCTGTCCCATACGGCACTGGCCGATTGCACGCGCGCCGGCGAGCCGTGGCTGCTGATCAGTGGCATGGTGAGCAGCGACTTCGCCGCCGCTCTAGTGTCACCAGAGACCCTGCGCGCTGCCTTGGTGCCGGTCATGTCCCTGAGCGAGGCTGAGGCGGTCGAGCTGTGGGAACAGATCGATGCGTCGAGCGAGGGCGATGCGGCTGTTGCTGATCGGCTCGGGCTGGTGTTGACGCCACCACTGGAGTCCGATGTATGACCGATCTTGCCGGCACCTTCATGACGCCCATCGCTCACGCCGTCCGCCGCGCGCTGATGCCCTCTCGCTGGCAGCTCTACGCCCTGCTCATCGCCGCCGGAGCTGCAGCCATGGGCGGCGCCACCTGGTGGCACGCCGCCCAGGTCCAGCGCGTGAAGGCCGACGCCTACGCCGCCGGCCAGGCCGAGGTTCAGGGCCGATGGAACAAGGCCACCCAGGACGCCAAGGACGGCCAGGAACGGCTCAACGCCGACGCCACGGCCGGCTACGAGACCGGCAAGGCCGAGGCAGAGACCGTCTACGTCTACCGCACGAAGGAGATCACGAAATATGTGCCGCACCCTGACACCCATTGCCCTGCTGATGCTGATTTCGTCCGGCTGTTCAATGACGCCGGTGGCGCCGCCCGCGCAGCCGGTGGTGCCGCGCATCAGTGAGCAACTGCGCCAGCCCTGCGAGCCGCTGCCGCCGCTGACCGTGGAACCTGGCACCCAGGACATGCGGCCCGCGCTGCTGGCTAACCGCGCCGAGGCCGACCGCGTGCACCAGGACTGCACGCTCAAACACCAGGGCGTGATCGAGGCCGTGGGCGCCATGCCGGCCGCGCGCCGCGATGCCCGCCGGCAGGCCCGTGCGACCCGTTCCAAGACCACCACCACCGAGGACTGACCCATGCTCACAAAAACCACCTTTCTCGCCCTGGCCTTTCTCGCCCTGAGCGGCTGCGCCGCATTGGACGCGGCCCACATCGAAGGCCAGAAGCAAGATGCAGCGAAGTACAGCGACTACGCCGATGTCGAGTACCAGAAGCAAGTGGCCGTGCAGGAGTGCTTCAAGAAGGCCGGCTCGGACACGCAGATCGCGTTCTGTGCGATGTTCGGGCAGTCCACAGGCATGGCATCGACCTTCGGCGGCAGGCCTACCGCAACTGCCATTGCGCCGACCACGGGCCAGATGGTCAAGGACACGCTGACCGGTGTGGCGCCCTACGCGGCGGCGGCGGCCATCGTGAAGTCTGCCACCAGCGTGCAGGCGAAGGACCCGATCACGGTCACCCAGCCTGAGCCCGTCATCGTGCGGCCGGAGGTGGTCCACCCCGCCATCGTCCACAGCACTGCCAGCCCCTGATTTGCCGTGTCTCCAGGTTGATCCGACGATCAGCCATTGCCCGCCTGCCCTTCTGGGTAGGCGGGCTTTTTTTTCGTCCATTCGGTCAGCAATCCCTCAATTTCCCCCCTAAAATCCAGAGAACCCAAGCAGTCAAGCGGGGTTCTGGTTCCTGTCGGGGGGACCACCGATGTATTTTGATTTTCTGCGTGAAGTGGAAAAATCAAGTAAATCAAGGGCTGTGGCGGGTATGATCGGCTCAAACTTCCCCGTCCGTGGGAAGTGTTTGGAATCCGAATCCCCCGAAATTCCCCCGCTTCATCCCCCACATGGCAACGCCACAGAAAACTGCGGCCGGCAACTGGCGAGTCCAGATCGAGATCGCCGGTGTCCGTGAGTCTGGCACATTCCCAACGAAGCGCGAAGCGCAGGACTGGGCAGCACGGCGCACCATGGAGCTGCGGGCGATGCGTTCAGGCCGGGCAGGCGAGATCAAAACGCTCGGGCAGGCGCTGGAGCGATACCGGGACGAGGTGTCCCCCTCGAAAAAGACCGAGCGCCTCGATCGAATCGTCATGGGCGGATGGGAGCGTGACCCGGCTTTCCCCTGGCGGGTGAAGCTCGCCGATCTCACGCCATTCATGCTGGTGGCGTGGCGTGATGAGCGGCTGAAGAAGGTTTCACGCGGGACCGTACTGCGGGAGATGACGATTCTGTCCAGTGCGCTCGAGGTAGCTCGGCGCGATTGGGGGTGGCTCCAGTCAAACCCGATGAGAGACGTTCGCAGGCCTGCTCAGCCAGACCACCGGGAGAGGCTTGTCAGCCGGCATGAGGTCAGGGTGATGCTGCGTGTTCTCGGGTGGAGGCACGGCATTGCTGTTCGCTCTGTCTCCCAGGCGGTGGCAGGTGCATTCCTGTTGGCGCTCAAGACTGGCATGCGGGCTGGCGAGCTTTGTGCGCTGAGGTGGACGGACATCCATGACGACTTCGCTCGGCTGCGCACCAGCAAGACCGGCAAGGGCCGCGATGTCCCGCTGACGCCGTCTGCCCTGCGGACCATCAGGGCGATGGAAGGCTGGGACGCCGAATCGCTGTTCGCGCTGAGGCCGCAGACGCTGGACGCCATGTTCCGCAAGTACAGAGACAAGGCCGGACTGGCTGGCTTCACCTTCCACGACACCAGGCACACGGCAGCCACGCGCTTGGCGAGCCGGTTGCACGTCCTGGATCTGTGCAGGATGTTTGGGTGGGGTGACCCGAAGCGAGCCATGACGTACTACAACCCGAGCGCTTCAACGATCGCGGCCCGCCTTCGCGCGTAGGGTGATTCGCTGCGTGTCCCACTCCACCACCTCATCCAGCAGCCATTTGCCATCGACGCCAGGCGTTGGCAGCTCTCCCGCGCGCACGCGAGCGGTCAGGGTCTTTCCGCATATGCCGTAGCGTTCACACATCTGCTGGCGAGAGAGGCGCGTCCCCATCGCCCGCGAAAGCATGCTGATAGCCTCGGCCTGCTTCTGTACCATCTGGCGCAGGAACGCCAGTTCTTGCGCGACCATCTCAAGGCTCATATGGCCAAAACCTCCACATCATGCGGGCGGCGCTTGCCCGCGTAGATTGCCTGAATCCGTTTCTCGGTGCGGCGGTGCGCCGCGATCGCGGTGCGGTGCGGTATCTGCTCCAGGATCTCGGCGTAGCTCTCCAGCACGGCCCGCACGGCCTGGATGCCGGCGCCGTCCAGGCGGATCGGTGCGCCGGTTTCCAGGTGGCGTGCGCCGGCGATGGCCAAGGCTCGCGTTGCGTCGTGCAGCAGGCCAGTCGAGTCTTCGGCCACGCCCATTTCGATCAGCGTCTCCAGCAGGTTGACGGCGTCGCTGACCACGCGCCAGTCGTTGGCCGTGGGCTTGGGCGAGGTCTCGATCGAGGCCAGGCCGGACCACATGCGGGTGAGCTGGGCGGTGCGGTAGGCCTTGGGCATGGGCTCGGTCGCGCTGGCCATGAGCTCGTGCAGGTAGGTGTAGGTGCGCAAGACCTGTGGCCGGCGCTTTGGCTTGAGGCGTGGGCGGGTCATTGAGTTGCCTCCGGCTCCTCTCTGGTGGGGAGCGGCAAGGCCTTCACGTCTGGTCGGCAGACGAACTCAAGCAGCGAGCGGTTGCCGGCGGTGAAGCTTCCCACGTCGTCAAGGTCGATCCAGATGGCGCCTTCCTGGTCGATGCGCATGATCGTGCCGATGGCACCGGCGTGTTCGTGGCCGGAGTCCCTGGCCACCCGCACCCTGTCGCCCTTCATCCACTCCAGGCCAGTGTCTTCCTTGGTGGCCGCTTTGCAGGCGCCGTAGACCTTCCTGCGCTTGTGGATCAGGTCGAGCTCGCCGCGCTGGAATGCGAAGTCGCCCTTGGCGCCATCGATGCGGATCCATACGTCGCCCTCGGGGTCGACATCCTGGACGACGCCGTAGGTCTCGCTGTGACCCGCACTGACACCGGAGCGGACCTGGACGGTGTCGCCCTTGTTGAGCGGCCAGAGGACTTCCAGCTCTTCGGGGTCGAGGACGTATTCCTCGGACAGGCCATCAGGGCGAACCAGCGCCCGGCCGTTGGCGGCATTGAGGCCCAGCACGATGGCCAGCGTGCCCGTGAAGCAGCTCTCATCGACGATGCGCACGCGATCGTTGATGGCCAGATCGATGCCGTGGCAGTCCAGCACTGGCCGGGACTGATCGGGGTGGATGTACGCCAGTAGCTGGCGGTCGCCCTCAGCGGCCGGAGTCGGCCGCTGTTCCAGCTCACCGGCGGAGCCGGCTGGATCTCCGGGGCCGTCGTCGGCCCCGGCTTCGTGGCTCTGCATCGCGGCAGCGATGCCTGTTCTTGCTTCCTCGGCCGAGATCTTCGGCTTCTTCGCAGCCGCGGTCTTGCCCGCGCCCTGGCCCTTGGCCTTGCCTTTCCCCCGCACCCCACCAGCTTGCGCAGCAGAGGGCAGGGGGGAAGAGGGCTCCTGCGCCTGCGCGGTTTCGGCCGCCTTGGCCTTCTTGGCCAGCTCACGCGCGGCGGCGGCGTGCTCTTTCTTGACCTCGTCCTTCACCGCCTCGATGTCGATGTCGTGGGCGTTGGCCAGGATCTTCAGGGCCGCGTTCTGGTCAGCTTCCGAGCGCCACGGCTCGTACTCCACGTCCGCGTTGAGCATGAGAAGAGCCAGCGCACGCTCGGGGTCGCCCACGTCATGCAACCCATGGACCCAGTCCTTCACGGCCTGCACGGGTGCCACCTTGCCCAGATCGAGCAGCTGGCAGAGACGCTTGGCGCGGTCCTGGTTGAGGTTGTTGGCGTAGCGTGTGGCCAGGTAGCGGATGGCCTCGTCGTTGAGGGCCAGCGCGGTCTCGTCCAAGCTGTCTATCTTCTCCCAGGTGCGCTCGAGCACACGCCAGCGCCATTCGCGCTCGAAGCGCTCCTTGGCTTTCCGCTTGGCCTGCTCGGCGGCGGCCTTCTCACTGCGGGCGGCTTCGGCGGCCAGTTTCTCGGCCTGATCGTCCAGACCCTTGGCGGCCAGCAGCTGCTGGGCGGTGGCGTGGTCGATCACGGCCACCAGCTCGCCGTCGCGGTGCGGGTTGGCCACGTAAGTGGGCTGGATGCCCTGTTTCTCCATCTGCTTGCCGATGAGCGAACGCAGCGGCTTGTCGGTCGGGCTGTCTTTCGCGTCATCCAGGCGCAGATAGCCCTCCACTGCGCCGGTCCATGCGCTGGGCATGAGGGCCTTGGCCTCGCGCCCTTCGATGATGGTGGCGCCGCTCTCGCGTTCGGCCTTCAGTGCAGCGTCGGTGTGGGCCTGTTCCTTGAGCTTGAAGCATGCCGGGTCAGTGCACACGTCTGCGCCCTGCACGTCGGCGAACAGATCGGGGTTCGCGCCCGTGCGCTTGGGGCACGCGCGGCAACTGCCCGCCGCCGGCACCAGGTTGGCATCGGTGATCTTGAAGCGCGCATCGCTCAGCCGCAGCATGTACCGGGCGTGCACGATGCGCGCCAGCTCGCGATAGCTGCGCACGTTGCCCTGCCAGTCGGCCGCTTCCTTCAAGGCCTCTGCCTGCAGCTTGGTGTCCGGAATGCGCGCGATCAGCAGGCCGCGCGAGGCGTCCAGCTTGCCCTGCAGCAGGGCCTCGCGCCCTTCGGGGCCCAGGTCCAGCAGCTTCAGGCGGGCGTACACGTAGCTGCGGCTCTTGCCGATCTTCGCTGCCACCTCGTCGGCTGTCATGGGCGGCTCGTGGTGCTCCATCAGCGCCTGGTAGCCCTCGGCTTCTTCGAGCGGCTGCAGGTCATCGCGCTGCAGGTTCTCGATGACCTGGATCTCCAGCGCTTCGGCGTCCGTCAGTGCCCGGATCAGCGCCGGGATGGTGGCGACCTCGGCCAGCACACTGGCGCGCAGGCGGCGCTCGCCGCATACCAGCTCGTAGGCTGGGCGCGGGTCCATGCCCGTGGTGTCTTCCAGGCGCGAGGCCGGCAGCGGGCGCAGCAGCACGGGCTGGTGCACACCGGTGGCGCGGATGCTCTCGGCCAGTTCGGCGAGCTTGGCCTGGTCGAAAGACTTGCGCGGGTTCGTGGTGCTGGCGACGATCTCGGCCAACGCCACGCGGGCGAATGTCTCGGTGCTGATCGTCGTCATGCGAGCCTCCACAAGCGTGCGTGCGCGGCGTCGACCACGCGCACCAGGTAGCGCGGGCCCTTGCCGGCCTTCTTCGTGGCCAGGTTGAGCTTGCTGGCGTGGCCAGCCACGCCGGTGCGCCATTCGATGGGGATGCGCACGCTCGTGTCGGGCTCGGTCAGCCGGTCGAACAGTGCCTGCCATTTGCTGATACGCCCGGCTGGTCCGGCCGGCAGGGGTACGGCGCGCTCGATCTCGATGCCGCTGAAATCGAGCGCGCCCGGGGCCGTGGTCGGCGCCGGCCAGGCTGCGGCTTTCGGTCTGGCTGCTGGCGCCGGTGAGGCTACTTTTTTCCCCGGGCGCGGCAGCGAATAGACCATCGTCAGGTCATCGTTGTGCCCGTAGGCCAGCAGGCCCGCGATCACGCAGGCGCGCAGGCCGATGGTCACCTGGCTGGGCGCCAGGTCCCACTTGCGGCCCGCGTCCTCGCGCGTCAGCTCCTCGTCTGGGTTGGCCTGGAACCATTCCAGCACCCGGGCCGGGAAGGTGTTGGGGCGTGGCTGGTAGGGGGTGGCGGGCTTGTTCATGCTGCACCGCCTTCCTGCTTGTCCAGGCCCAGGTAGGTGCGCCATGGCACCTTCTGCCCGTTGACGTCGAATCCCCAGGTGCCGCGCTTGCGGCCCGTGATGAACAGAGTCCACACGCCACCCCCACTCACGGTGCGGATGCGGTGGTACTGCCCGAACAGCAGTCGGCCGGTGTAGCCGGAGACACGGTGGAAGATCGCTCGGTCAGCGTGGTCGGGCGCTGTGCCGTCGGCCGCGAGGGCTTCGCGCTCCGACAGGGCGCCCCAGGGCCGCTCCTCGGTGTACCAGCCGCGCAGCACGAACGTGCGCGCGTTCCACGGGTGGTCGTGCAGATCGCGGTCCTGGTCGGAGCGGCAGATGTGATGGATGCGCACGCTGGGCAGCCAGGCGATGTACCGGGGTTGATCCTGGTCGCCGTACGGGCTGGGGTAGGCGTTGAACAGCCACCAGCGGCCCATGTAGACCGACTTCCCGTCGGCCGAGGCGATGTGCTGGTAGGGCGTGCGCTGCGCGCGCCGGATCAGCCAGTCGGTGACGGCGGGCGTCGACAGCACCCAGGCCACGAGGTTCCAGAAAGCGGCGATCATGCGACCACCTCCGTCAGGGTCGGCCATTCGAGATAGTGGGTGCCTGGCTGGTGCTGGGCGTCGATGGCTCGCAGGGCCAGGTGCTGCAGCGCCGCCTCGGCGCGCTCGATGAGCGAGCGCAGCTCGTCATCGCTCTCGCGGTCTGCGCTGCCCTCGGCCAGCACATTGCGTAGCGGGCCCAGGCAACGGGCCAGCAGCACCGCCAGCACGTCGCGCTCGGCTGCGGCCGCGTTCGGCAGTTCGGGCGCGTCGCCGGTGACGGTGTCGCCCTCGTGCCGCGCCAGGAGCAGCATGTCCAGGCTGCGCGCCTGGGCCGGCGTGCATGTCTGCCCGATGGCGGGGGTGTAGGTGGTGCGCACGGCCACGCCGCCGGCGGGCGTGTCGGTCAGCACCAGGGTGATCTCGGCCATGGGTGGCTCCTTCTGTGGTGATGGGTGGGTGATCAGTCCTCGTCGCGCTCGCCGGCGGCGGCGCGCTTGAGGTCGATGGATGGCGTAGGCCTGCGCGGGATCTGCAGGCTGGCTGGCCAGGTGGTGGGCTTGCCGCAGGCCTGGCGTGTCTGCGCCGCCTGCCGCGCCCGGGTGCGCGCCGCCACGGCCTCCACCGCCACGCAGCGCGAGCGCCAGGCGTCGGCCATCACGTCCTCGAACGTGGCTGGCCAGCACCGCAGGCTGCGGCGCGTGCGCATGGCCTCCCAGGCGGCGCGCAGCTCGGCTTCGGTGGGTGGGGTGCAGGCCATGGCGCAGATCACGCTGCGGCCCTCGCGGGCGTGGCGGTATCCTGGTGCCAGCTCGCCATGTCCAGGTGCTGCGCGTCGGGGCCGCACGGGCCCGCTGCAGACCTGGCTACGTGGCACGGCACGCTGCTGGCGCGCCGGCTGACGAAGGCTGGACAGCGGCACTGCAGTACAGTCTCGGACGATCGTTCAGACGCGTACACACACAGGGAGCAGGCTCGCAGCAGAGGAACCTGACGCACAGCGACGGGCTCCAGGCCGTGCATGCGCACCACGCGCACGTGGGTCGGGATGTGCGACTGCGGCATCACAGCCTCCCGGTGGCACTCAGCCACATGACGACCAGCCCACCGCCGATCACGCAACCGGTGCAGATGCCGCCCCACCAGCCGGCGAGGAAGGCATCGCGAGGTGCCTCCATGATCTCGGGCAACGGCTCGGGCGCAGGCATGCGCGGTGCACGGGTAAAGGACACGGTCAGCCAGCTCATGGCGCGGTCCTCGCGCTCACACGGGCACCCTCGCCCGCCAGTTCAATGCCGAAGGCCGCGGCATCGCAGGTGCTGGGCCAGATGCCCGTGATGCGGCGCGTGGGCATGCCGCGTTGTGCGATGGTGACGATGATCCTCATCGTGTGCCCCTATCATCTGCAGTGCAGGAGGTTGGAATGTCATCGAGCGATTCATTGGTGCGCTCAGCGGTCAAGGCCGTGGCTGCGGCCGCTGCGGTGGGGGCGGCGGCGTGGTTCTGGACAGAGTTGTCCGGCTGGCTGGTTTCCGCCTGGCAGACGGCCTGGCGGGTGGCCTGGCGGGTGGCCTCCGGGCACTTTTCCCAGTCGATCACCCTCTCGATGTGGCAGCTGTACCTGCTCGCCATCCTGTCGATCGCCAGCGTGAGCAGCTGGCTCTTGCGGCTGATCGCCACCAGGCAGGACAACCACAGGCGGTTCACCCAGGTCAACCTTCTGGGCGCGTTGTGGCGCTGGGAATACGACATGTCAGGCCGCCCCCATGGCTTCAGGGCCTACTGCCCGACGTGCGACATGCGCCTGGTGTACGAGCACGCATGGAAGCCGTTCCCATACGATGAACAGATGGAGACCCGCCTTCATTGCGAGCGATGCAGCACGCAATGGGTGCGGCATGACGGCAAGCTCGACTACCTGAACGAGCGCGTGGCGCGCGAGATTGAGCGCCTTGTCCGCAACGGGCACTGGCGAGACCACGTGCCGCAGCCTGCGCAGAAGGCGCGCAAACAGGACTGAGCGCGGGTTCATCGCGCACCTCCTGCCAGCGCATCCTCCAGCGCCCGGGTGCCGCTCCAGCACAAGAGCAGGTGGCCGCGTTGACGGGCGGTCTCAACCGCCTCCTTGGCTTTTTCGCTCAGGCTGTAGAAGGCCTCCCACAGCGCCTCGGCATTCGCCTTGCCGCTGCGCGCCCGCATGGCAGATTGGCGCAGCGCGTGCAGGCGCGACGCGGACGCATCGGACTGCAGGGCCTGGTAGACGTGGATCAGAGACCCGAGGTGGTTCCAGTAGATGACACCGCGCTCTTGCTGCTCGGCGAGTGGGAAGGGTGGGTGCTGGTGTGCCATGTGGCCCTCCGTGGTGGTGACGGAGTGATTTAACCATAGTTCAAGATGACATGCAACTATGGTTCATCGTGGATATGTTAATGTCTCGTTACAAATGGAAGGGGGAGACGCATGGCGATGACCACATGCAAGGAGTGCGGGGCAGCGATCAGCGACAAGGCGGCCTCCTGCCCGAGTTGCGGGGCCCCGCCCAAGAAACCAACGAGCAGGCTTTCGATAGCCCTCGCTGGCCTGGTCCTCATCTTTGTGCTTCAGGCTATTTTCAGATCCAACAACGCACCATCACCGCCGCCCAAGACTGCTGCCGAACTGGCCGCAGATCGTGAGCTTCAAGAAGCTGTGATGATCTTGCGGGCGGTCAAGGCAAGCATGAAAAACCCCGCATCCTTCGATTTGGTGAATGCCATCAGGCTGGAGGGCGGTATTCTCTGCATCGAATACCGGGCGACGAACTCTTTCAATGCCATCACCACCAGCATGATGGTGGTGAGAGACGGAAAGGCTGACGCCTCGGGCGAATTATGGAATCGGCACTGCGCAAACAAAACGGGGCGTGACATTAGCCACGCCCGTGCGGTCCTGTAGAGGCCGTAGGTCTGCCGCGCGATGGGGCACCGTGGCCCCTGTTCGGCTATCGCTCTTGTGGCCTGCTAGGCGGCCACCGGTATATCTTGGCCGTCGCGCGGTGTGTGTAACTGCGCCACGAAGACCCGCAGTTGAAGAACCGCCGCTCGCCGATCCTCATGGCCAAGCGCGCTGAGTATCCTCCGTCCTTCGGCCATCCATTCATCTTCCGCTAGGTCAGACGTGACAGTGGCGTTGCCTTCTGCCGCCGGCGCGCGCCTTGGCCCTTCACCCTTCGCGAGCCATTTACCCGAGACCTTGAGCAGCTCGCATGCGTCTTCGTGGTTGGGCGCGCTGAACGCCTTCGACTTTCCGTCGAGAACCTTTTTCACGGCTTGATAAGACACCTTGAGGTGATCCGCCAGCACTTGCGTGCTGACGTTCTCTGCCTCCATGGCGCTCTTCAATCTGTCGCTGTAATCAACCATAGTTGATGGTTGCACGTGGCGCAGGAACTATGGTTGCGTTTCTCCATGAACTATGGTTCAATCCGAAGCCATGGATAAGACGAGAGCCATCGAATTGCTTGGCGGGAGCGTGGCCGAGGCTGCGCGCCGCCTTGGTGTGAGCTATCAGGCCGTTGCGAAGTGGCCGGATGTTCTTTCGTCGCGCGTCGCAGACCGCGTGCTGGGGGTCTGTGCACGCTCCCGGCTTCCTGATCTGTCCGCGCCTGAGCTGACCGATGCCCCGACAGAGCAGGGGGTGGGCAATGCCTAGCGCGGCGGGATGGCCCGCCATTCCTCGTCGGGCGCATCGCCGTCGGGGCGCTGTAGCCAGATCAGCTTCAGCCGGCCATGGGTGTCCGGCGTGGCCCACGCGGGCAGCGGCCGCCACCGGGGTGCGCCCTCGGCCTGCATCGCCGGGTCGAAAGCCTTTTCGTTTTGCTGGTGCGCCAGTGCGTACTGCACCAGCTTCTCCGTTGCCTCTTCCACGATCAACTGGTGGTTGCTCGTGTATGCCGCTGCGCGCCCGGTTTGCGGGTCGTACAGCAGCGAGTAGGGGCGTTGTGTCTTTTCCAGGTAGGAGAGCGGTTTCATGAGAGTCTTTCACGTGGTGGGTATGCAGGGCGTCGGGAAGTCCCAGCTCATCCTGGCCTTGGCGCAGTACTTCGAGGCGAAGGGTTGCCGGTGCGCAGGGCAGGACCCCGACATTTTCTACAGCCTGGAGCAGGCCAGGGAAACCGCGCCGGGCGCCGACATGTACTTCATCGAGCACCAGTCGATGAAGACCGTGAAGGCCGGCCCTGGCGATGTGGTCATCCGGATGGATCGGGTGACCGATGCCCCGACAGAGCAGGGGCTTCCTGATCTGTCCGCGCCCGAGCTGACCCGGCCTGCAACCAACCCTACCCCCGAGAAACTGGAGGCGTGACATGGACATGAATGAATTTGCAGCCCGCGCTGCCCTGCTATGGGTGCAGCAATTCGCAAGTGGATCGCCCGACCCAGCTGTGTTTGGCGCCAAGGCCGGTCTGGCGTACAGGGCCGCCCTGGCGGCGGCTCGGGGTGGCGTCAGTACGTCGGCTGCTCCACGAGAAGCCGAATCAGCTCTTTCCGAAATGCCGCAATCCCTTGCGCTGCATACAGGGCCGTCTCGTCGTTTTGCAGAGGAGCGCTCCCCAGAAGGCTCTGCTGGTTCTGAAGGATGAGCTTGATGTATTCGTCGGCAATCCGTGCTGCGTTGCTTTCCGTCATGGCTGGGCTCCTTCAAAAGGATGGTTGGTGGAACTTCCATTCTACGAAGGCAGCCCGGCCGCCCGTGCCAACAGACCAGGGGGTGGGCAATGCCTAGCGCGGCGGGATGGCCCGCCATTCCTCGTCGGGCGCATCGCCGTCGGGGCGCTGTAGCCAGATCAGCTTCAGCCGGCCA
>JALOAS010000026.1 GCA_023228705.1 Ottowia sp. | reverse complement strand
CCACCTGGCCGAGCTGGAAAAGCACATGGGCGTGCGCCTGATCGAGCGCAGCACGCGGCGCTTTGCGGTGACCGCCGTGGGCGAGCAGGTGCTGCAGCACGCGCGCGCCATGCTGTCGGAGGCCGAGGCAGCGCAGGCACGCGTGGCCGAGCAAACTGGCGCGCTGCGCGGCAGCCTGCGCGTGGCCTGCCCGCCGGCGCTGCTGCAGGCGGCCGCAGGCCCCATGCTGGAACGCTTCCTGCTGGCCTGGCCGCAGGTGCGGCTGCGCATACTGGCCAGCAACCGCAACATCGACGTGTGGCAGGACGGCGTGGACCTGACGCTGCGCGTGCGCTCGCCGCAGGCCCTCCTGTTGCAGGACGAGATCGTGCGGCCGCTGGCGTTGAGCCCGCATGTGCTGGTGGCGGCGCCGGCCCTGTTGACCACGGCGACACTCACCCGACCCGAGGACCTGGCCCGGCTGCCAACGCTGGCGCTGGACGCTGCAGGCGGGCAACAGCGCCTGCTCCTGCATGGCCCGGATGCAGCGCAGGTCGAGATACCGCATCTGCCGCGGCTGGTGGTCAACGACATGGTGGCGCTGCGCGACGCGGCCATGGCTGGCGTTGGCTGCGCGGTGCTGCCCCGCCTGCTGGTGCACGACGCACTGCAGAGCGGCACACTGCAGGCGATCCTGCCGCAGTGGAAGCCTGCGCCGGGACTGATACAGGCGGTTTATGCGAGCCGCGCCGGCATGCGCCCCGTGGTGCGACGCTTGCTGGACGAGCTGGTGCGTGGTTTTGCGGAACTGGTGGCGCAGGGGCGGTGCCTGGCGGCGCCGGATATGGGCTGAAGCAAGCCCGGTCAGCGTCGGTTTGTCGCCACTTGGGCGGGCGCGGGGTGTAGTCGCCCGCGCCGGTCAGCCGGGCCTCCATGGCAGCTTCAAAGACGTGCCCAGTGTGGCCCGACATCCTGTTGCTCCTTATCCGCGGTTTGGCGCTGCGCCTGCCACAGTGCGCTGATCGGCACCGCAAACAGCCGGTCGCCAAAGCTCAGCGTGGCCTGCCCGTCGTACAGCAACACGCCGGCAGCAAAGCGCTCGCCGGTGGCAGCGCGCAGTTTCTCCAGGCCGCGGAAATCCCGCGCCGTGGCGGTTGCTGCGGCCTTGACTTCCACGCCCGCCAGGGCGCGCGCGCCACGCGCAATCACTATATCCACCTCCACCCCGTCACGGTCACGGTAGTGGAAGAAATCGGCCGGGTTATCAGCCCAGCTGTCCTGGCGGCGCAGCTCCTGGAAAACAAAGGTCTCCAGCACGTGGCCGAGCAGCGTCCGGTCGTCGGCCAGCCCGGCGGCGTCCACCCCCAGCAGCGCGCAGGCCAGGCCGGTGTCGCCCAGGTGCAGCTTCGGCGTCTTGACCAGGCGGCTGATGCGGTTGCTGTACCAGGGCGGCAGCCGCTCCAGCAGGAACACGCGCTCCAGCAGCGTCACGTAGTCGGCAATGGTGGGCCGGCTGAGCTGGAACGGCGCCGCCAGGTCGCTGACGTTGAACAGCTGCGCCGTCTGCGCTGCGGCGATTGCGAGCAGCCTCGGTAACGCATCGAGTGCGTGGATGCGGCTCAGGTCGCGCACGTCCCGCTGAACCAGCGCTTCGATGTAGTCGCGGTACCAGGCCCGGCGCCGGCGACCCGCCGGGCGCGCCAGCGCCGTCGGATAGCCGCCCGCCACAATGGCCTCGGCCAGCCGCGGCCCCAGCCGCTCCCGGCGCTCGCTCCTGAACCGCGCTTGAAACAAGGCATCCAGGAACCCCGACCGTTGGCCGGCCAGCTCGCATTGCGCCAGCGGATGCAGGCGCAACAACGCCATGCGCCCGGCCAGGGAGTCCGCCAGCTGCGGCAGCAGCAGCAGCACGTTGGCCGAACCCGTCAGCAGGAAGCGCCCGGGGCTGCGCCGCCGGTCCACCGCGTGCTTGAGCGTGGTGAACAGGGCGGGCACGCGCTGGACCTCGTCCAGGATCACCAGCTGCGGCAGCGCGTCCACGAAACCAACCGGATCGATTTCGGCGGCTGCGCGCACCGTGTCGTCGTCAAAGCTCAGGTAGTCGTAGCCCAGTGGCCCGCCCACCCATTGCGCCAGCGTGGTCTTGCCGCACTGGCGCGGCCCATGCACCAGCACCACCGGCGAATCGGCCAGCGCGTCGCGCAGCAGCTGCGCGACCTGGCGAGGATGGAAAGCGACATCAGGCATCGGCTGATTGAAAGAACAACTACCGGCTGATTGAAAGATTGATTCCTGGCTGATTGTAATAAACACGCCCGCTGATTGAAAGAATCACTGTCGGCTGATTGAAAGAATCAGCGGAGACGACTGTGCCTTGGCTGCTTTCTTGCAAGGGCGGGTTGACCAGCATGTAGCAGAACTGACTGCCCTCAAAGGCGTCGGCTCGCACGTCACTTCCCTATGCAAAAGCGCGAGAAAATCACGCCCAACAGATCGTCAGCGGTGAATTCACCCGTGATCTGGCCCAGCGCGTTTTGCGCCAGGCGCAGCTCTTCGGCGACCAGGTCGAGCACGGGCTCTGCCCCGCTCACCAACGCAGCGGCCCGCTGGAGGTGTTCCGCCGCATCAGCCAGCGCCTGCAGGTGACGCTCTCGCGCGATGAAAAGGCCCTCGCCGGCACCGCCTTGCCAGCCGGCCAGTTGCAGCAGGCGCTGGCGCAGCGCGTCCAGCCCGGCGCCGGTGCGGGCGGACAGGTGGATGGCATCTGCGTCTTGCACGAGGACATCGGTGGCGTCGGCCTTGTTCCAGACCTGCTGCACCGGGATCCCGGACGGGATTTTTTCTGCCATGTTGCGGGCAATGTCGGCGTCGGCCGCGGCGTAGTCTGGCGCGTCACGGCGGGTGAGGTCGCGCACCCAGAGCACGGCGTCGGCGTTTTCAAGATGGTCCCAGGCACGCTGAACGCCCACGCGCTCGACGACGTCGCCGGTCTGGCGCAGGCCGGCGGTATCGAGCACGTGCAGCGGCACGCCGTCTATCTGTATGGTCTGCTGCACGACGTCGCGGGTGGTTCCGGCCACCTCGGTCACGATGGCCAGCTCGGAGCCGGCCAGCGCGTTCAGCAGCGAGCTCTTGCCGGCGTTGGGTTGCCCGGCAATGACGACCTTGATGCCCTCGCGCAGCAGCGCGCCCTGGCGCGCCTTGCCCCGCACGCCGGCCAGCGCGTCCAGCAGCTGCTGCAGGCGACCGCGCACGTCGTGCTGCTGCAGCACATCCAGCTCTTCTTCCGGGAAATCCAGCGTGGCCTCGACAATCATGCGCAGCTCGACCAGCTCGTCGCGCAGCGCGTGGATCTCGGCCGAAAACACGCCCGAGAGCGACCGAGCGGCCGAACGGGCAGCGGTTTCGGTGGAGGCGTCTATGAGGTCCATGACGGCCTCGGCCTGCGCCAGGTCCATCTTGTCGTTGAGAAAGGCGCGCTCGGTGAACTCGCCCGGCCGGGCCAGCCGCAGGCGCGGCAACAAGGGCTGCCCACCAGGCGTGCTTTCCTGCGCTGCCTGCAGGCAGCGCTGCAGCAACAGCTGCAGCAGCACCGGCCCGCCATGGACCTGCATCTCAAGCACGTCTTCTCCCGTGTACGACTGCGGCGCCGGGAAGAAAAGCGCGAGCCCATGATCCAGCGCGCTGCCGCCGGCGTCGACGATGGGGCCGTAGCTGGCCACGCGCGGCACCAGTCGGCGCTGGCACAGTGCCTGCGCCAGTGGCATGAGGCCGGCGCCGGAGACGCGAACGATGCCGATGGCGCCGCGGCCGGGCGCGGTGGCAATGGCAACGATGGGGTCGGGCGCTGGCGCCGCAGACATGGGCATGACTATGCCAATGGTAGCGGCAATGCAAAGCGGGCCAGCGCGCCGCAACGGCGCGCGCAATAATGAAAAAGCAAAAAAGCCAACAGCAAGGATGGAACATGCCAACAAGCTACGACGTGCGGCTGCTGCACAAGAAGCAGGTTGCCGAGGGCACCATGGAATTCACCATGGAAAAGCCCGCGGGGTTTGAGTACCGCGCGGGTCAGTACGGCGATATGGTGCTGCCCGCATCAACGGGCCTGACCGGAGACAACAACAAGCACGGATTCTCGTTCGTGAGCGCCCCATTCGAGGACACGCTGCGCATGGCCACGCGCATGCGCGCCGGCAGCGCGTTCAAGCAGGCGGCGGCCAAGGTGCCCGAGGGCACCATGATCCAGCTGCTGGCGCTGTGGGGCGACTTCACGCTGCACAAGAACGAGAAGATGCCGGCGGTCTTCGTCATTGGCGGCATAGGCATCACGCCGGTGCGCAGCATCATTGCGCAGGCAACGCACGACAGGAAACCGCACAAGATCACGCTCATCTACGCCAACCGCAGGCGCGCGCAGGCGGCGTACATGGCCGAGCTGGAGCAGCTGGCGCAGCAAAACCCCAACTTCAAGCTGGTGCCGGTGTACACCGACGAGCAGGGCTACGTCAACGCCGAGACGCTGCGGCAGGCCGTGCCGGACATTGCCGCACCGCGCTACTACCTCTCGGGCCCCGAAGGCATGGTCAAGGCGATGCGCAAGCTGCTGGTTGACGTGGGCGCCGACGAGGACAACATCAAGACCGAAGAGTTTGAGGGCTACTGACGGCACGCGCGCGGACCCTTGATGGAAGCCGCCTGCGGCCGCTGATGATGGCTGGGCGTCGAGCGCCGAGCGTTGGCGCCATGACGGATGATCTGGCCGCTGTGCGGCGGCAATGACTGCGGCTGCACCGCCATGATGGGACCCAGACGGCCTATTCGCTGGCCGCTGGACGGCCTCGAGCGTCGAGTGTTGAGCGTCGGCGGATGACGCTGTTGGCCAGACGCTGGACGCTGGGCGGCCTGTTCGCTGCTGCGGGGGGTCTTAGAATGAACCCCCCGCTCACGCAAGCAACCTGCCGCCTTGATCGCCTCCGTCCCCACGGCTCGCCAGCCACCACCTGCCCCGCTCCGCATGCGCCGGCGCCGACCTGTGCCAGCACCGCCATGAAAATCCTCATCCTCGGCGCCGGGCGCGTGGGTGAAAGCGTGGCCCAGACGCTGGTTTCGGAAGCCAACGACATCACGATGGTAGACCGCGACGCCGAACGCCTGCGCCTGCTGCAGGACCGCATGGACCTGCGCGGCGTGATCGGCGACGGCGTGCTGCCGTCGGTGCTGCGCAGCGCCAGCGCGGAAGACGCCGACCTGTTCATTGCCGCCACCAGCCAGGATGCGACCAACCTGGTGGCGTGCAAGATCGCGCACCAGATCTTTGGCATTGCCACCACCATTGCGCGGCTGCGCTCGCCCGAGCTGCGCGGTCCCGAGCTGCTGGGCAAGGAAGGCTTTGCCGTGGACAGCGTCATCATCCCCGAGGAGTCGGTAACGCGCTACATCCAGCTCCTGATCGATTACCCCGAGGCACTGCAGGTGGTGCGGTTCTCGCAGGGCGTGGCGTACCTGGCGCGCGTGCGGGTGGCGGCCAGCAGCAACCTGACCGGCCATACCATTGCCGAGTTTGCAGAGCAGAACCCGGACGTGCCGGTGCGCATCGTGGCCGTGTACCGCAAGGACGCCCTTCTGCCCAGCGAGCAAAGCACGCGCGTGCGTGCGGGAGACGAGGTCTTTGTGCTGGCCGACAAGGAACGGCTGCGCACCGTGCTGCGCGCCATAGGCAACCCGGACCGGCGCGTCAACCGCGTCATGATCGTGGGCGGCGGCCGCGTGGGACTGCGGCTGGCGCGCAGCCTGATCGGCGACTGCGAAGTGAAGATCTTCGAGGTCAACCGCGACCGCTGCGAGTACCTGGCCGCCAACCTGCCGCGCGACATGCTGGTGCTGGAGGGCGACGGCTCGGACGAAGACCTGCTGCTGTCTGAAAACGTGGGCGACACGGATCTGTTCATTGCGCTCACCAGCGACGACGAGGACAACATCCTCTCGGCCATGCTGGCCAAGCGCATGGGCGCGCGGCGCGTGATTGCGCTGGTGAACCGGCGCGCCTACGCCGAGATGCTGCACGGCAGCGCGGTGGACATTGCCATCTCGCCCTCGCAAACGGTGATTGGCGAGCTACTCATGCACGTGCGCCGCGGCGCCATCGCTGGCGTGCACAGCCTGCGCCAGGGCATGGCCGAGGCGCTGGAGGGCATTGCCTTTGGCGACGAGAAGACGTCCAGCCTGGTGGGGCGGCGGCTGGACCGGCTGAAGCTGCCCGAGGGCGTGCGCGTGGGTGCCATCGTGCGCGGTGAAGGCAGCGACGCACACATCGTGCTGCCCGAGGACGACACCGTGATCGCCTCCGAGGATCACGTGATCCTGTTCGTGCCACACAAGCGCCTCATGCGCGACGTGGAAAAGCTGTTCCAGGTGCAGCCCACGTTCCTGTAACAGGGGTCCGCCCCGCTGTTGCAATTCATCACCTGATTGGAAACGATGCCCAGCAAGATCAGGCGCATGACGGATGACCTCGCTGACGCCTTGATGACCGCGCCGCTGCGCCGCGGCAATGACTGCGGCTGCGCCGCCATGATGCATCATCAGCCGCCACAGGCGGCTTTCATCCAAGGCCCGCAAGGGCCAAGATCATCTGTCATGCGGTGAGCTGACAATGCTTGCCAATCAGGATCCATCATGAAGCGCTTTGCCCCGGCCTTCTACACGTTCTCGTGGGTCATCATGGGCTTTTCCTTCACGTTCCTGGTGCCCATGGCCTGGGCTTTGCGCGAGGGCTGGCACCACACGCTGAACTGGGCCGGCAGCCTGGTGTTCACGCTGGCCTGCGGATTCTGGCTGTGGCTGCGCACGCACCGGGCACGGCGCGAGCTGACCGTGCGCGACGGCTTCCTGCTGGTGAACCTGGTGTGGATGCTCCTGCCGGCGTTTGCCGCGCTGCCGCTGGCGCTCAACGTCCACGGCATGGGCTGGACCCGCGCCTACTTCGAGGCCATGAGCGGCTTCACGGCGACCGGCGCCACCGTACTCGCGGGGCTGGACCTGCTGCCCACCTCGGTCAACATCTGGCGCTGCTTCCTGCAACTGATAGGTGGCCTGGGAATCATGCTGCTGGTGGTGGCCATCCTGCCGTTCCTGGGGCTGGGCGGCATGCAACTGTACCGCGCCGAGGTCCACGGCCCCCTGAAGGATACGCGGCTGACGCCGCGCATTGCCAAGACCGCGCGCGGCCTGTGGAGCGTGTACTTCATCCTGTCTGCCGCCTGCCTGGTGGCCTACCGTGCCGGCGGCATGACCTGGAGCGACGCGTTCATGCACATGTGCGCCACCATGGGGCTGGGCGGCTTCTCCTCGCACGACAAGAGCTTCGCGTACTGGAACTCCGCACAGATCGAGTGGACCGCCGTGCTCTTCATGGCGCTGTCCGGCATCGGCTTTGCGCGCTATTTCCTGCTCTGGCGGCGGCGCTCGTTGAAGCCGCTGACCGGCGACGCCGAGGTGCGCGCCTATGTCCTGGTGCTGCTGGCCGCATCGGTGCTGGTCGGCCTGATGCTGGTCTTCAACCAGGTGTACGGTGGTACCGGCGTGGCCATGCGCTCGGCCGTGTTCCAGGTGGTGTCGGTCGCCACCACCACCGGGTTTTCAACCACGGACTACGTCCTGTGGCCGTCTTTCGTGCCGATGCTGCTTCTGTTCCTGGGCTGCTTCGTCCCTTGCGCCGGATCCACCGGCAGCGGCATCAAGATGGTGCGCATGCTGGTCATGATCCGCGTGGCGCAGCGTGAGATGATGCGCATCGTGCACCCGCGCGTGGTCTATCCGATCACGCTCAGCGGCACCACGGTGCCCAAGGACACGGTGGCCGCCTTCATGGCGTTCATGCTGTTCTACGGCGGCGCCATGATCGGCTTGACGCTGCTGCTGCAGGCAACCGGGCTGGACCTGGTCACCGCGTTCAGCGCCATCATCGCCTGCCTCAACAACATCGGCCCCGGTTTGGGCCAGATCGGGCCGTTGGGCAACTACGGGACGTTCAATGCCGTGCAGTTGTGGATCTGCTCGGTGGCCATGCTGATCGGGCGGCTGGAGCTGCTGTCGGTGCTGGTGCTGCTGACGCCGCAGTTCTGGCGCCGCTGAACGCCGCAGCGCATTGCGCTACGATGGCTGCATGAGCGACAGCAATCAACCCGCCCCGGCGCACCTGGCGGCAACCGACGCCATCGACAGCGGGCATCCGGCCGTGCGGGCGTTTGCGCTGAAGTACGCCCACGGCAATACCGCACGCGAGCAGGCAGTGGCGCTGACCCATGCGGTGCGCGACCAGTTCCGCTACGACCCCTACCGCATAGACCTCTCGCCAGGCGGCATGCGCGCCAGCACGGTGCTGGCCAACGGCTACGGCTGGTGCGTTCCCAAGGCCACGCTGCTTGCCGCCAGCGCGCGTGCCGCCGGCATTCCGGCGCGGCTGGGCTTTGCCGACGTGCGCAACCACCTGTCCACCGAGCGCATGCGCCAGACCATGCAGACCGACCTGTTCATCTGGCATGGCTACACCGATCTGTGGCTGGACGGCGCCTGGCGCAAGGCCACGCCGGCGTTCAACATCGAGCTGTGCCACCGGTTCGGCCTGCTGCCGCTGGATTTCGACGGCGTGCACGACTCGCTCTACCACGCGTTTGACCGCACCGGCCAACGCCACATGGAATACGTCAACCAGCGCGGCAGCTTCGATGACCTGCCGCTGGCGCAGATCGTGGCGGACTTCCGCCGCGTCTACGGCAACTGGCTGGACGGCGCGGGCAGCCTGCAAAGCCGGCTTGCGAGCGGTGATTTTGACGAGGACGCAAGGCAGGAAGCACGCGCAACGCGCTGAGCGCGCATGGCGCGTGTCCTGCGCGCGCGGCCCGGCGGACAACCCGTGACATTCCGGTGCCGGGCGCTCAGGCAGCAAGCGCCTGCTCCACCCCCAGCCCCAGCGCCAGGATCTGATTGTCCTGGCCGTGCAGTCCCGCCAGCATGAGCCCCACCGGGGCCTCGCCGGGCGCGTGGCAGGGCAACGACAGCGCACAGCCATCCAGGAAATTGATCAGCGACGGGTTGCGCAGGATGAGCCCGTTGGCGTGAAAGTAGGCCCTGTCGTGCGGCGGCAGCAGCGCTTCGATGCGCGGCGCGATGATGGGCGTGGTCGGCATGAGCAGCGCGTCAAATGCGGCGGTGCGCGCCGCCACGTCCACCTGCCAGCGCTTGCGCGCGGCCAGCAGGTCGATGTAGTCGGCGGCGTTCATGTGCGCGCCCACCTGGATGCGGCTGGCCACGCGCGGGTCGTAGCGGTCGGCTGCGTGCTCGAGCCGGCCGCGGTGCCAGGCCCAGGCCTCTGCCGCGGCCAGGCTGCCACGCACGTGCAGCGCCTGGTACCCGGCAAACTCGGGCAGCGGCGCACGCGTGATGCGGGCGCCCGCAGCTGCCAGCCGGCGCAGCGCGCGCTCGAATGCGGCCGATACCGTCTCGTCCATGTCGTCCAGCACCACCGTTTCAGGCGCCAGCAAGCGCGCGTCACGCACCGGCAGCGGCGCGGGTGCCCGCGGCGCATCGCCGGCCAGGATCGCATGCACGATGGCGCAGCAGTCCACGCTGGCGGCAAGCGGACCTATGGAGTCCAGCGAAGTGGACAGCGGCACTGTGCCCGCAGTGGGCACGCGCTGCTGCGTGGGCTTGAACCCGGTCAGGCCGCACAGTGCCGACGGGATGCGCACGGAGCCGCCGGTATCGGTGCCGATGCCGACCACGGCCATGCCGTCGGTGACCGAGACCGCCGCGCCGCTGCTGGAGCCGCCGGGAATGCGGCCGCCGCCGTCCCGGTCCCAGGCGTTGCGCGGCGTGCCGTAATGCGGGTTGATACCCAGCCCCGAAAAGGCAAATTCGGTCATGTTGGTGTGGCCGACGATGACGGCGCCTGCGGCCAGCAGTCGGTCCACCACGGGTGCGTTCCGCGTTGCCGGTGGCGCGTCCTGCAGCACGATGGAGCCGGCCGTGGACACCCGCCCGGCAATGTCCAGGCAGCCCTTGACCGCAACAGGCACGCCCTCCAGCGGCGAGCGCACGATGCCGGCAGCACGCAGGGCATCGGAGGCCTGCGCCTGCAGGCGCGCCGAATCGGCAAAGAGCCGGGTGAAGACCCGGGCGCCTTCTCCGGCGGGGGCCTGCGCCCGCTGCAGCGCGGCTTCGGTGAGCTCGGTGGAAGCGGTCTGGCCGGCAGCCAGCGCTGCGGCCACGTCATGGAGGGTTGCCAGGGTCATGGTGAGGGTGGACAGGTGCACGTGCCAAGCGGGAACGCAGCAGACCGTACCACATAAAAAAGGCCCGCCGCACGGTGCCGTGCTGCGGGCCTGTGGTCCAGGTTCAGGCGCCTCAGTACACGTCGTGCTGCGTGTTGTAGACGTTGAACTTGCCCGTGGGCGTGATGATGCGGTCGTCGTCGATCACGGTCTTGCACTCACGCGTCTTGTCGTCAACGATGACGATGGCCGACTTGGTGTCCAGCGTGCTCCAGACCGAGAACCAGACTTCGTCGCCGTCCTTGTTGTACTCCGGCTGCACCACGCGCTTGGGTCCGTCGTCGTCAATCTTGGCGCAGGCGGCAATGTCGATGATCTGGGGCTCCTTGCTCAGGTCCTCCAGGTCATAGACCGCAACGCTTTGCGCCAGCTTGGCATCGGGGTTGAGCGGCGTGTCCACCCACAGGTTCTTGGACTTGGGGTGCGTCTTGATGAACAGCGAGCCGCCGCCCTGTCCGGTGAGCGTTTGCACCACTTTCCAGGCGTTGTCCGGGTGCCCCTTGGGGTCGGTGCCTATGAGCACGATGCTCTCGTCACCCAGGTGCGAGGTGGCCCAGACCGGACCATACTCTGGGTGCACAAAGTTGGCGCCACGGCCGGGGTGCGGGATCTTGCCCGTGTCTATGATGGCCTCGAGCTTGCGCTCCTTGGTATCGATGACGACCACCTGGTTGGATTCGTTGGCCGCCGTCAGGAAGTAGCGCCCGGTGCTGTCAAAACCGCCGTCATGCAGGTACTTGGACGTGTCGATCTGCCTCATCTTCAGGTTGTCCATGTCGGTGTAGTCGACCATGTAGACAATGCCCGTTTCCTTGGCATTGACGACAAACTCGGGCTTTTCCTTGCTCGACACGATGGCCGCCACGCGCGGCTCGGGGTGGTACTCGCCATCGATGGTCTGGCCGCGGGTGCCCACCACTTTCTTGGGCTCCAGCGTCTCGGCGTCCATGAGGACGAACTGCGGCGGCCAGTAGGTGCCAGCAATGGCGATCTTGTCCTCCCAGCCCTTGTACTTGGATGTCTCTATCGAGCGCGCTTCAAGGCCGACCTTGATCTCAGCGACGTTGTCGGGTTTTTCCATCCACAAATCGATGAGGTTGACGCGCGCGTCGCGCCCGATCACGTAGATGTAGCGACCCGACGCCGACAGCCGAGAAATGTGCACCGCGTAGCCGGTCTTGACGATGTTGATGATTTCCTTGGTGTCGCCATCGATCAGCGCCACCGTGCCGTCGTCGCGCAGCGTGACCGAGAAGATGTTGTCGATGTTGTAGTCGTTCATCTTCTTGGTCGGGCGGTCCTTGACCGGGATGAGGACTTTGCGCGTGGCTTCCATGTCCGCGAGCGAGAACTCGGGCGGTACCGGCGGCTCGTGCTGGATGTAGCGCGCCATCAGGTCCACCGTGGCTTCGTCAAACTCGCCCGAAGTCTGCCAGTTGGGCATGCCCGCCGGCGAGCCGTAGGCAATGAAGACCTTGAGGTACTCGGTACCCCGGGCCACCGTGATGTCAGGGGTCAGTGGCTTGCCGGTGGCACCCTTGCGCAATACGCCGTGGCAGCCGGCGCAGCGCTGGAAATAAATCTCGCGCGCGTGCTCGAATTCTTCTTCGCTCATCGCGGGAGCACCGGGGATGCTGCTCTTGTGCATCTCGGTGCCAGAGGCATAGGGCGCGCCCCGGAACTGCGCTTCGGGACTGCGCGTGGTCGTGGTCGGGCCGCCCGGAGCGGCCGGCTCGCCGTTGGCTGCGTTGGCCATCATTGGCATCATCGCTGCCGAAACGCTCAGGATCGCGGTCCTGAGCCATGGGTTCATCGCCATTATGTGCTGCTCCTTGTGCCGCCGCCCGGCAAAACAGATTGGGCCGTACCCACCGCGGGCAGCAACGACGCGGGTCCGACAGGTTGGCTGCCATTCTTGCCCATTCAGGGCTGCTTGTCCATCGGTCTGACGCACTAGCTCTGACGTACTATTGACGCTCGCGGCAGCGAACCCCAAGATCAAGCGCCTGCCGCTGCCACTTCAGCAGACTGCACCCACCCCATCATGCGTTTTCCCCTTTCCCTCCTGGCGCTGGCTGTTGTCCTGGCGGCAACGGCGTTGACCATCAGGCCCGGCGTCGCGCAGGAAGCCATCACGCCCGCGGCCGAGCCCGAAGCCTACAGCGTCACGATCAAGGGCCATGAAAACCCCTACGGCCGCGACAACCAGCCCGTGGCCAGCGACCAGGTCACCGCCGAGACGCTGCAGACGCAGCAGATCCGCTCGCTGCAAGAACTGCTGCGCGATCTGCCCAACACGTCGTTCCGTGCGCCCTCGGCACGCATCGCCGTGAGTGCGGCGTCCTCTGCATTTGCGCGCGATGGCAACAGCGGCATCAACATCCGCGGACTGGGCGGCAACCGCGTGTCCATGAGCGTGGATGGCGTCCAGATGCCACACAGCTATGTGTCCCGCTCGGCCATCTTCAGCCGCGACCAGCTGTCGCTGGACCTGGTCAAGCAGGTGGATATCGTGCGCGGGCCGGGCGGCGCGCTGCAGGGATTTGGCGGCATGGCCGGCAGCGTCAACTTCACGACCTGGGACCCGGCTGATTTCCTGCTGGACGCCAACGGGCAGGCCACGCGCAGGCTGGGCGGCCGGCTCACCACCGCGTGGGACGGTGACGACCGGGGGCGCGGCGTGGCGGCCACCGTGGCGGGGCAGGCGGGGCCGTCGCAGTGGATGCTCACCGCCACCGAGCGCCGCGCGCATGCGCTGCGCAACCGCGGCGACAACCACGCGCCGGACAGCAGCCGCACCGCGCCCAACCCGGAGCGTACTCGCGACTCGGGGCTGCTCGGCAAGTGGATACTGCAGCCCACGGCCACGCAGCGCCATGCGTTTGTGCTGGAGCTGAACGAGCAGCGGTCGCACGTGGACCTGCTCTCCAGCCGGGGGCTGGATCCACGGTCCGGAATTCGCGTGCTGGACGAGGACAGCCGCTACCGCAGCACGCGCGACCGCCTGAGCTGGACGGGCGGCTTTGACATCAACGCGGGGCCGGTTGATCACCTCAGGACCGTGGTTGCAGTGCAACGCTCGCGCTCCCGGCGGGTAGGCGACAGCGACATCCTGGACAAGACGGACAACAACGTGCACCGCGTACGCGACAACCGCTACGATGAAACCATGTGGCAGCTGAGCCTGCAGGCCGACAAGACGCTGCACACCCGGGCCGGGTCGCACCGCCTGACCTGGGGCACGGACTACGTGCGCAACCGCATCGGCAACCTGTACGATGGCCAAAACCCGCTGCCGCCGGAGGAATTCCCGCTCAAGCGCTTTCCGGACACGACGGAAACACGCGGCGCGCTCTACGTGCAGGATGAAGCAGCGTACGGCCGCTGGACCATCACGCCGGGGCTGCGGCTGGACTACTACGACATCAACGTGACCAGCCAGGCCGGCTACCATCCGCCGGCGGACCAGCCGGGCCGCTCGCGCTCGGGCACGGCCCTGCTGCCCAGCTTGGGCGTCATGTTCCGCGCCGCGCCCCAGTGGCGCGTGTACGGCCAGTACGCGCACGGCTTCAGGCCGCCGGACGCGGGCCAGCTCAACGACCACTTCAAGGCGGACGTCGGTCCGATGCGGGTAGTTATCAACCCCAACCCGGACCTGGAGCCGGAGAAGAGCCAGAACCTGGAGCTCGGCGTGCGCGGCCGCATGGAGCGGCTGAGCCTGGACGCCGCGGTCTTTGCCAGCCGCTACACCAACCTCATCGTCGACGCCGAATTCGTCGAGCAGGTGGGCATGGAGCACCGCTTCCAGGCCGTCAACATTCCGCGCGCACGCATCCACGGCTTCGAGGTCAAGGGCCGCTACGACTGGGGCACCGTGGGTCCGGGCCGCCTGGCCAGCACCTTTGCTTACGGACAAGCGCATGGACGCGACCGCAGCAGCGGCAAGCCACTGAACTCGATCACGCCGCCGCAGCTTGCGCTGGGGCTGAGGTACGACACTGCGCGCTGGCACTTCTTTGTCGATGCGCGCCACATGGCGTCAAAGAAGGCCGGCGACATAGACAGCCAGGCCAGCCTGGGCGACAAGGGCACGCAGTTTGCCACGCCGTCCGCCACCACGCTGGACGCCGGCCTGCAGTGGCGGCCCCGGCGCAACGTGCGGCTGAACCTGGCGGTGCGCAACATCACCAACCGCAAGTACTGGCTGTGGTCCGACGTGTACGGCGTGGAAGCGGCGTCGCCAGTGCTTGACGCCTACACGCGCCCGGGCCGCAGCGCGCACGTTGCGCTCATCATCGACTTTTGAGCCGCGCCGCTGCCACCGGCCCGTTGCCGGCGCCGCGCGGGCCAGGCGGATTCAGCGGTCGGCGGCGCCTTGGCGGAACGTGGCCAGGTCAACGCCAAGCTGCTTGAGCTTGCGGTACAGGTGCGTGCGCTCCAGGCCGGTGCTCTCGGCCACGCGCGTCATGGATCCGCCGGTCTGCGTCAGGTGGTATTCAAAATACGCCTTTTCAAAAGCGTCGCGTGCCTCGCGCAGCGGCTGGTCCAGGTCAAAAAGCTGCTCGGGTGCATCGGCTGGGTCGCTGTCGTCCTGCGCGTCGGCATAGACGGATGCGGCCCCCGCTGCCGCGGCCTGCGCCGCCGCCACCGGCGCCACGACGCGGCTTGGCGGCCCCGGGCGGCGCCCGCCGCTGGTGATGGCATTTTCCACCGCGGCCAGCAGCTTCTGCAGCGTGATCGGCTTTTCCAGGAACGCACTGGCGCCTATGCGCGTGGCCTCCACCGCGGTTTCTATGGTGGCATGGCCGCTCATCATGATGACGGGCATGGTCAGCAGGCCGCTGCCCTTCCATTCCTTGAGCAAGGTCACGCCGTCGGTATCGGGCATCCAGATGTCAAGCAGCACCAGATCCGGCTGGCCACGCTCGCGGGCAGCACGCGCCTGAGCCGCGTTCTCGGCCACTTCGACGGTGTGGCCTTCGTCATTGAGAATCTCGAACATGAGGTCACGGATGCCCAGTTCGTCATCTACCACGAGGATCTTGGCCATGTACTAGTGCGTCTCCTTGCAGATTGCTGTGCTGCGCCACCCGGGCGCGGCGCCGTTCTCCGGCAGCAAACGGCGTGCCGCCGTGATTCGTGATGGTCCTGCGCAAGCCATGAGCTGATTGGCAAGCATCGTCAGCTCACCGGATGACAGATGATCTCGGCCCATGAAGGTTTGGCGTCAGGCGTTGTGCGTTGCGCGTTCAACGTCGCGCGTGGTGAGCATACGCTGAACGCTGGACGCAATTCGCTCAACGTCTCCATCAAGGCGCCAGCGAGGTCATCCGTCATGCGCTTGGGTGTGCTGAGCATCGTTTTCAATCAGGAGCCATGAAGCATGTTTCATACTGCGGCACCGCGGTCTGCGCCATCGCTGTGCGGGGCCGGTCCAAACACCAATGATACTTGGGCGCCCACCACCTGCCCCTTGTGCATGCGGTTGGACAGCTCGACCCGCGCATGATGTTCTTCCGCAATCTTGCGCACCACGGGCAGCCCGAGGCCGGTCCCCTTGCTCTTGGTCGTGACGTAGGGCTCGAAGGCACGCTTGAGGATGGCCTCGGGAAATCCCGGCCCATCGTCGATCACGCTCAGGTGGACGCGGCCGCTGCTGCCACCGCAATGCGTGCGGACCCACACCCGCGGCGCCCCCGCCGCTTCCTGCTGCGCGCCTGCCTGCGAGGCATCGATGGCATTTTGCACCAGGTTGTGGATGACCTGCCGCAATTGCTGCGGGTCGCCCAGGATGGGCGGGCACGACGGGTCGGATTCAAACTCGACGCGGGCGGTGTTGGCGTCGTACAGGTGCAGCACGGCAGCGATCAGCTCGTTGAGGTCCAGCCGGACCAGACTGGCCTGCGGCAGGCGGGCATAGTCGCGGAACTCGTCAACGAGCCGCTTCATGGCGTCGACCTGGTCGACGATGGTCTGCACCGACCTGCCCAGCATGGCCGCGTCATCGGGCGCCAGCTTGCGCGCCAGCCGGTATTCCAGCCGCTCGGCCGAGAGCCGGATGGGCGTCAGCGGATTCTTGATCTCGTGCGCCAGGCGCCGCGCCACCTCGCCCCAGGCTTCGGTGCGCTGCGCCGAGACGATCTCGGAAATATCGTCAAACACCAGCAGGCGCATCTGGCCGGGCAGCTCCGCGCCGCGGGCCAGCAGCGAAACGGCGCTGGCGTTGGCGCCCTCGGCGGTCGCGTACAAGTCGAACGATTTCTGCCAGTGGTCCAGGCCGTGCTCGGTGCCCACCTCCTCAAATGTCTCGAACTGGGCCGCCACCTCGGCGGCAAAATCCTCGAGCCGGGGCAACGCGGCCAGCGGCTGGCCCACGACCGTCGCCAGCGGTGCACGCAGGATGCGCGTGGCGCCCGGATTGGCCGACTGCACGATGCCGTTGCGATCCAGGACGATGACACCGGCCGTCAGGTTGTCCAGGATGGTCTGCAGGTTGGCGCGCGCGGCATCCACCTCGTGCATGCTGGCATCCAGCGCCGCCCGGGCATCGGCCAGCTGCTGCGTCATGTCGGCAAACGCGCGCGTCAGGCCACCCAGCTCGTCACGACCCGAGGAGACCAGCTTGGGCCGCAGGTCGCCGGCAGCCACCTGGCGCACGCCCCGCGCCAGCAGCAGCAGCGGCGTGAGCAGCTGCCGCCCCAGCAGCACGCCGATCACGATGGCGCAAAAAATGGCCAGGAACAGGCTCAGCGTCAGCGTGCCTATGTACATGCGGCGCAGGCCGTCGCGGCCCAGCGCCCGCTCCTGGTATTCGCGGTTGGCCTTTTCCACGGCCAGCGCATGCTCGACCAGCGTGGGCGGCAGCAGCTGCACCGCTTCCAGGACGCGCGGCTCGGACAGCAGGTCCAGCGACGGCTCCCGGATCAGCACGTAGCTGCGCACGCGCGCCACGTCGCCGGCTGCGCCGCCCAGCCCGACGTGGCCACCGTCAAAGGCGTCCAGGCCCTCGAGCTGCGTCACGCTGCCGCGCTCGCGCACCTCGCGCAGGATGCGCGCGGGGGGGCGGCGTGGCGTCAGGTCAAAACCCGACTGGCCGGTATTGACAATGAGCTGCCCGGCGGCGGTCCACAGCGTCGCGTCGGTGGCGCCCAGCTGCGCGCGCAGCCGGTCCAGCGGCACCGCTGCGGCGCGGTCCGACACGCCGTCCAGCACGCTGGAGGCCGCACGCAGCTGGCGGCTGAAATCCTGCGCCTGCGCGTCCAGCGACGTCCGTCCCAGCGCCAGCCCGGAAGCCAGCGCGCCCTCGACCTTGACGTCGAACCAGGACTCGATGGAGCGCGATACAAACTGGTAGGAGACGGTGTAGACAAACAGCCCCGGAAGCACGCCCACCAGCGCAAAGACCGCGACCAGCTTGAGCAGCAGGCGGCTGCCAAACTTGCCGTCCTTCAGGCGCCGCACCAGCCGGTACACGCCCCACGCAACCGACGCGCCCAGCACCCCGGCAACGACCATGTTCAGGCGCAGCAGGGCCTCGTAATAGTCTTCGTAGAGCTGGCGGTTGTTGGTGGCGGCCACCAGCAGCAGGATGAGGATCACCGCCGCCAGCAGCATGACGGCAATCGCCAGCTTGGACGTCCAGCGCGCGGTCCTTGGCTGCAGTGTGTTTCCGGACGACGTCTTCATGGCCGGTCCTGCTGCCCCAGGTCTATGCGCTGCGTGAACGACAGCCGCCAGCCGGCTTCGCGCGTGGCGCCCACGCGCAGCGCCGCAGGCAGCCGGCTCGTGTCCAGCCGGAAGTCGAACTCCAGGATCTGGCGCCCGTCTTCAAGCAGGTCGGCCGCGTCGGCAACCTGCCAGCCGGCAATGTGGCCCGTGGCGGCCAGGATCTCGTCCAGCGTATCGAAGTAGCGGCTGGACAGCCCGGTGCCCAGCGCGGTGCTTGAAATCGGCTGGCTCGAGACATTGAGACGCCAGCGCCGCGTGAGCGGATGATACGAAATGCGTGTATAGCGTGCCGCAGCGGCCAGCTGCTCGTCGGCCCAGTACCAGCGCTCGCGCAGCACGGTGGCGCGCGCGACGAAGTAGACCGGAATGCCGCTGCGCAACGCCGTCTGCACCGGCCTGGCCAGTTGCAGGCGCATCTCGGCGTACAGCAGCAACCCGTCGTCGGTGCGCTGCACCTGCAGCTGGTCCAGGCTCGACGCCTGCGCCGCGGCCCGGTCCAGGCCGCCCAGGCCAAGGACCAGCGCGGCGGCCCGGGGCCAGAAATCACGTCGGCTGCTTTTGAACCACTGCATAGAAAAACCCGTCACTGAGCGGCAGCGCCTGGCCGCCCACGATGGCGCCGGGCAGCACGTGGCCCGGCGCCGGCAGGCGGCGCGCATCGCCGTGCGCGCCCAGGAAATGCTGCAGGCGCTGCTCGCCTTCCTGCCGGAATACGGAACACGTACAGTACAACATGCGGCCCGCCGGCGCCAGCACCGGCCACAGGGCCTGCAGCAGCCGGTCCTGCCCGGCCGCCAGCTGCGCCACGTCCTGGCTCCGGCGCAGCCAGCGTACGTCGGGATGGCGCCGCGCAATGCCCGATGCGCTGCACGGCGCATCCAGCAGGATGGCATCGAAGGGCCGACCGTCCCACCAGCCGGCAACGTCACCCGCGTCGGCCACGCGAACCTCGGCCTGCAGCGCCAGGCGCCCGAGGTTCTCGTGGATGCGGCCGGCACGGCTGGCGCTGCGCTCCAGCGCCAGCACGTCGGCATGCGGCGCCAGCTCGAGCAGGTGCGCGGTCTTGCCGCCGGGCGCGGCGCAGGCATCCAGGATGCGCAGGCCCTGGCCGCCCCCTGCCGGCCTGCCCAAGAGCAGGGGAGCGGCGAGCTGGGCCGCCAGCGACTGCACCGAAACCAGCCCCTGCGCGTGGCCCGGCAGCGCATCCACCGGCACCGACCCGGGCAGCTGCACGGCGGCGGGTCCGGCCACGACCGCGTCCAGCCCGGCATCCGCGAGCCGGCGCAGGTACGCATCCAGCGGCACGCGCGCGGTGTTGATTCGCAACGCCATGGGTGCCGGCGCCTGCGCCGCGTCCAGCACCTGAGCCCAGGACTGCGGAAAATCAGCTGCCAGGCGATCCACCCACCAGGCGGGGTGGTTCCAGCGACCCTCGGGCTGGGCCCGCGCCGCCTCGAGCAGGACCGCGCGGTTGCGAAGGAAATGGCGCAGGCAGCCATTGACAAAGGCTACCGCTGCCGGGGCACCGCTGCGGCGCACCGCCTCGCAGGCCTGGTCGACCACGGTAAACGCGGTATAGCCTGCCGCCGATCCCGGCAGCAAGAGCACCAGCGCCACGAGCAGGATCGCGTCCACGGCAGGCGCCGGACGGCGCCGCGCCAGCTGCCGGCGCAGAGCAACGGCCGTTCCCATGTGCCGCAAGGCTTCGAAAGCCAGCGCCTGCGTGCCGGCGCGCAACGCAGGAGCCGTCTGCGGCAGCAGCTGCGCCAGCGAGCGGCCGCGGCGCACGCCAGCAACCTTCTGTGCCGCCTCGGCCATCAGCTGCCACAGGGGCGCGGCAAGCACCGGGCCGTGAGACGCCGTGGGCATGGGATCAGGGATCAAGGACAGCCATGGCCCGCGCCTTGCGATGGCGCAGCACGGCGGCCAGGAGCAACGCGGGGAACTGGGACACGGCTGCATTGTAGGCCGCCACGTGGCCGTTGAATTGCGCTGCCAGCGGCGCTTCCTGGTGGACCAGCTTGACCCATTCCGCGGGCGGCCAGGCGCGCGGCGGCGCAAAGGGCTGGCCCGTTGCCGCAACGTGGACTGCGCCGCCCAGCAGGACGGCGCGCAGCGTCTGGCGTGCCTGGCCCAGCCCGGCCATGGCCGCGGCATCCAGCGGGTCGCGGCGCAAGCGGCGCAGCGCCAGCGATGCCTGCCTGGCGCTGGCCGCCAGGCGCCGGATCCAGGCGTCGCATGCTGGAGCCGGCCGTGTGCCGGCGCGAAACGTGCTGCACCAATCGCCAATCCAGCGGTGCTGCGCGCTCAAGATGCGCTCGAGCGCGGGAAACGCATCGCATGCGGCCAGGCGCGAGCGCCGGATGCGCCGCCGTGCACCCACGGACCACAGCAGCAGCACGCCCAGCGCACCGGCAGCAAGCAGGCCAGGGCCGGCCGGCGTCATGACAGGCGCAATGAAAAAGCCGGCACGGCGCGCGAACGCGCCGGCCGGCTCGACAGGCTTTCAGCAGGCGGTGACCACCTGCACGCCAGACGCAGCCGGGCAGGGCGCGACCGGCGCCTTGGCGCGCGGCACGCCACCGGGTCGCGCCGGCGGCAGGCGCCGCCTTGCAGCCGGCCCGGAGCCGCCGCCTGCGCCACGCGGTTCAGCTCCCGCGGCCCGGGTCCAGCGCCATGGCCGCTAGACGCCTTCCCCCGCCTCGGAAACCGGCTCCGACGCCGGTGCCTTCGCATCCTCTGCCGCATCGTCTTCGGCATCAAGCTGGAACAGCTCCTGCGCCTCCGCTTCCGCAATGGCCAGGCGCTCGGCTTCGTCCAGGCGGTCCTTCTCCTTGCGTGCCTGGTGGTACGCAAGGCCCGTTCCGGCCGGGATCAGGCGGCCCACGATGACGTTTTCCTTGAGCCCGCGCAGCTCGTCGCGCTTGCCCATGATGGCTGCTTCGGTCAGCACGCGGGTGGTCTCCTGGAACGACGCCGCCGAGATGAAGCTGTCGGTGGACAGCGACGCCTTGGTGATGCCCAGCAGCACGTTCTCGTAGGTGGCCTCCAACTTGTCTTCGGCGCGCAGGGCGTCGTTGACGTTGAGCAACTCGCTGCGCTCCACCTGCTCGCCGGAGATGTACTCGGAATCGCCCGGGTTGTCTATGACCACCCGGCGCAGCATCTGGCGCACGATGACCTCGATGTGCTTGTCGTTGATCTTGACACCCTGCAGCCGGTACACGTCCTGCACCTCGTCGACGATGTAGCGCGCCAGCTCCTCTATGCCCAGCAGGCGCAGGATGTCCTGCGGGTCGGCCGGGCCGTCGACGATGCTCTCGCCCTTGTTCACCACCTGGCCCTCGTGCACCAGGATGTTCTTTTCCTTGGGCACCAGCGTTTCCCACTCGCCGCCGTCCGGATCGGTGATCTGCAGGCGGATCTTGCCGCGGGTCTCCTTGCCAAACGAGATCGTTCCCGTCTGCTCGGCCAGCACGCCAGCGTCCTTGGGCGAACGCGCCTCGAACAGCTCGGCCACGCGCGGCAGGCCGCCCGTGATGTCGCGGGTCTTCTGCCCTTCCACCGGCATGCGTGCCAGCACGTCGCCCGGGCCCACTTCCTGGCCGTCACGCACCTGGATGAGCGCACCGACCTGGAAACCGATGGTCACCGCGTGGTCGGTACCGGGAATCCTGACCTCTTCGCCGCTCTCGTCTATGAGCTTGACCTGCGGACGCACGGTCTTGCTCGAGCCGCGGCGCTTGGCGTCGATCACGACCAGCGTCGACAGGCCCGTGACCTCGTCCGTCTGCCGGGCCACGGTCAGGCCCTCGGTCACGTTTTCAAACTTCACCGTACCGGCGTATTCGGTGATGATGGGCCGCGTCATGGGATCCCAGCTCGCCAGTGCCGTGCCAGCTGCCACGCCCTGCTCGGCGTGCACGGCCAGCATCGCACCGTAGGGGATCTTGTGGCGTTCGCGTTCACGACCATGCTGGTCGTGGACGGTGATCTCGCCCGAGCGGGAAATCACCACCTGGTTGCCCTTGTTGTTGGTGACGTAGCGCATGGCCGCGTTGAAGTTGACCGTCCCCGCGGTCTTGGCCTCCACGCCCGATGCCACCGAGGCACGCGAGGCCGCACCGCCGATATGGAAGGTGCGCATGGTCAGCTGCGTCCCCGGCTCGCCGATGGACTGCGCTGCGATCACGCCCACGGCCTCGCCCACGTTGACCAGGTTGCCCCGCCCCAGGTCGCGGCCATAGCACGCGGCACACAGGCCGTAGCGCGTGTCGCAGGTCAGCGGCGTGCGCACGCGCACCTCGTCAATGCCGGCCGCCTCAATGGCGTCCAGCGCATCTTCGTCCAGCAGGCTGCCGGCGGGGGCCAGCACCTCCTGCGTTTCCTGGTCCAGCACGTCGTCAATGACGGTCCGGCCCAGCACGCGCTCGCGCAACGACTCGATGACCTCGCCGCCATCGACCACGGCGCGCATGAACGCGCCATCGCTGGTGCCGCAGTCCTCCTCGGTCACGACCAGGTCCTGCGTCACGTCCACGAGGCGACGCGTCAGGTAGCCGGAGTTGGCGGTCTTGAGCGCCGTGTCGGCCAGGCCCTTGCGGGCACCGTGCGTGGAGATGAAGTACTGCAGCACGTTCAGCCCCTCGCGGAAGTTGGCGATGATGGGCGTCTCGATGATGGAGCCATCGGGCTTGGCCATGAGGCCGCGCATGCCGGCCAGCTGCCGGATCTGAGCGGTCGAGCCGCGGGCACCGGAGTCGGCCATCATGTAGATGGTGTTGAACGACTCGTGCTCCACTTCGTTGCCGTGGCGGTCCCGGGTCGTCTCGGTGGACAGCTGCGCCATCATGGCCTTGGACACGTCGTCGCCGGCCTTGCCCCAGATATCGACCACCTTGTTGTAGCGCTCGCCCGAGGTCACCAGGCCCGTGACGTACTGCTGCTCGATTTCCTTGACCTGATCCTCGGCCTCCTTGATGATGCTGGTCTTCTCGGCCGGCACCAGCATGTCATCGATGGCAATGGAAATGCCGGCGCGCGTGGCCAGCGAAAAGCCGCGGCGCATGAGCTGGTCGGCAAACACCACCGTGTCCTTGAGGCCGCACTTGCGGTAGGCGGCGTTGACCAGCGTGGAGATGGCCTTTTTCTTGAGCGGCTGGTTCATCAGCTCGAACGGCAGGCCGCGCGGCAGGATCTCGGACAGCATGGCGCGGCCGGCGGTGGTCTGCACCATGCGCGTGACCGGCTCCAGCTCGCCGTTGTCGCGGTTCTTGCTCCACTCGGTCAAGCGCACGCTGATGCGGGCACCGTATTCAACGGCACCGGTATCCAGCGCACGCACGACCTCGGCCACGTCGGCAAAGACCATGCCCTCGCCCCTGGCGTTGACTTTCTCGCGCGTGGTGTAGTACAGGCCCAGCACCACGTCCTGCGAAGGCACGATGGACGGCTCGCCCGAAGCCGGGAACAGCACGTTGTTGGACGACAGCATGAGCGTGCGTGCCTCCATCTGCGCTTCCACCGACAGCGGGACGTGCACGGCCATCTGGTCGCCGTCAAAGTCGGCGTTGAACGCGGCGCAGACCAGCGGGTGCAGCTGGATGGCCTTGCCCTCGATGAGCAGCGGCTCGAACGCCTGGATCCCCAGGCGGTGCAGCGTGGGCGCCCGGTTCAGCATGACCGGATGCTCGGCAATGACCTCTTCCAGGATGTCCCAGACCACCGGCGTGCCCATCTCGACTTCCTTCTTGGCCGCCTTGATGGTGCTGGCAATGCCCATGGCCTCCAGCCGCGCAAAGATGAACGGCTTGAACAGCTCCAGCGCCATCTGCTTGGGCAGGCCGCACTGATGCAGCTTGAGCGTGGGACCGACGGTGATGACCGAGCGGCCGGAGTAGTCCACGCGCTTGCCCAGCAGGTTCTGGCGGAAGCGCCCGCCCTTGCCCTTGATCATGTCCGCGAGCGACTTGAGCGCACGGCGGTTGGCGCCGGTCATGGCCTTGCCGCGGCGGCCGTTGTCCAGCAGCGAATCCACCGCCTCCTGCAGCATGCGCTTTTCGTTGCGCGCGATGATTTCCGGCGCGTGCAGCTCGAGCAGGCGGCGCAGACGGTTGTTGCGGTTGATGACGCGACGGTACAGGTCGTTCAGGTCCGAGGTGGCAAAGCGGCCCCCGTCCAGCGGCACCAGCGGACGCAGGTCCGGCGGCAGCACGGGCAGCACGTCCAGCACCATCCAGCTCGGGTCCATGCCGGTGCGCTTGAACGCTTCCAGCACCTTCAGGCGCTTGGTGTTCTTCTTGATCTTGGCCTTGGAGCCGGTCATGTCGGTGCGCAGCGCCTCGATTTCCTCGTCCAGCTCTATGCCCTGCAGCAGCTCCTTGATGCCCTCGGCGCCCATGCGCGCGGTGAACTCGTCACCGTATTCGTCGCGCTTGGCGTCGTAGTCGTCCTCGCTCATGATGGAGAACTTCTCAAGTGGCGTCATGCCCGGATCGGTGACCACGTAGGCTTCAAAGTACAGCACGCGCTCGATGTCGCGCAGCGTCATGCCCAGCACCAGTCCCAGCCGCGAGGGCAGGCTCTTGAGGAACCAGATGTGCGCGCAGGGTGCAGCCAGGTCGATGTGGCCCATGCGCTCGCGCCGCACCTTGCTTTGCGTGACCTCCACGCCGCACTTCTCGCAGACGACGCCGCGGTGCTTGAGCCGCTTGTACTTGCCGCACAGGCACTCGTAGTCCTTGACCGGGCCAAAGATCTTGGCGCAGAACAGGCCGTCCCGCTCCGGCTTGAACGTGCGGTAGTTGATGGTCTCGGGCTTCTTGACCTCGCCAAAGGACCAGGACCGTATCTTCTCGGGCGAAGCCAGCCCGATGCGGATGGCGTCAAAACGCTCGCTGGGCGTGAATTGCTTGAACAGATCGAGTAATGATTTCATGATGTTCTTTCCTTAACGGTGCTCAGGAGCGCTCCAGCTCGATGTCGAGGCCGAGCGAGCGAATTTCCTTGACCAGCACGTTGAACGACTCCGGCATGCCGGCGTCAATCGAGTGGTCGCCCTTGACGATGCTCTCGTAGACGCGCGTGCGGCCCTGCACGTCGTCGGACTTGACGGTCAGCATTTCCTGCAGCGTGTACGCAGCGCCGTAGGCTTCCAGCGCCCACACCTCCATCTCGCCAAAGCGCTGGCCGCCAAACTGCGCCTTGCCACCCAGCGGCTGCTGCGTGACCAGGCTGTACGGGCCGGTGGAGCGCGCGTGCATCTTGTCGTCGACCAGGTGATGCAGCTTGAGGAAGTGCATGTAGCCTATGGTCGTCGGGTAGTCGAACGGGTCGCCGGAGCGCCCGTCGTACATGTACGCCTGCGTGCGCGACGTGGTCAGCCCCTTGGTCTTGACGACCTCGTCAGGGTACGCCAGCTCGAGCATCTCGTGGATTTCCTTCTCGGTGGCGCCGTCAAACACCGGCGTGGCAAACGGCAGGCCGTCGGTGAGGTTGCCGGCCATGGCCAGCAGCGCGTCGTCGCTCAGTGAGTCGATGTCCTCGTGGTGGTGGCCCGTGCGGTTGTACAGCGCATTCAGGTACTTGCGCAACCTGGCCACGCGGTTCTCCTGCTGCAGCATCTCGTTGATGCGCTCGCCCAGGCCCTTGGCGGCCCAGCCCAGGTGCACCTCCATGATCTGCCCCACGTTCATGCGCGAGGGCACGCCCAGCGGGTTGAGCACGATGTCGGCCGGCGTGCCGTCGGCCAGGAACGGCATGTCCTCCACCGGAACGATGCGCGAGACCACGCCCTTGTTGCCGTGGCGGCCGGCCATCTTGTCGCCCGGCTGCAGGCGACGCTTGACCGCCAAGTAGACCTTGACCATCTTGAGCACGCCCGCGGGCAGCTCGTCGCCGGCCAGCAGCTTTTTCTTGTGCTCTTCAAACGCCGTGTCCGATTCCTTGCGCTGGCGCGCAATCGAGTCCTTGATGCTCTCCAGCTGCGCAGCCACGGCGTCGTCGGCCGGACGGATGTCGAACCAGTGGTACTTGTCCATGCCGTCCAGGTACGCCGCCATGATCTTTGACCCGGCCGCCAGCTTGTTCGGCCCGCCGCTGGCTTCCTTGCCCAGCAGCAGCTTGCGAATGCGCAGGAACGCGTCGGCCTCGACGATGCGCAGCTGGTCGTTCAGGTCCAGCCGGTAGCGCTTGAGTTCGTCGTCGATGATCTGCGTGGCCCGGGCGTCGCGCTCGATGCCGTCGCGGGTGAAGACCTGCACGTCGATGACGGTGCCGGCACTGCCCTGCTTGACGCGCAGCGAGGTGTCCTTGACGTCGGACGCCTTCTCGCCAAAGATCGCGCGCAGCAGCTTTTCTTCTGGGGTCAGCGTGGTCTCGCCCTTGGGCGTGATCTTGCCCACCAGCGTATCGCCCGGCTGCACCTCGGTGCCCACGTAGATGATCCCGGACTCGTCCAGGCGGCCCAGCTGGCGCTCGGACAGGTTGGGGATGTCGCGCGTGATCTCCTCGGCGCCCAGCTTGGTGTCGCGCGCCATCACCACCAGCTCCTCTATGTGCACGCTGGTGTAGCGGTCGTCGGCGACCACTTTTTCAGAGATGAGCACCGAGTCCTCGAAGTTGTAGCCGTTCCAGGGCATGAACGCGATCAGCATGTTCTGCCCGATCGCCAGCTCGCCCAGGTCGGTCGAGGCACCGTCGGCAATGACGTCGCCCTTGGCGATCACGTCGCCGCGCTCGACGATGGGGCGCTGGTGGATGTTGGTGTTCTGGTTGGAGCGGTGGTACTTGATGAGGCTGTAGATGTCCACGCCCGCCTCGCCGGCCACGGTCTCCTCGTCGTTGACGCGCACGACGATGCGCGTGGCGTCCACGTAATCGACCAGGCCACCCCGGTCGGCGGTGACGACCGTGCCCGAGTCAATGGCGGCCACGCGCTCGATGCCGGTGCCCACCAGCGGCTTTTCCGGACGCAGCACGGGCACGGCCTGGCGCGACATGTTGGCGCCCATGAGCGCCCGGTTGGCGTCGTTGTGCTCCAAAAAGGGCACCAGCGACGCGGCCACCGACACGATCTGCGCCGGCGAGACGTCCATGTACTGGATGCGATCGGCGCTGACCAGCACCGAATCGCCCTTCTCGCGCGCCGAGACCAGGTCCTCGGTCAGGCGACCCTGCTCGTCCAGCGCGGCACCGGCCTGCGCGATGACGTACTTGCCCTCTTCTATGGCCGAGAGGTAGTCCACCTCGTCGGTCACCTTGCCGTCAGCAACGCGGCGGTACGGCGTTTCTATGAAGCCGTACTCGTTCAGGTTGGCGTACAGCGCCAGCGAGTTGATGAGGCCGATGTTGGGGCCTTCCGGCGTCTCTATGGGGCAGACGCGGCCATAGTGCGTGACGTGCACGTCGCGCACCTCGAAGCCGGCACGCTCGCGCGTCAGGCCGCCCGGGCCCAGCGCCGAGATGCGGCGCTTGTGCGTGAGCTCCGAGAGCGGGTTGGTCTGGTCCATGAACTGCGACAGCCGCGAGGCGCCAAAGAACTGCTTGAGCGCCGCCGTGATCGGCTTGCTGTTGATGAGGTCATGCGGCATCAGCGGGTTCTTCTCGACCTGCGCCAGGCGCTCGCGCACGGCACGCTGGATGCGCGCCAGGCCCACGCGGTACTGGTTCTCCGCCAGCTCGCCCACGCAGCGCACGCGGCGGTTGCCCAGGTGGTCGATGTCGTCCACCTCGCCATGGCCGTTGCGCAGGTCAACCAGGATCTGCACCACGTCCAGGATGTCCTCGTCGGACAGCACCATCTCGCCGGTCAGATCGTCGCGGCCCACGCGGGCGTTGAACTTCATCCGGCCCACGCGCGAGAGATCGTACGTGTCCGGGTTGTAGAACAGGCGGTGGAACAGCGCTTCCACGGCGTCTTCGGTGGGCGGCTCGCCCGGGCGCATCATGCGGTAGATGGCCACGCGCGCGGCCAGCTGGTCGGCCGTCTCGTCCAGCCGCAGCGTCTGCGAGATGTACGGGCCGTGGTCCAGCTCGTTGGTGTAGATGCACACCAGCTCGGAAATGCCCGCGGCGCGGATCTTCTCCAGCGTGCCCTCGGTCAGCTCGTCGTTGGCTGCCGCGATGATTTCGCCGGTTTCCGCATCGACCAGGTCGCGCGCCAGCACCTGTCCCAGCAGGTAGTCTTCCGGCACCGTGATCTGCTTCACGCCGGCCTGCTCGAGCTGGCGCACGTGGCGTGCCGTGATGCGCTTGTCCTTGGCCACCACCACGCTGCCGTCGGCGTCGCTGATGTCGAACTGCGCCATCGCGCCCTTGAGGCGGGCACCGACAAAGTTCATGCGCGCGCCCTCGTCCAGCAACTCGTAGTGGTCGTTGACAAAGAAGCTCTCCAGGATGTCCTCCGTGCTCATGCCTATGGCCTTGAGCAGGATGGTCACCGGCATCTTGCGGCGGCGGTCGATGCGGAAGAACAGGATGTCCTTGAGGTCAAACTCGAAGTCCAGCCAGGAGCCGCGGTACGGGATGATCCGTGCCGAAAACAGCAGCTTGCCCGAGCGGTGTGCCTTGCCCTTGTCGTGCTCGAAGAACACGCCCGGCGAGCGGTGCAGCTGCGACACCACCACGCGCTCGGTGCCGTTGATGATGAACGAGCCGCGGCTGGTCATGAGCGGCACTTCGCCCATGTAGACCTCCTGCTCCTTGACTTCCTTGACCACCTTGTTGTCGCGCGTGGAGGCCTCGCGGTCGTAGATGATGAGCTGCACGCGCGCACGCACGGCCGACGCGTACGTCAGCCCGCGGATCTGGCACTCGCGCACGTCAAAGGTGGGCTTGCCCAGCGTGTACTCGACAAACTTCATCTCGACCCAGCCGTTGTGCGAGACGATGGGGAAGGTCGACACGAAGGCCAGCTGCAGCCCTTCAGGCGCCCGTTTTCTTGGCGCAATGTCAGCCTGCAGGAACGCCTCATAGGCGTCCTTCTGCATTTGCAGCAAATAGGGGATCTGGACAACGCTGTCGCGCTCTCCAAAATTCTTGCGGATACGTTTGCGTTCGGTAAAGCTGTAAGCCATGAAAACTCCGTCTGGTGGTAACGGTGGCTGGACTTGAAGCCACTCGGCGGCCAGTGGCCATCGAGCGCTTCAGGACCCAGTGCCGGCGACTAGGCGTCGGGGAAGTCGGTAACCTCTCGAACCGGAAAGCCACAGCAAGAAATGCATGGCAGCCGCCCGCCTTTTGCAGCAGCCTCTGGCCGCGTTCCACGCGGGCAGAGCCATGCGGCAAAAGACGGCGCGCGCTGCGGCCTCAATCCTTGCTGTGGACGCTCCAAGTTCGACAAACTCCCGTCGACGCACCTTGGTGGCTGGCCCCTACCAGCCCATGGCAGACGGCCACGCATTGCACGCGGCCCGAACCAAGAGGTCTTGCTGTAGTCGGATGCAGAAGACACGTGAAAGTTCCATGGTATGTGAAACTTTCATGTGCGCTCTGCGGCTACACCACCGGCAATCGCCGAGGGGGCTCGGCGCTCCCGCAGGAACACGGTTGCAGGAGGCCAGCCCCGTCCATCCCCGGGTCGAGTTACTTCAGCTCGACCTTGGCGCCGGCTTCCTCCAGCTGCTTCTGCGCGCCCTCGGCGTCGGCCTTGGGCATCGCTTCCTTGACGGTCTTGGGCGCGCTCTCGACCAGGTCCTTGGCGTCTTTCAGGCCCAGGCCGGTGATGGCGCGCACGACCTTGATGACCGAGATCTTGCTCGCGCCCACCTCGGCCAGGACCAGGTCGAACTCGGTCTTCTCTTCGGCCGCAGCCGCGTCGCCGCCTGCGGCGCCACCGGCTGCCGGAGCGGCCATGGCGGCCGCGCTCACGCCAAACTTCTCTTCAATTGCCTTGACCAGGTCGTTCAGCTCCATGACGGTCATGTCATCCAGCGCGGTCAGGAATGCGTCTTTGTCAAATGCCATTTCGTTCCCCAAAAAATCAAATCTGAAAAATATTTATCACTCAGGCAGCAGCGGCTTCGCCACCGTCGCGGGCCGCGGCCAGCGCGCTGAGCACCAGCGCCGTGCGCGACACGGGCGACAGCAGCAGGCCGCACAGCTGCGCCAGCAGCACGTCCTTGCCCGGAATGGCCGCCAGCTCCTTCACGCCGTCCGCATCCAGCGCGGTTTCGCGATAGACGCCGCTGCGGATGACCAGCTTGGCGTTGGTCTTGGCAAAGTCCGCCAGAACCCGGGCCGCAGCCACCGCGTCTTCGGAAAAGCCGTAGAGCAGCGGGCCGGACATCTGGTCGGCCACCACGTCGAAGTTGCTGCCTGCAACAGCCCGGCGCGCCAGCGTGTTCTTGAGCACGCTCAGCGTCACGTCCTGGCTGCGCGCATCGGCACGCAACTTGTCCATGTCGGCAACCGTGAGCCCACGGTACTCGGCCAGGACCATGGTCTTGGCCTGGGCAGCCAGCTCAGCCACTCGCGTGACGACCGCCTCTTTCTCACTACGATTCAAACTCAAGGTCTACTCCCAACTTCCGGAACCCCCGCCGCCGCACCCCAACGGATGCCTGGCGAGCGCGCCGGACCCAAGGTGCCGGCCCGGCAACCGCGTCAAGCGGGCAGGGACGGCCTCTTCCTCAAAGCGACCAACTGTTTTGGGAAACCCAGCTCAGCAGGCACGCCATCTACGCTGGCCGCCCCGCGCGGAGGTCCGAACGGGACAATTAAGCGTCGCAGCCGACAGGCTGCAACACGCCAACGGTCTCGGATGGCCTGCAGCACGGGCGCCGCAGCCCACCGATGATTGCCCGTCCAAGCGGACGGGCAATCCAACTCCTTTCAAATCTCGATCAAAGCCCCAGCGTCTGCGTATCGACCCGCACGCCCACGCCCATGGTGCTGGACACCGCCAGCTTGCGCAGGTAAACACCCTTGCTCGAGGCCGGCTTGGACTTGATCAGCGCATCGACCAGCGCCCGCAGGTTCTCCTGCAGCTTGTCCGCGTCAAACGAGCGGCGCCCGATGGTGCCGTGGATGATGCCCGCCTTGTCGATGCGAAACTGCACCTGGCCGGCCTTGGCGTTCTTCACCGCCGTGGCCACGTCCGGCGTCACCGTGCCCACCTTGGGGTTGGGCATGAGCCCGCGCGGACCCAGGATCTGGCCCAGCTTGCCAACCACGCGCATGGCGTCCGGTGCGGCAATGACCACGTCAAAGGGCAGCTCGCCCGCCTGCACGCGCTCGGCCAGGTCGTCCATGCCGACGATGTCGGCGCCGGCTTCCTGCGCGGCCTCGGCCTGCGCGCCCTGGGCAAACACGGCCACGCGCTTGTCCTTGCCTATGCCGGCGGGCATCACCACCGCGCCGCGCACGACCTGGTCGGACTTGGTTGCGTCCACGCCCAGCTGCACCGCCACGTCTATGGATTCGTCAAAGTTGGCGGTGGCACAGTCCTTGACCAGCGCCAGCGCCTCGGCCAGCGGATACAACCGGGTCGAATCGACCTTGCCCGCCATGGCCTTGCGTTTTTTTGTCATCGTGGCCATTACGCGCCCTCCACCGTCACGCCCATGGAACGGGCCGAGCCGGCCACCATGCGGACGGCCGCGTCCAGGTCGGCGGCATTCAGGTCCTTCATCTTGGTCTGGGCGATTTCCTCGAGCTGTGCGCGCGTGATCTCGCCCACCTTCTCGGTGGCCGGCTTGGCCGAGCCCTTGTTCAGCTTGACCGCCTTCTTGATCAGCACCGAAGCCGGCGGCGTCTTGATGACGAAGGCAAAGCTCTTGTCGGCAAACGCCGTGATGACCACCGGCAGCGGCAGCCCCGGCTCGACGCTCTGCGTCTGCGCGTTGAACGCCTTGCAGAACTCCATGATGTTGAGTCCGCGCTGGCCCAGCGCCGGACCTATGGGTGGCGCCGGGTTGGCCTTGCCGGCCGGCACCTGCAGCTTGATATAGCCTGCAATCTTCTTTGCCATGTTGATTCCTTGCGGGTACCAGCGCGCCCTTGCGGACGCTCCCCGGGGGTTGCACTCTCGATAAACAAGCCAAAGACGCCGCCCGGCGCCTTGGCATCCGCGCAGGTCAACCTTTCTCGACCTGCCCGAATTCCAGCTCGACCGGCGTGGCCCGGCCGAAAATCGTGACCGACACGTGCATCTTGCTCTTGTCGTAGTTGACCTCTTCCACCGTGCCGTTGAAGTCGGTGAACGGCCCCTCCTTGATGCGCACGTACTCGCCCACCTCGAACTCGACCTTGTGGCGCGGACTGTCGGCACCTTCTTCCATGCGATGCACGATGGCCTCGACCTCGGCCACCGAGATCGGCGCCGGCTGGTTGCGGCTGCCACCCACAAAGCCGGTGACCTTGTTGGTGTGCTTGACCAGGTGCCAGGTCTCGTCGTTCAGCACCATCTCGACCAGGATGTAGCCGGGGAAGAACTTGCGCTCGGTGGTGCGCTTCTTGCCGTGCTTGATCTCGACCACTTCCTCGGTCGGGATCAGGATGCGCCCGAACTTGTCTTCCATGCCCGCGCGATCTGCGCGCTCGCGGATGTTGCGCTCGGCCGCCTTCTCCATGCCCGAATACGCATGCACGACGTACCACTTCATGTCGGGATTGGGCGAGGCAATCGGCCCCACGCCGCCTGTCACATCTTCTGTTGCCATTACCGCCACCCCAAAATCATGTCGTACAACGCCCACTGCAGGAACTGGTCGGCCAGCCAGAGCACCACGGCCATGGCCACCGAAAAGGCAAAGACAAACGCCGCCGTCTGCAACGCCTCCCTGCGGCTGGGCCACACGACCTTCTGCGTCTCGCGCCAGGCGTCCCGCGAAAAGGCCACCAGGCGCTGGCCGGATTCCGCCGTGAAAAACAGCAGCGCCGCAAGCGCCAGGCCGCCCAGCAGGCTGCCCCACTGCAGCAGCGCGCCGCGCCCGGTGAAGAAATAAAACGCCACCAGCGCAGCAGCCACGAACACGCCGACCAGGATCATCTTGGCCTTGTTCAAGCCCGTTGAAACGGTCTCTATCTGTGTGCTTGCCATGTGCGCTGCAATCTCAAATCAAATTCAATCAAGGGCCGACGACCTGCAAACAGAGGCGGATGCGCGCGGCGCGCGAAGATCCTCGTTTGCAATGGCAGGGGCAGAGGGAATCGAACCCCCAACCTTCGGTTTTGGAGACCGACGCTCTGCCAATTGAGCTATACCCCTATGATCTCTTTGTCCTTACCCTATCACCTTGGACACCACGCCGGCGCCCACGGTGTGGCCACCCTCGCGGATGGCAAAGCGCAGGCCCTCTTCCATGGCCACCGGCGCGATCAGCTCCACGTTCAGGCTCACGTTGTCTC
>JALOAS010000025.1 GCA_023228705.1 Ottowia sp. | reverse complement strand
CCGGACGCACCAGCAGGACAAGGACCATGGCGACGAAGATGACCGTGGTCGATGCTTCGGGGTAGAACACCTTGGTCAGCCCCTCGAGCACGCCCAGCATGAACCCGGTGAGGATGGCGCCCAGGATCGAGCCCATGCCGCCGATGACGACGACGGCAAAGACGACGATGATGAGGTCCGAGCCCATTTGCGGGCTCACCTGGTAGATGGGCGCAGCCATGACACCGGCCAGCCCGGCAAGGCCTGCGCCAAAGGCAAAGGTGAGCGTGATCATCAGCGGCACGTTGATGCCGAAGGCCTGGACCAGGTCCGGGTTCTCGGTGGCGGCGCGCAAATAACCGCCCAGGCGTGTGCGCTCGATGAAGAACCAGGTGGCAAAACAGACCACGGCCGACGCGATGATGACCCATCCGCGGTAATTGGGCAGGAACATGAAACCCAGGTTCTGGCCACCGGCCAGCTGCGATGGAATGGCGTAAGGCAGACCCGTGGAGCCGTACTTGTTGCGGAACAGTCCTTCAATGACCAACGCCAGACCAAACGTCAGGAGCAGGCCATAAATATGGTCCAGCTTGTACAGATGCTGGAGCATGGTGCGCTCGATGATGACACCCACCACGCCGATGATCAGCGGCGTGAACACCAGCGCCCACCAGTAATTCAGCCCCAGAAAATGCAGCAGCAGGTAGGCGGTGAATGCGCCCATCATGTAGAGCGCACCATGCGCAAAATTGATGATGTTGAGCATGCCGAAGATGACGGCAAGCCCCAGCGACAACAGGGCATAAAACGAGCCATTGATGAGGCCGATCAGCAGCTGCCCCATCATGGCCTGTATCGGTACGCCAAAAATCTCCATGTTCTATGTCCCGTGCAATGTTTCCTGCCGCATCAACAGCCACGACAGCATGCGCCCGAAGCTCGCCCGAGCCCGCGCGCATGCCGAACCGTGCCACAACCACCGGCTGTGGCCATGCCGATTTACGATTTTTGCTCGTCTGCCAGGTAGCAGCCGCCTTCATCCAGCGGCCGGAACGCCTGGTCGGCCGGGATGGTCTGCAGCAGCTTGTAGTAGTCCCAGGGAGCCTTGGACTCGCTGGGCGCTTTCACCTCGAACAGGTAGGCCGGGTGAATCTTGCGCCCGTCAATACGGATCTTGCCCTTGCCAAAGAGCGGGTCGTCGGTTGGCATTTTCTTCATCTCGGCCACCACCTTGACGCCGTCGCTGTCGTCCTGCAACGCATCGACCGCCTTCAGGTAGTGCAACAGGCCCGCATAGACCCCGGCCTGCACCATGGTCGGCATCTTGCCGCCGTGCAGCTCGCCAAAGCGCCTGGACCAGGCGCGGGTGTCATCGTTCATGTCCCAGTAGAAGGTTTCCGTGAGCTGCAGCCCCTGCGCCGTTTGCAGGCCCAGGCCATGGATGTCGCTGATGAACACCAGCAGGCCGGCCATCTTCTGGCCACCGGCAACGATGCCGAACTCGGCGGCCTGCTTGATCGAATTGATGGTGTCGGTACCGGCGTTGGCCAGGCCGATGATCTTGGCCTTTGACGCTTGTGCCTGCAACAAAAAGGACGAGAAGTCCTGGGTGCCCAGCGGCACGTTGACGCTGCCCAGCACCTTGCCGCCGGCGGCCTTGACGACGTCGGCGGTGTCTTTCTCCAGGGCGTGACCGAAGGCATAGTCGGCGGTGAGGAAGAACCAGCTGTCGCCACCCTGCTTGACCACGGCCGATCCGGTGCCGTGCGCCAGCATCCAGGTGTCATACGTCCAGTGCACGGTGTTGGCGTTGCAGGCCTTGCCGGTCATGTCCGACGAGCCGCCGGTCGAGTCGACAAACACCTTGTTCTTTTCCTTGACCACATCGGCCACGGCAAACATGACCGAGGAAGTCGGGACGTCCAGGATCATGTCGACGCCATCGGAGTCTATCCACTTGCGCGTGATGCTGGAGCCGACGTCGGGCTTGTTCTGGTGATCGGCCGAGACCACTTCGATCTTGAGACTGGATCCGGTGTTTTTCAGATAGTCCTCGACCGCCATCTTGGCCGCAACAACCGAGCCGGGCCCGGACAGGTCGGCGTAGGGTCCGGACATGTCGGACAAGACGCCTACCTTGACGACACCGTTGCTGATTTCCGCCTGGGCGCCCGCGCCCAGCGCCAGTCCCAGACCGGCAATGAGCGAGCAGAGCAGTTTTTGTTTCATCTGTGCCTCCTTGAGAAATTTGTGGTTGTGTCAGACGCCCAGGTACTGGCTGAGCGTATCCATGTTGGCCTGCAATTCGGCCGCCGTGAATTCCTGCTTGATCTGGCCGCGCTCCATGATGTAGAAGCGGTCGGCCAGCGGTGCGGCAAAGCGGAAGTTCTGCTCGACCATGAGCACCGTGAAACCCCGCTTGCGCAGCTGCACGATCATGCGCGCCAGCGCCTGCACGATCACGGGCGCCAGGCCCTCCGAGATTTCGTCCAGCAGCAGGATGCGCGCGCCGGTGCGCAGGATGCGCGCCACCGCCAGCATCTGCTGCTCGCCGCCGGAGAGTCGCCCGCCCGGGCTGCGCCATCGCGTCTGCAGGTTGGGGAACATCTCGTAGATCTCGGCGATGCCCATGCCGCCTTCGCCCACCGCGGGGGGCAACATCAGGTTCTCCTCGCAACTGAGCGAGGTGAGGATGCCGCGCTCCTCCGGGCAGTAGCCCAGCCCCAGGCGCGCAATGCGGTGCGGCGCCATGCGGATCGTGTCCACGCCGTTGACCCGGATGCTTCCGGTACGCTTGCCCACGAGGCCCATGAGCGCGCGCAGCGTGGTGGTGCGCCCGGCGCCGTTGCGTCCCAGCAGCGACACCACCTCGCCGGGCTGCACGTGCAGGTTCACGCCATGGAGGATGTGTGATTCGCCGTACCAGGCGTTGACGTCCTCGAACACCAGCGCAGGCGTGCCGGTATCCGGGGGGTGCCCGGATTGCAGGGCCTGTGCTTCAGCCATGGATGCCTTCCAGTTCAACGTCTGCGCTGCCCATGTACGCTTCCAGCACCTGCGGATTGCGTGACACCTCGGCGTAGGGTCCTTCGGCAATCACCGAGCCAAATTGCAGCACGGTGATGATGTCGGCAATCTTGCCGACCACGGCCATGTTGTGCTCGACCATGAGCACGGTGCGGTTTGCGGCCACCTTCCTGATGAGATCGGTGACGATGTCCACGTCCTCGTGGCTCATGCCCTGGGTGGGCTCGTCCAGCAGCATGAGCTTGGGGTCCATGGCCAGCGTGGTGGCAATCTCCAGTGCGCGCTTGCGGCCATAAGGCAGCTCGGCGGCGGTCAGGTGCGAGAAAGACGCCAGGCCCACCTCGTCCAGCAGTTCCATGCAGCGTGCGTCCAGCTGGCTCAGCGTGCGCGAGGAACGCCAGAAGTTGTACGCCGTGCCCAGCGTGGGCTGCAGCGCCACGCGCACGTTCTCGAGCACGCTCATGTTGGGAAAGGTCGACGAGATCTGGAACGAGCGCACCATGCCGCGGCGCGCGACCTGCGCCGGCTTTTCCTTCGTGATGTCAACGCCTTCAAACCAGATCTGGCCGCTGCTGGGCTCCAGGAACTTGGTCAGCAGGTTGAAGCAGGTGGTCTTGCCGGCGCCGTTGGGACCAATCAGCGCATGGATGCTGCCACGGCGGACGCTCAGGTTGACGTCGTCGACGGCGACAAAGCCCTTGAAATCCTTGACCAGGCCGCGCGTCTCCAGGATGGGGTCCGAATTCATGGGTGCAGACAATCCAATGGGTAGGCTGGCGGCCATTATGCCGAACGCAGTGGTGAGGTCGCATCAGGGTTTCCACCTATGCTGCGGCGGATCCAGCGCCCTCAATCGTCGGAAAAGGTGATCTCGGTGGCCTGGCCTGCCCTGGCTTGCGGCGCGTCGTCCGCACTGTCGTCACTGCCGCCCCAGGTCTCGGGCACCTGCGTGGGCGAGGTCGGCGCCGACTGCAGCGCGCTGCCGGGCACGACGTCGCTGATCGGCGCCGGGCGCACGTGGGCCGGGTGCCCCAGTTCGCGCGCAATCGCGGCAGGCGAGCGCAGCGCGCCCGCGCGCTGCGGCAGGTTGGCATCGATCTGCTGCGGCGCCTCACCCGCCATCGCCATGGCGGGGGCAAAGCTCGCGGCATCGGCCAGCGGCCAGTAGAGCCTGTAGACGTTTTGCTGGTGATCCAGATCGTCCACGATGCCGCGCGCGGGCACGCTGGGAAAGATCGCCGACAGCAGCCGGATGCGGTCGTCGCCGATGCGCCGCACGATGTGAAATGGCGTGAGCTCGTCCGGATGCGTGAGCCCGGCCGCCTGCAGCAACTCCTTGAGCGCATGCAGCGTGTTGGCGTGGTATTGCGCCACGCGCGGCGCCTTGTCGGTCACCACCAGCGCGCGCTGGCGCACCGGGTCCTGCGTGGTCACGCCGGTGGGGCACAGGCCGGTGTGGCAAATCTGGGCCTGGACGCAACCCACCGACATCATGTAGCCACGCCCGGCGTTGACCCAGTCGGCGCCCAGCGCAAACATGCGGGCCATGTCAAAAGCGGTGATGATCTTGCCCGCCGCGCCAATCTTGACACGCTCACGCAGACCCACGCCCACCAGCGTGTTGTTGACAAGGCGCAGCGACTCCTGCACCGGCGCACCGACGTGGTCGGTGAGTTCCACCGGCGCCGCCCCCGTGCCGCCTTCGGCACCGTCGACGACGATGAAATCCGGCGTGATGTCGGTCTGGAGCATGGCCTTGACGATGGCAAACCACTCCCACAAGTGGCCAATGCACAGCTTGAAGCCCACCGGTTTGCCGCCCGAGAGCTCGCGCAGCCGGGCGATGAATTGCATGAGCTCCAGCGGCGTGGAAAAGGCGCTGTGCGACGAGGGCGAGACACAGTCAACACCCACCGGCACGTGCCGCGTGGCAGCGATTTCAGCCGTGACCTTGGCGGCAGGCAGGATCCCGCCGTGGCCCGGCTTGGCACCCTGGCTGATCTTGATCTCTATCATCTTGACCTGCGGGTCCGCCGCCTGCTGGGCAAAGCGCTCGGGGTTGAAGCTGCCGTCGTCCTTGCGGCAGCCGAAGTAACCCGAGCCTATCTCCCAGATCAGGTCGCCCCCGTGCCTGCGGTGGTAGCGGCTGATGCCGCCCTCGCCGGTATCCTGCGCAAAGCTGCCGATCTGGGCGCCCCAGTTCATGGCCATGATGGCGTTGGCCGACAGCGCACCAAAGCTCATGGCCGAGATGTTGAAGATGCTGGCGTTGTACGGCCTGGTGCAAGCCGAGACGCCCGCATTGGGCGCGCCGGGACGGCCGCCTATCCAGAGCCGGAAGTCGTGCGACGCGATCTGCGTGGTGTGCATGGAGTGATTGATCCACTCGTAGCCCCTGGCGCTCACATTCAGCTGCGTGCCAAAGGGGCGCACGTCGGCCACGCCCTTGGCGCGCTGGTAGACCACGGCGCGCTGCTTGCGCGAGAAGGGCTCGGCCTCCTGGTCGCCCTCCACGAAGTACTGGCGGATCTCGGGGCGGATGAATTCAAGGATGTAGCGCAGGTGGCCGAGTATGGGGTAGTTGCGCAGTATGGTGTGCCGTATCTGCAGCAGGTCGTAGACGCCCAGCAGGACGAGCAGGCCAAACAGCAGGGTCAGCAAGGCCAGCCAGACGCCGCCCCCCCGGGCCAAAAGCAGCAGGCAGACGAGCAAGCCGGCCGTGCAAAACGCCATGGTGCTGAAACGAATGGTCTGCTTGTACATGGATACGCCTCCTGTGTTGCGTCTGCGACGAACGCGCCTATGGTCGCATGAACCCGAACTGTTTCGCAAGCGATGGAGATTTCCGTCGGCGCGCTGTCATTCGGCGGGCACTGGCCGGCACATTTTCCGCCATGAAGGGGCCATTCAACCGTGCCGCTGCACAGCCGCCATGGCAACCGCGATGCCGGACAGGGTAATCAGCACCATGCCGACGGATGTCACACGATCTGGAATCGCGGCGAAGAACAGCACGCTGAAGGCAACCGCCAGGACCAGCTGCAGGTAATTCAGCGGCGCCAGGGTGGAGGCCCGGATTCTTTGAAACGCCGAAATAATGAGCAAGTGACCCGTTGCATTGCACATGCAAAGCAGGAAAACAGCGGCTCCACGCCGTTTCGTGTGGAAAGGGCTCTACTTCTAATCTGTCTAAGGTTCGGACAAGCTTACGGAATCAGCTTATACCCAGATCTTCGGGCTCTTTCCAAACTACCGCTTCAGCAACTGCAGCGGACCGCGTTGCTTGGTAACAGGCCCTGCAGCACATCCATTCATACTCAAACTTCGTCACTGGGTACCGCATTCCCACCTCTATGCTCACTACCTATTAAAAGATATGAAGGTATTTGAAGTGCAGTGATAATTTTTTCATTCGCCAATTCCCGCTAACTAACAGACAAATTCATCTCTATTTAGATCACATCCACTCTCAATTCTCATCAATTTCCCCTAATGCTTTTTTAGCGGCCTTAAATGCATTTAATCCAGCCGGGATTCCGCAATAAATTGTTGCCTGAATTAACACTTCTTTTATCTCGTCAATAGTGCATCCGTTTCTAATCGCACCTTTCACGTGCAACTCCAACTCACCGGTTTTCCCCAAAGCGCACAGCATGCTCAGATTAATCAAACTACGAACTTTTCTATCCAATCCCTTTCTATTCCATCCATATCCCCAACAAAATTCAGTAGTAATACGCTGAAAATCCTCCATAAACGGATCTCCATTTTGCAAGGATTTATTCACATACTCAGCCCCCAAAACTTCCTTGCGAGTTTTCAACCCCAACGCAAACAACCCGTCAATTGTAATGTTCCTATCAACGCCGCTCATTTTTTCACCTCGTATAAATAAATTAACAATTTTGACTAACTTGCGTTATTGCAAAATTCATATCACTACAGATTTTTAGCACCCTCAAATCTAATTATTATGAATTTTCCGCGATTTTTCCTTGATTTTATTCGCAATTCATACCATTATTTTTTCACTCAAAACTCTAGCCAAAACTGGACCGATATTCTCTGCTTTATCGATTTTCGCCACTTTTTTATATAGCCCTCCGATCTCATGCTTTAATCCAATTCCTATTAATTCAATTTTTGGATCTCTCTCGATAGACTTAATAACATATTTTAAATGTTGAACTAAATAGTCACTATTGTTAATATTTTGAGAAGTGTTGTCCGAGGGCAATCCATCTGACAGAACTATTAACACTCGCCGTAATTCTGACCTTTTTCGAATACGGGAATAGGCCCACAACAGCGCTTCACCATCTATGTTTTCCTTCGGCAAGCCATCGTCCAAAATAATTCCCAAATTATCCCTTATCTGATACCAATTCTTCGAGTACGGCTTGTAAATAATATGGCATAAATCGTTTAATCTCCCTGGCATCCTCCTTTCACCTTCCTGTCTCCATTTTTTTTTCGAACGCCCTCCATTCCATTCACATGTAGTAAAGCCTAATAATTCTATAGCAATCCCGTATCTTTCTAAGGTGGCGGCCAAAAAATCGGCACTCATAGCAGCAAGAAATAACGGTCTCCCTCTCATTGATCCAGAATTATCAATTAGAATAGTAATCGCAGTACTCAGGGCGTATCTTTGATCTCTTTTTTGATAAATTTCATCCACTTTTGAATTAGTAATAAAATCGCTTAATTTTCGAGTGTTTAAGATATCTCCACTGCTATTATATCTATTTAAACTTATCTTTCTTATCTCCAGTTTTTTTCGAAGAATATGAGTCATTTGCTTCAATATCCTTCGATCTTTTATACACTTGTCATCGAATACTGCGCGGAACATTTTCAATCGCCTACGTTCTATTAACTGCGTCGGTTCCGCCTCTACGTCAAATTCGTTAGTATAAAAGTAGTAATCAGATTTTCTATGAGCAATCTTGACAATGCCTTGTTTTTGTTTTCTATTCAAATCGTGAAAATCTTCTAGACAACTTCCCAAAGTCTCTCTAAGATTATTTCCTTCGGCACATTCCAAACCTTCCGAGATATTATCTATATTATCTCTGTTATTTTCACTTCCTTCCTTAGCAGAAGGAAGTTCCGCTAAGTTCCGCCTTGAATGTCGGTTACGATTATTCAGCTGAGCCGACAATCGACGCTCTGATTTAAGGCTTCTATTAAGCGATACATTCGATAGATAGGTTATTAATGATAAACCAACTGACCCGAATTTTCTTTGGTCTTTAATATTCTTTTTTAGTTCCAAAAAAAGATTATCAATCACCATATCATTCGATTTGCCGATCGTTTTCCATCGATGTGGAGATTTTTTAAAAGTTTTGGATAAAGTTAGTTTTTCAAACAACCATTCTCGGACAATTTCAAATGGAATCTCTTTGTTTAATACCTCGCTGCTCCGTTCATTTGACATAGCATGTCGATATTCATGCAGCCTCAGCTTATAGATATTCGAAGCAACTCCCGGAAGTACGTTTGCGCCAATGACTTCGATACGGGCACATTCCAAACAATCATATAAATCAACATCCAAGGCAAACGATCTCAAATTTTTATGTGTCTCCGGATCGTGAAATTGTTTCTCCACAGCCAAAATATCGATTGAACCTCGCAACAAATTCTGATCAGTTATTTTGGTATGATCATATGTTAGTTGTGAAATGAGAGAATCATTGGTTTTTTTCTCTAAGTTATCCTCAAGCAACAATGGCAATACCGGAGAGGCCGATAGAGCGCGTAGTATACTTTGCGCCCCCGAGTCAACAGAGATCTCCAAATAAGGTATATCAAATAATGTCATTGGTTTTCTATAGTGAATGGCATGGCGTACGTAACCAATGCCGTGCCGCTTCCGTTATCTTATAATTAAGGACAACTCAACCATTCAAGCCGGACCGAAGTTATTGATATATATGATAGATTAATATCAATACCGTAACACATTACCCGATCTAGCGTTTAACCTCACCATCTCGCTTCATTTCAAGTGCAAGTATATCTTTCATCGCACGACCTACTTACACGTTGTCCACAGACTGGCTAGCGTAAACGGCGGATACATTTGGGCCGCCTTCCTGGCCAGATCTTGATAGCACACTTCGACATGGCCGGGTTGGTACTTGATGAGATGATACGATCGCTCCTTCTCGAAGAGGATACGCGCCCTGGTACGCCCTGAACCGTTATGAGTGTGGCAAGCTTTAGAGCCTTGACCAGCTCCATTTTTTATCCGTTATCATGAACGCATACCCACGTCCATCCGAGTCTGTACGCTAGATCTCGTAGAGTTCATGCGCGCCCGAGTTGCTCGAGTATGCACAAATATTTCATTTGTAATATCGTATAGCAGCTCTTGCTCTTCGGTGATGTTATGGGAATTGACTAGCATAGTCGTCTTGGTATGAACTAGTCTGGAGTCTGCATCCAAGGCACTGCTCGCTAATTATGTTTTCTTAGCCGTTTACACTTTTCATAATCCTAGAATTCAGCATCCCGCAGTTAGCTGTTCTCAGTCGAGTTAGACACAGCGCTAGTGGGTCGGTACCATCCGCAGTGCTCATCTTCAGGTGTCGACTTTGATCAACAACGTGGCATCAGCCGCTTCAAACGTGCCCTCCAGAGCAAGTTCTGCCGTGACCTGGTGTAGCTCAACAACACTATTAGTTCGGTCCAAAACTTCATTTGCCGCTCCCCCGCAGTGCCACCTGCTTGTGCATTAGCCTGTGCTTCTTGGCAAAGGCCTTGCTAGCAATCAACCTCCATCCGCTTCATCATGCAATTACTACAAAACCCCTTTTAATCATCCAGATCACAATAATCACAATCTTAACATCGGTCAATTTTTACAATACGAATTCTTGTTATTATATCTCAACATCAAAACAACGTTGATAATATTCAGCAATTATTTTTCTATCCATTTTCTCACATCTATTATAAAACGTCACTCGAAATGCATCAGTCAAATCATCAAAGTACAGGATATTCTGAGCCCAATATAAAACCGTTCGCAAAGACATCGCCAGCGCGATATCTCCCTCCGCAAACCCAGATCGAGTCATGTTAGCGAATGCAATCAATCTTTTGGCGATATTTATATTCTCAGCATTATTAAAAAGGGGCACTTTCGAAATCAAAACTTTTAATTCATCAGCGGGATTTAAATAATTCAATTCCAAAAAAATATTCCATCTATCTAATTGTGCTTGATTAATTTGCTGTGTTCCATGATATAATCCAGTTTCATCTCCAAGACCGAGCGTATTTGCAGTAGCAAATAATCTGAAATACGGATTAGGTCGAATTATTTTATTAGTTTCTAGTAATGTAAGACACCCTCGCGGTTCAAGAACTTGCTGCAAGATAAATAGAAAATCTGGTTGACCGGCATCATATTCATCTAAAATCAGTGCAACGGGATTTTGCATTGCCCAAGGGAGCAATCCTTCTTGAAATCTTGTAACTTGTTTATCATTTTCAATGACAATCGTATTGCGTCCTAGAAAATCACTCCTGCTCAAATGTCCATCCAGGTTAATCCGAATGCACGGCCAGTTCAATCTAGCCGCAACTTGTTGAATATGTGAGGATTTTCCTGTGCCATGCCGACCGGTAATTAAGAGTCGCAAATTATGCGAGAAAGCAGCGAGAATCGATTTTGTCGCATTAGGGTCAAAATGGTAATCAGGATCAACTTCAGGCACGTAAGCCGAATGAACTGTGAACATCGGCACCTTGAGGTGAATATCTATCTTGAATAACTTATCAAGTGGAGCGACTCCCTCCGGCTTCAATCGAAATATAGAGTTAGCAGGATTCTCATTTTCCCCATTCATATCAGTATCAGCCAAAATAATCCATTTATGTATTTTATAAAATAATCATGAAATTGAAATCAAGTCTGTCATATGGCGCAAAGCGAATATGTGGAGATTTTTATTCTTGTTGGTTTTCTCAAATCTAATTGAGCGCTAATAATTCGATTTTTTATGCCGTTATAATTGGATTCTCAAGTTGCAAAATCCATCCTGATTAGCAAGCATCCTCAGCTGCCAGCCGGATGACCCGCTGAGGCCGGGGCCCGCAAGTGGCGGCAGCCACGAGCAAGCGCGCGGTCAGCGCACGCAAATTGAAACGGCGATTGAAGCGCCAGGTGAATGCCGCCAAATAGCGAGCGGCATACTTGTGCAAGTCAAACGCATGAAAGCTGCCGCTCAAGCTCATCTTCAAGTTGCCCAACACCGTGTTTATCCACTTGAACTGGGGCAAGTCCCGGGGCTTGCGTGCGCCCACCACTGTGGGCTGATGGGTGCAGCCCAGCTTGGCCACCGCGGCAAAGCAGGCCAGCCCGTCGGAGTACACCGTCGAGCCGATGTGTACATTCTTGCTGGCCCACTGCTCTATGGCGGCCGCGCTGAAAGTGGCCACCGGCGTGAACTTGACGTAGCGCGGCCGACCCTGCTCAAGCGAGAGCGCAGCCACAAAGGACTGCTTGTTCTGCGAGCCCCGGCCTGCCTTGCCTCCTGGCAGCTCCCCGCCCAGATAGGCATCATCGACCTGGATGTCTCCGTGCAGCGTATAGAGTGCGTCGCGCTGGGCCACCATGGCGGCCATGAGCTTGTGGTGCAGCAGCCAGGCGGTGGGGTAGCTCACCCCAAGCTGGCGTGCCAGCGACAGCGCCGAGATGCCGCTCTTGGCCTGCCCGATCAGATACATAGCCAAAGAACCACTGGGTCAGTGGCAGCTTAGTGGCCTGCAGCACGGTGCCGGCCGTGAGCGAGCTTTGGTGGCGACAGCTGCAGCACTGGTACAAGGGGTGGGTACGCGTCCGAATGCGGCTACACGAGGTGCCCTGGCAGCGCGGGCAGACAAAGCCATCGGGCCAGCGTACCTGCTCCAGTGCGGCGATGCACTGCTGCTCGGTGCCGTAGCGCTCAAAGAACTCAGGCAAGGACAGGCCGTGTTGGAACTGGATTGAGTTCATGGGCATGGTGTGCACCTCTGTAGTGACTGTGCTTGCATACAGTTTACTGCTACCGAAGGGGCTTTGCAGGGCGTAGCTGAGGCTCGTTGCTGATCGGGACAAAGCAAGACGTTTCACCATCGGGCAGGCCCAGCGCGTTCTTGACTTCGGCCACGTCCATGGCACGACCCAGCGGCACGCCATTTTTCACGGCCAGCACTTCTGCCATCACGCTGACGGCAATTTCCGCTGGCGTCTTGCTGCCGATGTAGATGCCGACTGGGCCGCGCAGCTGCTTCAGGCTCTCCTCGGTCTGCTCGAGGTATTCGATCATGCGCTGGCGGCGCTGGCTATTGTTGCGCCGGCTGCCGATAGCGCCGACATAAAAGGCCGGTGTGTCTAGCGCTTGCAGCAGCGCCAGGTCGTCCAGCTTGGGATCGTGCGTGAGCGCAATGACGCAGCTGCGAGCATCGGGGGTAAAGGCTGCGACGGTATCGTCGGGCATGGTTGAAACCACCTTCACGCCCGGCACGCTCCAGTCACCGCGGTATTCGTCGCGCGGGTCGCACACGGTAACGGCGAAGTTGCAGATCTGCGCTATGCTGGCCAGGTATTCGCTCATCTGACCCGCGCCGATGAGCAGCATGCGATACTCCGGTCCGAAAGTATTGACCAGTTCCTCGGCGTTAATCGACAACTCGTCGGGCTCGTCGGTTTCCTCGATGCGGACGCTGCCGTCCTTCAAGTTCAGACACCGGCGTACCAGCTTTCCCGCGTCCAGCGCTTGCATGAGCTCGTCCATGGATTGCGCATCGGGGTCAAACTCGAGCAGGATCTGCAGGCTGCCACCACAGGGCAGCCCGAAGCGGTGTGCTTCCTCGGAGGTGATGCCGTATTTCTCGACGCGCGGCGGACCGGTGCGCGGCAAGGGATCCTTGGCTCCGGGCTGCGTGTAGCGCGCGATCAGGTCGTCCTCCAGACAGCCACCGGAAATCGAGCCCTTGACGAGCCCATCCTCGCGCATGGCCATGACACAACCGACCGGGCGTGGCGACGAACCAAAGGTTTGCACCACGGTGGCCAGCATCGCGTGCTTGCCCTCCTTGCGCCAGTCGCGCACCGCGCGCAACACCGTCAGATCCAGGTTTTCCATGATTTGCACCTCAGCGTCCAGCCAACGAGGCTCGCATGCTCCTTCTGTTCGGGGCTCAACTGGCCAGCAGATAAATGGCGATGACAACAACGATCGCCAGCACCACCCAAACCCAGACCGGCATGCCCGACTTGGGCTGGCCTGGTGGTGCGGCCTCGCTCGTTGCGGGAGTTGCAGCAGCGTCCACCGCGTCCGGCGCTGGCCCCTGGCCGTCCGCAGCTTCTGATGACGGATGGCGACGCTGCATCTCCTCGTCAAAATTGGTGAAGAACTTCTCCGCCATGGACTTGGCCACGCCATCAATGAGTCGTTGCCCCACTTGCGCCACCTTGCCGCCCACTGTGGCGGTCACGTCGTAGTTCAGTTCACAGCCGGCGCCCTGCTTCTGCAGGGCAACCTTGGCGGTTCCCTTGCCAAACCCGGCAGCGCCGCCGTTGCCCTCGAAATCGAGGGTATAGCTCACGGGAGCGTTGATGTCCGACAGCGTGATGGTGCTCTTGAACTTGGCCGACACGGGGCCGATCTTGATGGCATTGACCAGATCGTAGGCGTTTTCGCCCGTTGCTTCAATGCTACTGCAGCCCGGAATGCAGGCCTTGAGCACCTCCGGATCGTTCAGTGCATCCCAAGCCTGCTGTCGTGTCACGGCAAGTTCTCGCGAGCCTTGCAATTCCATGATTATCCTCTCCTTTAACCTAAGAGCCATTCGTAGAATCTACATCTACACCTACACTGAACAATATCGCTCCTGAATTTCCTTATCTGCACTTAAGTCAGCGGCCGTACCATGATGCACCACCTCGCCTTGGTCAACAATATAGACTCTGTCCGCAATTTCTAGCGTCAATTCAACATTTTGTTCGACTAATAATATCCCTACGCCCTCTCTTTTTAGACTCTCAAAGATCTGAAACATTTCATCCACCAATGTAGGCATAACTCCTTCAGAAGGCTCATCTAGTGCTATCAATTTAGGTTTCGACACCATAGCTCTTGCAATTGCCAACAACTGTTGCTCCCCTCCCGACATCGTCACCGCTTCTTGCGACACTCTTTCTCCCAGTCGAGGAAATTGTTTCAGCATATCAGCAAGTATTTCCTTTTCGTCTGCTTTATTGGCAGCATATAAAATACCCAACCTCAGATTTTCATATACTGTTAATCCAGGTATGATTCGTCGCTCCTCTGGCACATAGCCCAAGCCCATTCGAAAACGCTGATGAGTTTTTACCCTTTCATCAAGAGTTTCCCCAACAAACAACATCTTCCCTTTAACTTTATCAATTAATCCCATAATTGCTTTAAGGGTTGTCGTCTTTCCTGCACCGTTACGACCGATCAGCGCTACAATTTCACCTCGTTGGACTCTAATATTAATTCCCTGTAACACATGACTTCTTCCGTACCACGCGTGCAAATCTTCCACTTCCAACATATTCATCGACTCCCAAGATAGACTCTCTTGACATCGTCATTATTTCTTACCTCGTCGGGCGAACCCTCTGCAAGCAGTTTCCCCTGATGAAACACCACAAGATGGTGACTGATCCCCATTATCAATTTCATCTTGTGCTCAACGATTAAAATAGTCCGATCTACCGCCAACTTAGTAGCCAGATCCATCAAATCCACCGTCTCTTCCGGACTCATCCCAGCTGTCGGCTCATCCAAAAGCAGAAGCCTCGGGTTACAAGCCAGCGCAATCGCAATTTCTAATGAGCGTTGTTCCCCATGCGCAAGTGTATCGGCTCTACGTTTTGCTCTATCTTGTAAGCCAACCACACCAAGTAAATCGTACGCTTCGTCTCGCAAGGAACTCAGCTCGTTCCGATTCTTCCAAAGTTGATACTTGCTATGCATCGCTTGAATCGCGATTCGAACATTCTCCAACGTCGACAATTCCGGGAAAATATTCGTTATTTGAAAAGATTTTGCAATGCCAAGCTTAGAAAATTTATATTGGGGTACGTCCGTAATATCACGATCGTAATAATATATTTTCCCTCGGCTAGGGCTAATTTCACCGGAAATCAAATTAAAAAATGTGCTCTTGCCGGCGCCATTAGGACCAATTATTGCTGTCAATTGACCTTCTGGAAAACTGACATTCACATTTTCCAACGCCACGAATTTCCCGAATTTTTTGGTGAGCCCTTCCACTCTTAATATTACGTTCTTTGTCATCTTCGTGCCCAATCTACCAAGCTACCCCAGATGCCTTTCGGGAAATACAACACAAATAGAATAAATACTACTCCGGCCACCAATTGCCAATAAGAAGTCCAAACACCCACGACATCTTCGATCAGCAAAAATATCGCTGCCCCAATAAAGGGCCCAAAAAACGAACCCATGCCACCAAGCAACGCCATCATAACAACCATACCGGACGTCTGATAGTGCAAAATATCGATCGGGACAATTGATATATGTAGCGCATATAACGCTCCAGCAAGCCCACAAAATCCGCCAGAAATACAAAATGCAATATATTTAGTCACTTTGACATTATAACCGCACGCCACTGCTCGATTCTCATTTTCTCTAATAGCTTCTATTGCTCCACCAAAAGGAGATTTAAGAATTCTGGACACCAATGCAAGCGCCAAAAAGACAAAAATAAATAAGAAATAATATTTTTCTTTGGAATTTAGCAAATTAATTGAATAATAACCGAGATCGATAGATTTTACTGTTATTCCTCGTAGCCCGTTTTCTCCGCCAGTTAGGCTTGTCATCTGGAAGAAGACATAATACACCAGCTGCGCCAGCGCCAGTGTTATCATTGCGAAATATATACCTTTTGATCTGATCGCAAAGATTCCAATTATTATGGATAATCCAGTTGCAAGTAAAACGCCAAAACAAACAGCACCCAAAAATCCCATATCCAAATGAGCTATTGCAAGACCAGCTCCATAGGCTCCCCCCCCAAAAAAGGCTGCATGGCCAAAGGATAACAGACCGAGATAGCCGAATAATAAATTAAATCCTACCGCAAACAGACCAAATATGAGGATATTTGTTGCAAGAGCGTCGTGTGGTGTTATAAATGGCAGAAGCGCTAAACTGATGCCGGTAAAAATTGTTCGATAGCGCAAACCCCAATCGTGTAATATTTGTCTCACACATGTTCCTTTTCAATACAGTTTCTTTTTGAACAAGATTTACTCCACTGTAAACAAAATTTATTCCAAAAAGCCTGCGCGTCCGAATATACCTTGAGGACGAATCAACAAAACCAGCGCCATAATAAAGAACATTGACATTTCTGACATCTCTGGATAAAACAAGGAGACGATACTTGCGATCACTCCAACCAACAGCCCCGCCACCACAGCGCCACTTAATGACCCCATACCGCCAACCACCGTTACAACAAAAGCCTCAACCAAAACTGGAATTCCCATCTCAGGAGTAACACTTCTCATAGGCGCAGCCAAAATTCCTGCTAGCGCCGCAACTCCAGTCCCAAGACCAAAGACCAGCAATCTGATTCGATCCACATCAACCCCCAACACTCTCACCATTTCGGGATCTCTGGCTCCTGCTCTAATCACCAACCCCAAGGTGCTTCGTTCAAGCAGGAGCCAAAGTAACCACAGCAATACCGCACAGATAGCAATTACAAATAATCTATATAACGGAAAATATCCAAATCCAAGATCCGCCGCGCCTTCTAGAGATCCTGGAACTTCCAGTGGAATCCCTTCCACGCCAAACAACATCCTAATAAGGTCCAAGAGCACATAAGAAAGCCCAAAAGTCAACAAAATTGGATAATCTATCCCGCGCCCATACAACGGCCTGATCAGCCATCTTTCCGTTACGCAACCCAGCGCCCCAACTACCAGCGGAGCCGCTAATATCCCCAACCAGAAATTTCCACCGCTCAATAAAACAGCCACACCGACATAAGCTCCGACCATATAGAAGGCACCATGCGCAAAATTAACTACCGTTAATAAGCCGAAGATCAGTGACAAGCCAACTGCCAACAGAATATAAATTGCCCCAAGAGCTACCCCAGTAAACAACTGGAGCAACAAAAGATCTAATGTCATATGTTCCTCATCAAAATTACTCCCATCGCGCACCTGATCGAAGACTACTGATTAATTTCAGCATAGATTTATCAATTTTGAGATATGCGTCGCCTTAACTCAATAGCAAAAGTCAGATCTAGTTATATGTTTACCATATAATCATCATACTCATTTAGGAAATAATTTATATTATGATCTGACTTTTTGCAACGTCTACTTATTTTTAGTGAAAATTAAGCCAAGCCGAGTTCGTTACAACTCCTCAGGACATCCTCTGACCCTTCTTGCACCTCAAGGATATCAAAAACATCAAACTCATTGCGCATCTCAGATTCTTTTTTAGAGCTAATAATTAAAATTGGCTGTACTGATTGATGATCACATTTTCTAAAATATTGAACACCTTTATAATAATCATATTTCATTGCCTCTAGCTCAGCGATTACGTCATCCGCGGCAGTACTTTCAACTTTCAAAACAGCATCCAAGATCGTTTTAACGCCAACATAACCATAAGCGCCATAATCAGAGGGTACTGCTCCACCATATTCTTTGCGGTATGCATCATTGAATTTTCTAGCAGAATCCGACTGCTCTTCCAGCGTCCAATGATAATTTGCAGCTCCAATCACACCTTCAAATGCGTCTGGGCTCCCAGCCAACCGTTGGTTGTACAATAAGACTGGTACGACTATTTGCATCTGTTTTTTTAATCCAAACGAGGTAGCTTGTTTTATTGAGTTTAATTGATCTCTACCAAAATTACAAATCGCCAACACATCAGGGCGCAAGTTCTGAATTCGTGGCAAAAAGATAGAATAATCTGTGGCGCCAGCTGGATGTCGTATATCAGCTAACACCGTCAAACCCATTTCTTCCGCCACATTTTTGAACCCATTTACCATCTCGTGGCCATAGGCATAGTCGGCAGTTAAAAAGGCAATTTTCTGACCTTTCTTAAAAACATGTCGCCCAACAGCTCCCGCCGTCATATGAGGATTCAGCGCTTCGTGAAAGGTATATTTACTGAAATCTGAAGATTCATTTATGGCATCGGACTGACTAATTGAGTTATAGATGACGCCACGAGCTTTTGCGACTTCGTTTACCGCCAGCTGAACAGAGGCAGATAACGCGCCTACAAGAAAATCAACTTTATCATTTTCTATCAATTCCAACGTTCTGGTCGCTGCTTCTCCAGGTTTCAGCTTATCGTCCCTGACCAGAAGTTCAGCCATTCGACCATTAAGTCCTCCGTTCTCATTGAAATGCTTGATTGCCAGCTGAGCAGCTTGCACCTGATCTTTCGCTTCCGCAGAAAAAGGACCAGTCAACGGTGTAGGAAAACCAATTTTGATATTCTGACTTTGCTGTCCGAACACCGATTTAATTGAAATGGCTGGAACAACTATGCCTAAACCACCTGCACCAATCGTTTTTATAATCTGTCTTCTCGAATTTCTCATACTTGTTGCCTTATAATCTCTACACTTAATTTATTAATAGTTTTAATCTCAATTCATTAGTTCATGTGTTGACATCTCCTTTTTCTCAATAGCCTCAACAATTCTTTCTGGTGTTATAGGCATCGTAGTTACAACCGCGCCAAAAGGAGTCAATGCGTCGTTAACTGCGTTCAACACAGCAGCCGATGCGCCAGCAGTCCCTGCTTCACCAACACCTTTCACACCTAATTCCTGCAATTGAGTTGGGGTTTCGATATGATCCACCACGATATCTGGCATCTCGTTTGCCATCGGAACGAGATAATCTGCCATCGTGCCGCTTATCATCTGGCCATTTTCATCATAGACGCATTCTTCAAAAAGAGCGGGACCAATACCTTGGACAACACCACCACGAATCTGCTCCGCCACTAACATCGGATTAAGGACTCTTCCACAGTCCTCGACAACCCAATGCTTCAACAATTTCACAATTCCAGTGTCCCGATCTATCTCGAGATAAGAACCTTGAATTCCATTCGTAAACGCAAACGGTTGTTTTCTTGGAACATAATGTTCGATGACATTCAAATTAGCCTGAAAATCTTCAGGTAGAGTATCAGGTCGAAAATACCCTATCCGTGCCACTTCTGAAACGGATAGTCTCTCGGTCCTATCTTTATGATCAACTACATTTCCATCATATATATCGAGAGAATCCGGGGCTGCCTGGAGAATAGTTCCAGCTAATTTCAAAATGTTCTTCCGCAAGCTAGACGCGGCAAGCATAGCTACCTCTCCACCGATGCCGGCGCCTCTCGAAGCCCATGCCGCTCCTCCATGTGGTGTTGTCTCGGTGTCTCCCGTAATGACACGGACCTGATCCAGCGGGATCCCCAAAGTACTGGCGACCACTTGAGCAATCACAGTTTCCGTGCCCTGCCCAAGTTCGTTGACACTAATCATGCAGCGTACCCGTCCAGATGGCTCCAATCTGAGTACACATCCATCTTGAGACGATATTCTTGCACCACCCACGCCATAGAATGCCGGCCCCGGATTTGTTATCTCCACAAACGCTGCAAACCCAATCCCTCTCCAAACACCATTTTTTCTGCATTCAGTTTGTTCTGCTCTTAATGCCGTATAGTTCATCAACTCCAGCAATCTGTCGAGACATTCATAATGAGATAATTCCTCAAACCAATAACCTGTCGGAGACGTATGCGGATACATTTCACTCGTCACATAGTTTTTCTTTCTCATCTCAACTGGATCAATGCCGACCTTTGCTGCCGCACGATCGATCATCGCCTCGGTCACGGCGCACGCTATCGGATGTCCAACAGCTCGATATTGAGACATAATATTCTTATTTTGAAAAACGACATTCAACTTCGCTCGATAATTGTTAAATCGGTAAGGTCCTCCCATAATTCGAATAACTTGGGCTCCTTCTACAACACTGGTCCTCGGATATGCCGAATATGCACCGACTCCTGTAAGATCATCAATATCCATCCCCAGAATATCGCCTTCTGCTGTCACTCCGATACGTGCTGAAATTCTATGATCGCGCGCATGAACATCCGTGACAAAGGATTCGAGTCTGTCTGCAGTAAATTTAATTGGCCGCCCCAGCATTTTAGACAGCGCACACGTCGCAAGATCATCGCCGTATACATGCAGTTTCATTCCGAACGCGCCACCAACATCGTTCGCTATTACACGCACATTTTCCTCAGGGATTTTCAAATGCCGACTATATATATCCTGCATTTGATAGGGAGTTTGAGTTGAGGCATAAACCGTCAATCTTTCTTCGCTTCGATCATAATCCGCTAGGATCACGCGAGGCTCCAAGGACACACACGTGTGACGAGGATAATGGAATGTCTCTTCAATTACAATGTCTGCGCGATTGAATGCTTCGTCGATATTACCTGAATTTACGTCAGCCGTGAACATCAAATTACTACCTAGCTCACGGTGAATTATTGGCGTATCAGGCTCCAAGGCCGTTTCAGGGTTCACGACTGGCTCTAGAGCCTCGAATTCAACCTCTATATGCTCAATTGCATCCTCGGCCAACGCTCGGCTCTCGGCTACCACCGCGACTATCGGTTCGCCCTGCCATAACACCCTATCAATAGCAAGAGCGAACTGAGGGGGCGACTTCATACCAGGGAAATGAGAAAGGACCCCGATCCATGGATCGCAATATTTGACGAGATCCTCTCCTTTAACTACGGCAACTATTCCATCCAACTCAATTGCCTTTGTTAAGTCTATATTTTTAATAACGGCATGTGCATAAGGACTGCGGTAGTACGCCACATGGAGCATTCTTGGCAGTTTTAAATCATCTGTAAATCTTCCTCGCCCCTCCAAAAGACGGCGCGCATTCGGACGCGGTACGCTGCGCCCTATATAACTATTTGGCAAATCAATATGAGAAATATTAGACATCGTTCGACCCTCTCGTCAGCGAAACGGCTTCTATTGCATCAACAATAGAATGATATCCGGTACATCGGCAATAATTACCGGATAAATATTCCCGAATCTGATTGCGTGTTGGCTTTGGATTTTTCTTAAGCAACTCTGCTGCAGTTATTAGCATCCCCGGCGTACAAAAACCGCACTGTAGAGCGTTTTTCTTGTAAAATTCGTCTTGTAAATTTTTTAGTTCTTCTGACGTCACTAGTCCTTCGATTGTTTCAACGTTTGCCCCATCCGCCTGGACAGCAAGTGTGATACAAGAACGCGCAATGTCTCCGTTTAATCTAATCGTACACGCTCCACACACTCCATGTTCGCAGCCGACGTGCGTACCTGTCAGTTCAAGACGCTGTCGAAGGAAATCGGCTAAATTAAGTCGAGGTTCAATTTCCGCTTCTATTCGCTCACCATTAACTGCGAGCTTGATTTTCACTAGAGTCATTTAGATGCCTCCTTCTGTTGAATGATGTCATCCATCACTCTCTTGAATAAGATATTTGCAAGCCGACTCCGCATATGCGAAGACGCCACAATATCGCCCTGAGGATCAATATCTTCCGATAAAATATGCTGAGACGCTGTTATGAGATTTTTGGTCAATGTTTGCCCCACCATTGATTCCCATGTTCTCTTAGCAGAAACAGGAAACTCCCCTACTCCGAAAAAGATCACTTTTCCATTATCTATAGTATCTCCGACGAGATTAATACGCGCCGCCAGCCCCACGGTTGCAAAATCACCTCTCCGACGGGTTATTTCGTCAAAACCAGAATACCATCCCGGTTTATCGATTTCAAAATCGAAATGAGTGATTATTTCGCCAACTCCAAGATCATTGTGGAATAAGCCATGATAAAAATCGGATGCTTTGATAACTCTTTCGCCGGCCGGACCTGTGACGCCGATGTTGGCATCCAGTGCGACAACGCATGCGGGAAGTTCTGCAGCAGGATCGCCTAAAGCCACACTTCCACCAATTGTTCCGCGATTCCTAATGGCAGGGTGTGCAACGTGTTTGATTGCGCGAGCGAGTAGCGGCACGGATTTGGCAATTATTGGAGAATCCTCTAAATCACGATGACGTGTCAAGGAACCAACACGAACAACTGAGTCGCCAACGAAGTCAATACCATATAAGGATTGCAAATTCTTGATGTCCAACAAAATATCCGGAGCCTGCAGCCTCATATTGAGCGCAGGCAAAAGACTCTGACCACCAGCTAAAAGCTGGACCTGGTGTTCGGAATCATTTAATATTTCCACTGCGGCATCCAATGTGGATGGGGCTACATATTTAAAATTAGGTGCTTTCATTTTATATTGATGGCTGAATTCTCATGAATAGAGCGTTTATCCCGCTCTCAAATAAAGCAAGCCCGAAAAGTCAATGAGATATAAGCATTGTAGGCTTCGGATAGTTTTCTGACGAATTTGATTTAAACGTACAACTGTAAGAGTGACGCACAATAGATTTATTCAAAAATAGACACCAATTCCACTTGCCGAATAGAGAGTCGCTGTTAAATTTGAGTTCAACACTCAATTCTTGAAGTCTAATGACTTGGGAAATCGAAGGAGGCCTTGATTTCTCCGTGAAGTTCCGGCCACCGCTGTGTAACTACCTTCTTGCGCGTGCAAAAGCGCACGCCGTCGGCGCCATAGATGTGGTAGTCGCCAAAGAGCGAATCCTTCCAGCCGCCAAAGCTGTACCAGGCCACCGGCACCGGCACCGGCACGTTGATGCCCACCATGCCCACCTTGATGCGGCGCTGGAACTCGCGCGCGGCAGCCCCCGAGCTGGTGAAGATGCCCGTGCCGTTGCCATAGGGGTTGGCGTTGATCAGCTCTATGCCCGCAGCCAGCGTGGGCACGCGCAGGATGACCAGCACCGGCCCGAAGATCTCCTCGGTGTAGGCGCTCATGTCGGTCTTGACCTCGTCTATGACCGTGGGGCCAACGAAGAAGCCCTGCTCGCGCCCCTGGACCTGGATGTTGCGGCCGTCGGCCACGAGCTTGGCGCCGGCGGCCTCGGCCTCGCCGATGATGCGCTTGACGCGCTCCTGCGAGGCGCGCGTGACCAGCGGGCCCATGTCCGAGTCCGGGTGCATGCCGTCCTGCACCACGACCTTGTTGGCCTGCTCGCGTAGCTTCTCGGCCAGGATGTCGGCGGCGCTGCCCACGGCGATGCCCACGGAGATGGCCATGCAGCGCTCGCCAGCGGAGCCAAAGGCGGCCGCGCTCATGTGCTCGGCGGCCAGGTCCATGTCCGCGTCGGGCATGACCAGCGCGTGGTTCTTGGCGCCGCCCAGCGCCTGTACGCGCTTGCCGTGCGCCAGCGCAGTCTCGTGCACGTACTTGGCGATGGGGGTGGAGCCCACGAATGAGATGCCATCCACGTCCGGGTGCGTGAGCAGCCCGTCCACCGCCTCCTTGTCGCCCTGCAGCACGTTGAAGACGCCGTCGGGCAGGCCGGCCTCCTGCCACATCTGGGCGAGCATGAGTGAGGCCGAGGGGTCGCGCTCGGAGGGCTTGAGGATGAAGGCGTTGCCGCAGGCGATGGCCACCGGGGCCATCCACATGGGCACCATGACCGGGAAGTTGAAGGGGGTGATGCCGGCGATGACGCCCAGTGGCTGGCGTATGGAGAAGACGTCGATGTCGCTGGCGACCTGGTCGGAGTAGCCGCCCTTGAGCTGCTCCAGGATGCCGCAGGCGAATTCCACGGTTTCTATAGCGCGGCCAATTTCGCCCTTGGCGTCCGAGAGCACCTTGCCGTGCTCGCGCGTGATGGCCCGCGCCATCTCATCGGTGCGGGCGATCATGCGCTCGCGCATGGCAAACAGGACCTTGGAGCGGCGGATGACGCCGGTGTCGGCCCACGCGGCCGAGGCTTTCTTGGCGGCGGCCACGACGTCGTTGATGTCCTGCCGGTTGGCCAGGTTGAGCCGCCCCACGGGCTCGCCCAGGGCGGGGTTGTAGATGTCGGCGGAGCGGCTGCCGTGGCCGGCAACCACCTGGCCGTTGATGTAGTGCGAGACCACGTAGGGCTTGATGGCCGGGCGGTCTTGTACTGTGCTTGTCACTTGGGTTCTCTCCTGTGGATTGGGTCAATGAATGGGCGGGATCGTGCGGGCGTTCAGCCGACGTAGTGCTTGTCGGCGGCGCTGAGCGCCTCATCCAGGATCTCCAGCCCTTGCCTGATCTCGTCTGCGGTGGCGGTGCACGGCGGCGAGACGTGGGTGCGGTTGAAGTGCACGAACGGGGACAGGCCGTTGTCCATGCACACCTGCTTGAATTCGTTCATGGGCCGGGCCGCCTCGCCCTTGGCGTTGAAGGGGACCAGCGGCTCGCGCGTGTTGCGGTCCTTGACCAGCTCTATGGCCCAGAACACGCCCAGGCCGCGCACTTCGCCCACGCTGGGGTGCTTGTCGGCCAGGGCCTGCAAGCCCGGGCCGATGACGTCCTGGCCGAGGCTGCGCACGTGCTCCAGCACGTTTTCCTCGCGCAGGGTCTTGATGGACTCGATGGCCACGGCGCAGGCCAGCAGGTGGCCGGAGTAGGTGAGGCCGCCGGGGTAGGCGCGGTGGTCGAAGGTGCTGGCGATGGCGTCCGAGATGACGACGCCGCCCAGCGGCACGTAGCCGGAGGTGACGCCCTTGGCGAAGGTGATGAGGTCCGGCTGCACGCCCCAGTGCTGCACGCCGAACCAGTGGCCGCAGCGGCCAAAGCCGGCCATGACTTCGTCGGCGATCATGACGATGCCGTATTCATCGCAGACCTGGCGCACGCCGGCCAGGTAGCCGGGCGGGGGCACCAGGATGCCGTTGGTGCCAACGACGGTTTCCATGATGATGGCCGCCACGGTCTCGGGGCCCTCGACCATGAGGACGTTGCGCAGGTGCTGCAGCGCGCGCTCGGTTTCCTGCTCGGGGCTGCTGGCGTAAAAGGGCGAGCGGTAGGGATAGGGGCCCCAGAAGTGCGCCACGTGCGACATGGCGGTGGCCTCGTTGGCCCAGCGGCGCGGGTCGCCGGTGAGGGCGATGGCGCCGCTGGTGGCGCCGTGGTAGCTGCGGTAAAAGGACATGACCTTGACGCGCCCGGTGTGCAGGCGCGCCATGCGGATGGCGTGCTCGTTGGCGTCGGCACCACCGTTGGTGAAGAAGACCTTGGCAAAGTGGCCACCGGCCACCTCGGCAATGGCGCGCGCGGCCTCCGAGCGCACTTCGTTGGCAAAGGCCGGTGCAATCACCGGCAGCTTGTCGGCCTGCGCCTTGATGGCCTGCACCAGGCGCGGGTGGCCGTGCCCCAAGTTGGAGTACACGAGCTGGGAGGCAAAGTCCAGGTAGCGCTTGCCGTCGTAGTCAAAAAAGTACGAGCCCTGCGCACCGGCCACCGGCAAGGGGTCGATCTCCGCCTGCGCCGACCAGGTGTGGAAAACATGCGCACGGTCGTCGCGCTTGACGCGATCCTTCAAAGCCGGATCAGCTGTAGCAACTTCAGACATCATGGGTCCTCTTTCATCATGAAATCAAGAACACGCGTCTCGTCAACCGAGGGTGAACCGTTCCCTTGTGAACCTTGCCTGACCGGTCCCCTCGCCCTGTCGTTTGGGTGCACCTGCTTGACGCGCCCCGTCGACTTGTTTGCGTCAGTATCAGGCAAGCGCTTAGACTTATCAATATCAATCTATCAACTCTCAGATTGACAAATGTCAAAACAACCAACAGAAGGCGCCGTCGTCGCACGGACAAGGACCAAGCGCCCGGTCACCCGTATCGGCGCGGCCGACCTGAAGCTGATCCAGGTGTTCCGGGCCGTAGTGGAGAACGGCGGCTTCGCCGCGGCAGCAGCAGCACTGCGCATCACGGCCTCCACCGTCAGCATCCACATGGGCAACCTGGAGACTCGGCTGGGGCTGACGCTGTGCCAGCGCGGCCGCGCCGGGTTTGCCCTGACCGAGGAGGGCAAGGAGGTGTACGAAGCCAGCCTGCACCTGCTGGCCTCCATGGAGGCCTTCCGGACGCAGATCAACAGCCTGCACGCGGTGCTGCGCGGCGAGCTCAACATCGGCATCACGGACAACCTCGTCACCATCCCGCAGATGTACGTGAGCAATGCGCTGTCCGCGATCAAGCGGCGCGGGCCCGAGATTCACATCAGCATCCACATGGGTCCCGCTGGCGAGGTGGAGCGCAGCGTGATCAACGGACACTTCCAAGTGGGCGTGGTGCCACTCATCAAGAAAATCAGGGCGCTGGAATATGTCTCACTGTATGACGAAACGGTCTACCTATACTGCGCAGCCGACCACCCACTGTACGAGCGCGCTAACCAAACCTTCCGAGAGTCAGCGTTAAAAACCTACGACGCCGTTCAGCCACTCTACCCCCTGCCCCCCTCCCGGCGCAAGCTGCAGCGCGCGCTGAACGAGACGGCCTCGGCCCGGGACCGCGAGGGGGTGGCCTTCCTCATCCTGACCGGCAGCTACATCGGCTACCTGCCGGAGCACTTTGCAGCGCGCTGGGTGCAAAGCGGGCAATTGCGCGCGCTAAACCCGCAGGCCCTGTTCTGCCGCATCCCCTACGCCGTCATCACGCGGCGTGGCCGCCTGCCCAATCGGGTGCTGGAAGAATTCCTGCTCGAGATAAAAAAGCAGGACGCGCCGTGAGTCGAGAACCGGGGCCGCCGGCTACGGCGCCCCGGCTCCGTCCGCGACCGCGCGGCAGAGTCGGTCCAGCCCGTACACCACCGTCTGCAGGCGCACGGCCTGGCGATCCCCCGCGAAGTGGCGGCACGCGCTGAAGACGGTTTGACCCACGCACCAGCCAAACCACACCGTGCCCACGGGCTTGTCGGGGCTGCCGCCCGAGGGACCCGCCACGCCCGTGACCGCCACCGAAACCCGGGTACCCGCGCGCTGCGCGGCGCCCGCGGCCATGGCGCGCGCCACGGCTTCGCTGACCGCGCCATGCCGCACGATGAGCTCGGCCGGCACACCCAGCAGTTCGGCCTTGGCCGCATTGCTGTAGGTGACAAAGCCGCGCTCGAACCAGTCCGAGGCGCCCGGCAGTTCGGTGCAGGCGGCGGCGATGAGGCCGCCGGTGCAACTCTCGGCGGTGGCCAGGGTCCAGCCGCGCGGCAGCAGCTGCGCCGCCAGCTCCTGCGTCGCGGCGGTGATGGCGGGGGGCCAGATCATGCCGTCCATAGAGGTACTCTCCACGTCATCCACAGCGCCATGACCAGCAGGGTACAGCCGGCGGCGACCAGGTCGTCGAGCAGGATGCCGAAGCCGCTGCGCCAGCCACTGCTGCCGTGGAACAGCCGGTCGGCCCAGCCGACCGGGCCCGGCTTGATGGCGTCGAACAGGCGGAACAGCGCAAAGGCCGCGCACTGCGCCAGCCAGCCGGCGGGCAGCAGCAGCCACAGCACGAGCCAGAAGGACACGATCTCGTCGATGACGATGGCGCCAGGATCGGGAGAGTGCAGGTGCTCAGCCGTGACCGTGCTGGCCCACCAGGCCACGGGAATTGACAGGGCCAGCACCACGCCCAGCGCCACCGGCCCCAGCCACCGGTCCAGCAGCAGCCACGACAGCCAGGCCCACAGCGTGCCGACGGTGCCCGGCGCCACGGGCGACAGGCCCGAGCCCAGGCCCAGCGCCAGCGCGTGCGCCGGGTGCGCAAGCATGAAATGCACGCTGGCACGCTGCGGCGCATCGGACGGCGGGGGCGGGCCGTGCTGCTCGGTCATGAATGAATCTGCGTACATGCGGCGCGCTGCTCCCGGAAAGTGCGGCCCGGGCCGGGCTCGGCGCAGGCATCCCGCAGCGCGGCAGGTTGGAATCTGGAAACAGGGGCTGCATGCACCCGGTTTTGCCAGCCGTGCTCAGCGTTCGCGCAACTGCTCGTCCCGGGGCCAGGTGATGGTGTGCGTGGCGACAAACTCCTGAACGGCCCCAGCGGCCAGCTCCTGCTGCCAGAAGACCGTGCCACGGCGATCCTGCCAGAAGTCGGGCTGCACCTGCGGCTGGTATTCGGACTGGACCTTGATCTTGTCGTTCTGCGAGACGGGTGTGGCGTCCAGGATCTGGACCTCAATGGTCTCATCATGCGTGTTTTCAACCCGGTAGCGGCGCTCGTCGGTGCGCTGGTTGCGGCTGCCGATCAGCCCCCTGGTGCCGCGGCGGCGCTCGGGCTGCTCGGTGCGCACGCGCACGCGCTCGTCGCGGCCAAACGCCAGGCCATCCCGTGCCATCTGGTCCAGCTCGAAGCGGCCGTGACCGACAAACGCGGCGTTGCGGTAAAGTGCCACGGGCCCGGCGGGCCAGACACCGTCCAGCGGCTCGTCCAGGCGTGCAATGAGGTAGGCGTGCGGATCCAGCGCGGGTGCCGCGCGCACCAGCCAGTGCGCCGGCAGCTCCCTCTCGCCCAGCGTCAGCGTGATGCTGTCGCCGCCCGTGGGCACCGTGACCCGCTGCGACGGCTTGAACTCGGTGGCAAATGCCGCGTCAAAAACAGCGGTGTCAAAGCGGAACCCGGCAGCGTCGCCCGCTGACGCGGGCGCCGCCATGCTGACAACGGGCGCAGCGGACTTGCGCAGGATCACAGCTTCCTCCTGCTCGCTGCGGTCTTCCAGGTCCAGGCGCCACGGCCTGGGCAAGGGACCCGAAGTGGCCGCTCCCGGCTGGCCAGTGGACAGCGTGATCGGCACGTCGGCCCAGTCCTCGCCGGTGTCTTGCGCCACGCGAGCCAGGCGGGTCAGGAGCAGGCGATCGGCATCGGTGTCCAGCTCGGCGCGGTATTCCGGCTGCCAGCTCGGCCCGTGCAGCTGGTAGCGCAGCGCCACCTGGCCGCCCATGGGCGCGTACAGCAGGACCCGGACCACGCTCAGCGGCGCGTCCGGGCCGCCGCTGCGGTCCCGCTCTGCAAGCAGCCGCTTCAGCGTCTCGTCCAGCTGCTGCACCTTGCGCTCCAGCGCGTGCCGGTCGCGCTGCCATTGCAGGCCGGACCGATGCAGCGCCTGCGCCGCCGCCGTGATCTGCTCGGGAGAGACGTCTGCGGCGCGGTTGTCCCCCTGCTCAAAGCTCTTCAGGAAGCCAATCGCGTAGTCTATGGCCGCCAGTTCCGCCTGCTGCGCGGCGCGCTGCTCCCGCAGCTCGTCTATGCGTTCATCCAGCGGAGTTCGGCACAGCTCGGCCAGCAGGCTGCGCGGCTGCTCGCGAACCGATATTTCTCCCACCTGGACGCCATCGCTGCCCTGCGCCTGCAGCTGCCCGGCATCCAGTCCGGCCGGCAGGCAGACAAACTGCGCCTGCCTGGCGCCTGGCCTGACGGCCAGCGCACGCTCGACGATCGCGCTGCCCGGGTACAGCTGCACGGCTTGAATGCGTGATCGCGGTTCGGCCGCGTCCTGCGCCTGCGCCAGGGAAAAACCGCACAGCGCCAGCACGACCACGCAAGTGCGGCGGCAAAAAAGTCGAAGGTCAGGCATGAAGACAGCCCCGGATGCAGGAAAATTACGGCTATGGTACCGCGCCCGCCGGGCCGGCAAGCGCCGGTCAGCGCGACTGCCTGCGCTGGCTGGCTGGCGCAATCCGCAGGGCTTCTCGGTATTTGGCCACGGTACGCCGCGCGCAATGTATGCCTTCGGCTGCAAGCAGCTCCGAGACCCGGGCGTCCGAGAGCGGATGCGCGGCGTCCTCGGCCGCAACCAGCTGCCGGATCAGCGCCTTGACCGCCGTGCTCGAGGTCTGGCCATCGCGGGTGGATACCGCCGAATCAAAGAAAAACTTGAATTCATGCGTGCCGCGTGGCGTGACCATGTATTTGGACGTGGTCGCACGGGACACGGTGGATTCATGCAGGTCCAGTTGCGTAGCGATCTCGCCCTGCGTCAGCGGCTGCAGCGCCAGCTCGCCGTGCTCGAAAAAGCGCCGCTGGCGCTGTACGATGGCATCGGCAACGCGCAGGATGGTCTGGGCGCGCTGCTGCAGCCCCTGGACCAGCCAGCGCGCCTCCTGCAGTGCCTGCTGCAACGCCACGCTGCCCGCGTCCGACCCGCCCAGCGCGCCCGCGTACTGCGAATTGACGTGCAGCGCAGGTGCCGCGTGACGCGTGAGGCGCACCTCGTAGCGCCGCAATGCGCCGGCGCCGTGGTCCACGACGCGCACGTCGGGCACGATGACCTGCTGCCGCACGTCGACAAAGCGCCGGCCGGGCTTGGGCTCCAGCGTGCCGACCAGGCGCAACATGCCTTGCGCGGCGGGCCCGTCCAAGCCCGTGGCCGCTGCAATGGCCGGCAGGTCCATGGTCGCCAGCCAGGCCAGCCCTTGCGCATGTTCGCAGACTGCCGCAAGCGCCTGCAGCCCGACGCGCGCCGCACTGCCTGGTGGCTCGGCCTGCAGGCGCCGCTGCAACTGCAGGCGCAGGCACTCCGCGAGGTCCCGTGCGCCCACGCCGGGCGGATCCAGCGTCTGCAGGCGCTCAAGCGCCTCGCGCAGGCGCCGCACCAGTTGGTGCCACTGCCCCATGTCGTCGCTGTCGTCAACCAGCGTCGCCGCCAGTTCCGCCACCGAATCAGGCAGGTAGCCGTACTCGTCCAGCGACCCGATCAGGAAGCGCAGCGCTGCGGCGTCTTCCGGCGGCAGCTTCAGCTCGATGAGCTGCAGGCGCAGGTGATCGGCCAGCGATTCGGGCGCACTGGCATCCAATGCCTGCGCCGTGGCGTCCTGCGGGATGATCGAGCCGGGCAGGCCGTCGAGCCAGTCGCCGTCCGCCAGCGCGGCGTCCGCCGCGTCGGCCGCCTCCTGCGGCACGGGTGCATCGGCACCTGTGGCCGCCGCGTCAGCGGTCATGCGCTGGCCGCTGGCTCCGGGATGGGCAAAGATGATGCCTTCATCACGTTCAAGGAAGGGGTTTTCCGCGAGCGCGAGCTCGACTTCTTCGGCCAGTTCCAGCGAGGACAATTGCAACAACCGGATCGATTGCTGCAAATGCGGCGCCAGACTGAGCTGTTGCGCCGTTCGCAGCGACGGTTGCGGCGAGGTCATTACAAGCGGAAATGCTCGCCCAGATAAACCCGCCGCACGTCCGGGTTGGCAACGATTTCGGCGGGCGTACCAGTGGCCAGGACGCGGCCTTCGCTGAGGATGATCGCGTGGTCGCAGATGCCCAGCGTCTCGCGCACGTTGTGATCGGTGATGAGGACACCGATGCCGCGCTCCTTGAGAAAGGCAATGATGCGCTGGATCTCGATCACGGCAATCGGGTCGATGCCGGCAAAGGGCTCGTCAAGCAGGATGAAACGCGGCTGCGTGGCCAGCGCGCGGGCAATTTCCACGCGCCGGCGCTCGCCCCCGGACAGCGACGGCGCCGGTGAATCGCGCAGGTCGGACACGTGCAGTTGCTCGAGCAGGTGCGCAAGGCGCCGCTCGATCTCGTCCTTGCGCAGGCGCCGGCCTGCGGCGTCGCGCTGCAGCTCCAGCACGGCCTGGACGTTCTCGCCCACGGTCAGCTTGCGGAAGATCGACGCTTCCTGCGGCAGGTACGACAGGCCCAGCCGAGAGCGCCGGTGTATGGGCAGCTGCTGCACCGCATGACCGTCTATGTCTATGCTCCCCGCATCGGGACGGAGCAGGCCCACGATCATGTAAAAGCACGTGGTCTTGCCCGCGCCGTTGGGTCCCAGCAGCCCGACCACCTCGCCGCTGGCCACGTCCAGCGACACGTCGTGCACGATACGGCGCGCACCATAGCTCTTGCTCAAGCCACGGACTTTCAGGTGGCTGGTGCGGGACGGCGCACCTGATTCGGCTGCGGCCGGCGCCTGCGCCACCGCGTTCAACGCCCGCCCTCCGGCGCCGCCAGCTTGCCGCTGGGCTGCAGCGGCGTGGCATCGCCAGGCACCCCGGTCCCGCTGCTGTCGCCGCCGGGAATCAGCGTCGCGCGGACGCGGCCGCCTGGCGTGACCTGCTTGTCGCCGTCGCCCTGCTTGCCACCGCTCTGGACCGTATACACCTCGGTGATGTTGTTGTAGACAATGATCGCGCCGGTCACCTTGTCCTGCAGTTGGCTGCCGGCCAGGCGTCGCATCTCGGCGTTGCCCACCAGATGGACCTGATCCTTGCGGCCGTCGTACTCGATGGTCTGGGCCTCACCCTCGGTGTACTCGTCAACGCCATCACGCTTTTGCCGGAAAAATGCGCGCTTGCCGGGCGCGGCATGCATGACCGCGCTCTGCGCGCCGCTTCCGTCCTGCGTGACCACCAGCCGCGCACCGCGCATGACGATGGTTCCCTTGGTCACCACCACGTTGCCGGTAAAGGTCGAGCGCTGCTGCTGGCTCTCGTATCGCAGCGCGTCCGACTCGATGTGCATGGGCTGGTCCCTGTCCGCCCGTTCTGCGTGCACCGGCACCGCAACACCCAGCGCCGCCGCCACGGCAAGCAGCAGCCCTGCGGCTCGCATCTGGGCGTTCAATAACAGGTTCATCACGGTTGCAGGGTTGTCCAGGCAAGCCTGTGCACGGCAGCGCGAAACAAATTGCCGCTCTTGTTACTCAACGCAACAGCCGCGCACCATGCCACGATGCAGCCATTGTACGCGGCGACAAACCGCTATTCAGACCGGGTCACAGGTCAAAAAAACCCGCCGACGGCGGGCCCCTGTGCTGCAGCGCGTCAGGCCTTGGCGCTTTCTCTTTCCACCAGCTCGTCGGTGATTTTCAGCATGCGGTCAAAACCGCGTGCCATGGAGCCATCGGTGTAGTACCGGCCGGCAATGCCCAGCGCAGGTGTGCCCTCCACGCCCCAGGCTTCCTGCAGCATGGTGGCATGGCGCGCGCGGGTGGCCACGCCAAACGAGTTGTACGCCGCCTCGAAGCGGTCGCCATCAACGCCGTGCGCGGCCATCCACGCGAAGAGCACGTCTGGCTGGTCCAGGCGCACATGCTCCTCCTGCAGCGCGTGGAAAACCTGGTCGTGCACCTTGTCGACCTGATCGATGGCCAACAGCGCGTAATAGATTTTTTGCAGGGGCTCGAACGCCTGGTTGAAAGCCACGTGCTCCAGCCGCAGCGCCACGTTGTCCGGTGCGCTTTTCTTCCAGGTTTCAAGAATGGGAGCAAAACGCATGCAATGGATGCAGCCGTAGGAGAAAAACTCGATGACCTCGACCTGGCCGGGCTCGACCTCGGTGGGCACCGACTGCTTGAGCGTACGGTAGCCGGTGTCCGCAGCAAGCACGCCGGTGACCGGCAGCAGCGGCAGGGCAAGCGCTGCCGCTGCAGCGGCAGAAAACTGGCGACGTTTCATGGTTTCTTCTCCGATTCAATCTAGATTCCGCA
>JALOAS010000138.1 GCA_023228705.1 Ottowia sp. | reverse complement strand
AGCAGGCTCGCCATCTTGTGCGCGGCGCCCGTTACTGCCAGCTCGACGTTGGGCGCAAGGTTGCTTGCAGATGTCGGTTGGCGCCCGGCAAGACGGGCTTCGAGCAGGCATCGCTTGTCGATGACTCCCGGCTTGGAGGCGCTGTTCTGGTCACTCAGGTGAACTTCCAGCCTTGTGATCTGATCGGCGAAGCGATCCAGGATGCGCTCGAGGATTTCCCTCACATTTTGCGCCTTGGAATCATGTCCGGAGATATTCTTGTCGGTGTTTACTTGGATGTGCATATGAAGGACTCCACTGATGAAAGGTGCAAGTTCCAGGAGCGAATGAAAACAGATACATGCGTGGTTAACACGGACGTTTGTTTGAATCGCAACTGAGAAAAGAGCTCGGTGGCTTGCTCCGGTATTGCAAAAAAAAGGGCAGGGTACGGGGTCGCAACCCTGTCCGCAATCATTCAGATTGGGATGACGCTGGCGATAGCCAGCCAGGCTGTCCGCTCAAGCCACCCTGGCCCCGCGGCCACTCAGCCAGGGCCCGCCTCGGGACGCGCAGCGCGTGAGATCCACGCTGTCTTGATGATAGACGACAAAAACCCGCTTGCTGAGATGGTTGTGCCAGCGCTCAGGCTGCTGGCGAGCGGCCGCTGGCAAAGAAGATCAGGTGCAGCGCAAATCCGGCAAACACCAGCGCGGCGCAGCGATTGAGCCCGCGCTGCACCCGCGCCGATTGCATGAGGTGCTTGCGCAGCGCATCTGCGAGCAGGACGGCGCAGCCAAACACCAGCCCGCTGGCAGCGATGAAGAGCAGGCCGAACCAGACGATCTGCATGGCAGCCGGCCCTTGTGCCGGCTGCACGAACTGCGGCAGGAACGCCAGAAAAAACAGCAGCACCTTGGGGTTGGACAGGTTCATGAGCACCCCGCGCGCCATCAGGCGCAGCCAGGGCTGGCGCGCCGCCCCGTTCATTCCGGAAGAGGATGCGGCCGCATCCTCTTGCAAGGTTCCGGCGTTCCACGCACCCCACGCCAGGTACAGCAGATAAGCGGCGCCCAGCCCCTTGAGCACCGTGAGCGCGGCGGCAGACGCAGCCAGCAGCGCAGCCAGCCCCAGGGCCACGGCCAGCGTATGCCCCAGCACGCCAGTGAGCAGCCCTGACAGCACGGCAAAACCCGTGCGCCGACCGCTGCTGGCCGACTGCGCGATGACGAAGATGATGTCCGGTCCCGGCGCCAGCGCCAGCAGCGCGGCAGCGCCAAAAAATGTCAAGGAGACTTGCAGCGTGGGCATGGGGCAGGGTGTCGTGAGATCGGGGTCAGATGCAGCGCATCATGCCCTGCTCGTGAAGCACCGGCAGCGGCGCGCGGCGTCGCGCGCAGTGTAGCAGCGCACCATGGACGCCTGTCTCCCCTTCACCTCGGGCCGGGCAGCTGATGCGTACACCTCTTTATTGAATCACGCCGCCGTCAGTTGGCCGTCCAGCCATGCGTCAGTAGTTGCGTTGCCGCTGATGCCACTTCGCGCGCTCTAGCATGGTCGGGGATCCCACCCTTCACCGAGAAATGCGCGCAATGCGAGCGCGTCCCGGAAACAAGAGCGGGTCCGAAATGACGATTGAACGGGGAAACTGAAAATGATTGCAAGCACAGACGGCGCCGCCACTTCGGCGCGCAAGATTCACCACCGGAATGCCAACGTGGATGGGTTGAATATTTTCTACCGCGAGGCGGGCCCCGCTGGAGCTCCCGTACTGGTCCTGCTGCCCGGCTTCCCGGCGGCCTCATATCAGTATGTGCCGCTGATGCGCGAGCTTGCCAGCCGCGTGCACGTGATCTCGCCCGATTACCCCGGATTCGGCTACAGCGATGCGCCGGCTTCGAGTACGGGAGGCGGTACCTTTGTCTACACTTTTGACCGCCTGGCCGAAGTCGTGGAAAAGTGGCTGGACGGTATGGGACAGCATCATTTCTTTGTCTACATGTTTGACTTTGGCGCGCCGGTCGGGTTTCGCATTGCGCAGAAGCATGCAGACTGGATCCGCGGAATCATCGCGCAAAACGGCAATGCCTACGAGGTGGGGCTGGGACCCAACATGCAGGGGCTGCGCGCGTTCTGGAAAAACCGCGCAGCTCACACCGAGCAGGTCAAGGGCGCCTGCAGCTTCGAGGCCACGCGCGCGGCACATCTGGAAGGCGTGCGCAATCCCGAGCTCGTCGATCCCGACATGTGGACGCTGGACCAGCACTGGCTGGACCAGCCCGGCCGCGTTGCCATCATGCTGGACCTGTTCTACGACTACCAGAGCAACGTTGCCGCGTACCCTGCGTGGCAGGAATGGCTGCGCAAGAACCAGCCGCCGGTCCTGCTCCCCTGGGGCAAGGACGACGGCTACTTCCCCGGCGCAGGGGCAAAGGCGTACCTCTCGGACGTGCCCGATGCGGAGCTGCACCTGCTGGAGACGGGGCACTTCGCGCTGGATGACCATCTGGAGGAGATCGCGACGCTGACTGCGGATTTCATCGAGCGCCATGTCACCCCGCAAGTACATTGAGGCACTGTCCGGGCAGTGGCTCTCGACCGCAATGGGCCGGGCTTGCCGGCCGTCGGCCGGCATCATATGAATGAGCGGTAACGAGCCGTCCGTGCGGCCCGTGCAGCCGCTGCCGAGCGTATCGTCATCCAGCCAGCGTATCCAGGCTGCCGCGCACGGCAGCTCTCAGGGTGCGCAATGCTGCGCGAGGTAGCTGTCTATTTCAGCGATCCGCGCAGGTGCTTCCTGCCTGGCCTGCTCGCATTCCGCTATGGAGATCATCTCGCCCGGGGCGGGCCCGTCCGAGGCCAGTAAGGCGTCAAGATGTGCCCGTACCGCCTGCTGCTGCCGGCACTGCTGGTCCATGTATGCCTGCAGGCGCTGCCCAGGGATGCTGCATGCAGCTGGTCCAGCTCAAGTGCGCTTGCAGGACCTGCTGCCGCATGCGCGTGCAGCGGTTGAGCACTGCCTCGCAGAGCGCAGCGGGATCCAGATCGGGCGGTGGCATCATCTCTGGCGGCGCGCCGTTGTCCGCCTCCAGCGCACGTGCGCGCTGTTGCGCGTTGCCCAGCGCCAGCCTCCTTGCTTGCTGCTGCAACCGCCGCTGCGCCGTTGCCCTCGCTGTTCAGATGGTTTCCCGTCGGGCCCGCCTGTGCTCCAGGTCATGGGGATGCAGCATCCACGCCAGGACGGCCAAGCCACCCGCGTGATGACGGCCAGGAAGGGGTTGCTCATCTGCGCGGATGATGGAACATGAAGGGAGCGATGCCGTCATGGTTTCATCTGCAAGGCGAGTCCTTTTCATTGCAGATGGCCGCACGCCCCCACCGCGGTGCAGCCCGCTTCAGCCTTCGCTTGCCACGGCCATGCATTCCAGTTCCACCCGCGCATCAAACGCCAGCGCCGTTGCGCCAAACGCACCGTCGCGTCATCCCGCAAGCACGCGTACAGCAGCGCCCTGCAGCTTGAGCTGCAGGACACCGTGTGCACCGAGATGCAGCGCCTTCAGCGCTTGGTGAACTTGCCGCAGGCAATGGGCAGCGTCACGTGCGCCGGCACCGGACCCAGCGAAGCCACGCTGCCCGGGAGGTTGGTGTTGGCCGGGACACCGTGCACATAGATCACGCGCTTGTCAAGTACGAGCTTCTGGCCGTCGTACGCTTTGCCAAACGCTTTTTCAAGCTCCTTGAGCGAGACTTCCTGCCTGTAGTGGTAGGTCCCGGCGGGCGTTGCCGTGGGGTACGTCCCATGGGGTATGTCCAGCTTGGCCGGCGCGTCGTTGAACGGCACCAGGGTCGTTCCGGATGCGCGCTCGGTCTCCATCAGGTCGACGATGTTGTCGCCATTGGCGTCGTCCGACTGCCTGGCGCACGAAGCGTCGCCCCCTGTCTTCAGGCCGTGCAGGTGCTGCCAGTGGACCGTGTTGGGCGGCACGCCCGCCATGTCAACCGTAATCACCAGCGTGTCGCCCGTGACCTCCATCTTGGCGGTCCCGGTCGCTTCCGCGCCGGTCACGTCCATGTTGAGCGGGTACAGCTGCGCCTCGTAGGTCGTGGTCTTGGAACCAAATCCCAGGCTGCTGCACGCCGTCATGGCCGCAGCCGAAACCGCCAGTACTGTGAAAAGTCCCACGCGTTTGAATGGCACGATATGCTCCTTCCTTGCGATGAAAGCAAATTCTGATTATCCGTTTCTCCGGGTCAGCAACGGTGCCGAAAATGTAGCGCTTTGTGAGTTCGACCTGCACGCTGTTTGACGTCTGGTACAGGGTCGCCCCGCGTGCTCGTCGGATCCTGGGCGTCTATAGTCAGGTCACGCGAATACCCCTGCGGATTGGCTGGTGTTCCAGAGTGGTGGTACCGCCGGCGGATGCTGCTTGAGCGCGCTCGTGTGGTCTCCAGGACCAGGGTGAGCCTGCACGCCGGCTGAGCTTGAAAATGCACATTGCGCAGCACCCACGTGCCGAAGGCGTGGCGCTCGTGCCTGTTTTTGGTCTGTTGCAGAACCACACGACATCGACGAGCAGCAAGGGCAACTGCTGGGACAATTCCCCCGCTGCGAGCTTCTTTGGCTGAACCGGTCCCCTTTCAGTGGACGCCACCAAGTGCACGGAGCGTTATCCACGGACGGCCACCTCGGCCGCTTGCGACGAGCCAGGAGGTGGCCGTCGGTGGGTAACGCGGGGGTGCCCTACGTACAGCGGCTGCATGCCCCTGTTTTTTGCCGCAGCATACCAGCGCCGCTCAAACTCAGCCGGTGCAACGTTGCCCAGCGCCGAGTGCCGCCGCTCGGTGTTGTAGTAGCCGATGTATTCAACAATGGCCTGGCGCGCCTGCTCGCGCGTCGCAAAGTGCTCGTCATGGATGCATTCGACCTTCACGGTGCCGTTGCATGACTCCATCGGCGCGTTGTCCCAACAATCGCCCTTGCGGCTCATCGATACGGTAATGCCCAGTGCCTGCAGCTTGTCCTGATACGCACCTGCCGCATACTGCGAGCCGCGGTCCGAATGATGTACCAGGCCCGCATCGGGGTTGCGCCAGCCCAGCGCCACCTCCAGCGCGCTGAGCGTGAGCTGCTGAGGCATCGCTTCGCTCATGGCCCAGCCCACGATCTTGCGCGCGTACACATCCAGCACCAGCGCCAGGTACAGCCAACCCTCATCGGTGGGCACGTAGGTGATGTCGGCCAGCCACTTTTGGTTGGGCGCGGTGGCCGTGAAGTTGCGCTGCAGCACGTTGGGCGCCACCGCGTGGCCGTGCCTGGAGTCGGTGGTGCACACCCGCCTGCGCCGCCTCTTGCGGCTTTGCAGCCCGTGCTCGCGCATGAGCCGCCCCACGCGCTTGTGGTTGACTGGGCTGCCGTGCATGTCGCTGACTTCGTCTGTCATGCGCCGGCGCCCGTAGCAGCCGCGGTGCTTGCGCTGGGCCTGGCGGATCTGCGCAACAAGTCGCTCATCGTCCAAGGTGCGTTGCGCAGGAGCACGGATGCGCGCCGCATACAGGCCGCTGCGCGAGACACCCAGCAGCTCGCACAGCAGGGCCACAGGCCAGCGGTGTCGATGCCGTTCAATCCACGCGTACTTCACATCGACTCCCTGGCGAAGTACGCTGCCGCCTTTTTTAAGATGTCTCGCTCCATCTTCAGCCGTGCGTTCTCCTGACGCAACCGGCTGATCTCGGCCTGCTCATCGCAGGCCGCATGGGCCGATCCACGCCCGGGCAGCGCCTGGCCCTTGCGGGCTCGATACACCCAGTTGGCCAGGGTCTTCACGGACATCTCCAGCGAGCGGGCCACCGCCGTCATGCTGCGCCCGCCATCAATGACCTGCCGGACCGCAGCCTCGCGAAATTCCGGCGTGTAGCGCCGGTCTGGTCCTGCTTTCATAATTCCTCCACAAGGTAAAAATCATAGACCTTGTGGCGTCCATTTTTCGGGGACCAGATCAC
>JALOAS010000024.1 GCA_023228705.1 Ottowia sp. | reverse complement strand
CAAACCCGCCCACTCCGCGTTGCAAATGCTCGCCATGGCACGGGCCATGCCTGCGCTTTGCGTCTTGATTGGACGGGCTTTGGCGATCCTCTCGGGCGCGATCAATTCATTCTCAAGCTCTGAGGCCTCCGGGCGGTACGCTGGCGGACTTCCCCTCGCCCACCCTGGCTCGCCGCCTTGCGCACCTTCTTCTGTTCCCTGCTTGCCGCCGCCTGGCTGACCGCTTGCGCAGCGCCACTGCTGGACGCGGGCCGCACAAGCCAGCTGGAGGCGCTCTTGCCGACGCAGATTCTCCTGCTGGGCGAGCAGCACGACGCGGCCGAACACCGCCGGCTGGAGCGCGCCGTGGTGCGGCACTTGGCGCGCCGCGACACGCTGGCCGCGCTGGTCGTGGAGATGGCCGAGCGGGGCCGTGACACGCGGGGTCTGCCGCCGGACGCCAGCGCAGCGCAGGTGCGCGAGGCACTGGCGTGGAACGACGCCGGCTGGCCCTGGAAGGCGTACGGGCCGGTGGTCATGGCCGCCGTGCGGGCCGGCGTTCCCGTGGTTGGCGGCAACCTGCCGCATGCGCAGCTGCGCGCGGCCATGCAGGAGTCCACGCTCGATGAACGCCTGCCTGCGGCGGCGCTTGCCAGGCAGCGCGAGCGCATCCGCGAGGGCCATTGCGACACCTTGCCCGAAGCCCGCATCGCTCCCATGACGCGCATGCAGATCGCGCGCGACCGGTCGCTGGCGCAAACGCTGCTGCACGAGCGCAAGCCAGGCCGCACCGTGCTGCTGATAGCGGGCAACGGACACGTGGTGCATGACCTGGGCATTCCGCTGCACCTGCCCGACGCGGCGCGTGTTGCAGTCATCGTCATGCAGGCCGGTGAGCTGCCTGCCGACCAGCCTTTGCCGGCAGCGGACGCGGTGTGGGTCACGCCGCCCACGCCGCCACAGGATTACTGCGCCCGCCTGCGCGCGAAGCCGGCCACGCCGTAGCGCGCGGCGGGTGCAGCAGCAGCTTGGCAGACGCAACCGGGCGCCTGGCCGCGGCCAGCCCTGCGCCGTGATTTTGGCCAATTTGCCACACTTGCACCGGCGCGCAGCGGTCTGGCGTGGCTGGCTGCGCGTTCTGGTTGGAGCTTTGCACCGATCGCCGTCATAATGGGGCAGGTAACATATTCAAACAACCCTGCAACCGTTCCGTAGAAAGGCAGGCCGTGGACATCACCCAACTGTTGGCCTTCAGCGTCAAGAATGACGCCTCCGACCTCCACCTCTCGGCCGGCATGCCGCCCATGATCCGCGTCCATGGCGACGTGCGGCGACTCAACGTGGCGCCGCTGGAGCACAAGGAGGTGTACGCCATGCTGTACGACATCATGAGCGATACCCAGCGCAAGGTGTTCGAGGAGAACCTGGAGGTGGACTTCTCGTTTGCCATTGACGGGCTGGCGCGGTTCCGTGTCAACGCGTTCAACCAGCTGCGCGGTGCCGCTGGCGTCTTGCGCACGATTCCAAGCAAGGTGTTGACGCTGGAGGAGCTGGGCGCGCCCAGGATCTTTGGCGAGCTGTCGCTGAAGTCACGCGGGCTGGTGCTGGTCACGGGGCCGACGGGCTCGGGCAAGTCAACCACGCTGGCTGCCATGGTCAACCATCTGAACGAGACCCGCTACAGCCACGTTCTCACCGTTGAAGACCCCATAGAATTCGTGCACGATTCCAAGAAATGTCTGGTGAACCAGCGCGAGGTGGGGCCCATGACGCACAGCTTTGCCAACGCCCTGCGCTCGGCGCTGCGCGAGGACCCGGACGTCATCCTGGTGGGCGAGCTGCGCGACCTGGAGACCATCCGGCTTGCCATGACCGCTGCCGAGACCGGCCACCTGGTTTTTGCCACGCTGCATACGTCCAGCGCGGCCAAGACCGTGGACCGCATCATTGACGTGTTCCCGGCTGCCGAGAAGGAAATGGTGCGATCCATGTTGTCCGAGTCGCTGCAGGCGGTGGTTTCACAAACGCTGTGCAAGCTCAAGGACGGCTCGGGCCGCGTGGCCGCGCACGAGATCATGCTGGGCACGCCCGCCATCCGCAACCTCATCCGGGAGAACAAGGTGGCGCAGATGTATTCCAGCATACAGACCGGCCATGCCATGGGCATGCAGACGCTGGACCAGAATCTCACCGACCTGGTCCGGCGCAACGTCATCAGCTCGGCCGAGGCCCGCATCAAGGCGCAGATCCCCGCCAATTTCCCCGGTTGATCCGGCCGGACCCGGCGCGCGGGCCAAGACCAGTGCGCCAACCGCAACCCTCACGTATTGGAGACCCACATGGAACGCGACCAGGCCAGCCGATTCATCCATGATCTGCTCAAGCTCGTGATCACGCGCAAGGGCAGCGACCTGTTCATCACCTCCGGATTTCCCCCGGCCGTCAAGATCGATGGCGAGGTCACCAAGGTGCTGCAGCAGAATCTGTCGCCCACGCAGACGCTGGAGCTGGTCCGTGCGGTGATGAACGACCGGCAGGTGGCTGAATTTGAAAACACGCGCGAATGCAACTTTGCCATTTCGCCGGCGGGCATAGGACGCTTTCGGGTCAGCGCGTTCATGCAGCGCGGGCAGGTCGGCATGGTGCTGCGCCTGATTCCCTCGGACCTGCCTTCCATAGACGAGCTGGGGCTGCCGCAGATTCTCAAGGACGTGGCGCTGACCAAGCGTGGCCTGGCGATCATGGTGGGCGCCACCGGCTCGGGCAAGTCCACCACGCTGGCTGCCATGCTGGACTGGCGCAACATGCACTCGCACGGGCACATCATCACCATCGAAGATCCCATCGAGTTCGTGCACAGGCACAAGAACTGCATCGTGACGCAGCGCGAGGTGGGCCTGGATACGGAGAGTTGGGACGCGGCGCTCAAGAATTCGCTGCGCCAGGCGCCCGACGTGATCCTGATGGGCGAGATCCGCGACCGCGAGACCATGGACCTGGCCGTTGCCTTTGCCGAGACCGGCCACCTGTGCCTGGCCACGCTGCACGCCAACAGCGCCAACCAGGCGCTGGACCGCATCATCAACTTCTTCCCCGACGAGCGGCGCACGCAGTTGCTGATGGACCTGTCGCTGAACCTGCGCGCGCTGGTGTCGCAGCGGCTGGTCCCCCTGCAAAGCGGCAAGGGCCGCGTCGCCGCGGTGGAGATCATGCTGAACACGCCGCTGATCTCGGACCTCATCCTCAAGGGCGAGGTGGGCGAGATCAAGGACGTCATGCGCCGCGGCGCCGAACTGGGGATGCAGACGTTTGACCAGGCGCTGTTCCAGGCGTTTGAGGACCGCCTCATCAGTTACGAGGACGCCATCCGCAACGCCGATTCCGCCAACGACCTGCGGCTGCAGATCAAGCTGGAGAGCAAGCGCGCGAAGAACAGGGACCTGGCGGCGGGGACCGAGTCGCTGCAGGTCGTCTGAAGCCGGCCGATGTGGCCGCGGCCGCTCAATCGGCAGGAGGCAGGTCTTCCACGTCAATCTGTACCGGCGGCTGCTGGATCATGACCGGCTGCGTCACCGGGTGCGTGGTTGCGCCGCCTTGGGTGTCTGCGTTGCCGGACGAGCGCCCGGACTCGTCGTCCAGGCTGGAGACGGGCGCCTGCTGCTGTTTGGGGGTGGTGCTGTAGTTGCCGTCTGCCCGCCGCGCTTCCTCTTCGCTGATGATGTCAAAGACCCGCACCACGCGCTGCACGCCGCTGGTCGTGCGTGCCGCTTCGGTGGCCAGCTCGGCTTCCTGCCGCGTCACGCGTCCCATGAGATACGTGCTGCCCCGCTCGGTCACGACCTTGATGCTGTTGGCCGGCACGCCCTTGGTGTTGAGCAGGTTGGTCTTCACGAGGCCGGTGATCATGGTGTCGTTGGCGCGCCCGCTGAGCGAGGACGCCGGCATCACCGCCAGCTCGTTGACCACGGCGACCACATCGGGTGTTTCGGCCACCGCCACCTGGATGCGCTGGCGCGCTTCCTCGCTGGGGACCTCGCCGGTGAGCAGCACCTTGCGGTAGTAGCTCACGATGTTGATGTGGCCGTTGCCGTCCAGGATGTCGCTGGCGCGGCTCGCGGCGCGCAGCTCGATGGTCTGGTCCAGGATCTGCGTGTTCGGGCTGCGTCTGTTCGTGACCATGAGCGCACCGGTGGCTGCCGCGCCGCCCACCACCGCCGCGGCGCAGCCGGTCAGCAAGGCAGCCGCAGCGGCTGCAAGCAGGGCAGTCAGTCGAGTCGGAAGTCGGGGCATGTCTGGGGCTCTTTCTTGGCACGAGGGGCAGCGGATGCCTGGCCGTCGTCAGGCGCAGGGCTCCGCCAAAGCACCCATCATAATCGCCCGCAGCGCCGTTCCGGCGGTTTCACCCGCCGTTTGCCTCAGGTCGCGTCAAAGGCTGCGCGCAGCCAGTGGATGCGGCTGCCTTCTATGGCCACGACATCAAAGCGGCAGGGCGGCAACGCCGGGAGCCGGGTCAGGTAATGGCGCGCGGCGCGGACGATGCGCTGCTGCTTGCGCCGGACGACGCTGGCAGCCGCGCCGCCGCCCGCGTCCGAGGCGCGGGCGCGCACCTCAACGAACACCAGCGTGCCATCAGCTGCGCGCATGATGAGGTCAATCTCGCCGCCGCCCCGCCCCGGCGTTTCATAATTCCGGGCAACGAGCTTCAGTCCGGCGCGCTGCAGGTGGGCCAGCGCCAGGTCTTCGGCGGCACTCCCCCGCGCGCGCGTGTTGCCGCCGCCCAACCACCACGGTCGTCTTGCTGAAGGCATGGTTCACAATCTCTGGCTGTACCTGGCGGGCGCGGTAAGGGTCGGAGCGGTGCCCGCAGCGCTGCAGTGCCGCGTGCCAGCGCCCATTTTGGCCCAACCGCTTCTTGTCATGGCTGATCATGCACCGATCTGATTTTGCGCCTGCGCTGGCTGCTGCGAACCGGGCCGCCGGCTCGCAGCAGCACCCGGCGGGCTGCCTCTACGTCGTGGCCACGCCCATAGGGAACCTGGCGGACATCACGCTGCGCGCGTTGCACCTGCTGTCGCTGGCCGACGCCGTGGCCTGCGAGGACACGCGCCGCACCGCGGCGCTGCTGGGCGCTTACGGCCTGGCCCAAAAGCCGCTGCTGGCGCTGCACCAGCACAACGAGATGGCCGCGGCCCAGGACGTGATTGCGCGGCTGCAGGCAGGCGAGCGCGTGGCCTGCGTCAGCGACGCGGGCACGCCGGCCGTCAGTGATCCCGGGGCGCGCCTGGTCGCCGCCTGCCGCGCCGCCGGCCTGCGCGTCGTGCCGCTGCCCGGTGCCAGCAGCGTCACCACGGCGCTGAGCGCGGCGGGCATCGTCGACGAGACGGCGTTTGTCTTCGCGGGGTTCCTGCCGTCCCGGGCGCAGGCGCGCCACGACGCCGTGCAGGCGCTGGCCGCCGAGCCGCGGCCCGTGGTCCTGCTGGAGGCGCCGCACCGCATCGGACGCCTGGCGCAGGCGCTGGCCGCGCTGGGACCGCGGCCGGTGACCGTTGCGCGCGAGCTGACCAAGCAGTTCGAGCAGATCCACACGCTGGCCTGCGATGCGCTGGCAGACTGGCTGGACGAGGATGCGGCGCAACACCAGCGCGGTGAATTCGTGCTCGTGCTGCACCCGGCCCCGCCGCCCCGGCACGACGCCGAAGACCTGCGCGTGCTGCGCCTGCTGCTGGCCGAGCTGCCGCTGAACCGGGCCGTGCGGCTGGCGGCGCAGGTGACTGGTGCCGCGCGCAACGCGCTCTACGCCGCAGCCCTTGAGCTGCGCGGGGACGACTGATCGGGCGGTTCTCGCTTGCCCCGACGCGCGCCGCGTCGGGCACGGGCTCAGCGATGCGGCGGACGCCACGCTGCGGCCCGCAGCTGCAGCAGCATGCTCCAGGGCTGCTCGCTCAGGTGCGTTCGGGGCCACAGCGACTGCGCCTGGCCAGGCGGCGGCTGTTCGACCAGCGCACGCTGCTGCTGCCGCTGCGTTGCCTGCAGGTACGCCGGCCACAGCAAGCCGCTGCCGTCCTGCTGCAGGTCCAGCTCGCGCAGGACCACCGTATCCAGCACGTTGCCGCCCATGGTCTGGATCTGCCTGGCGCGCTGCGACACCACCAGCTCGCAGTGCATGGAAACCGGCCCCTGCGCCACGGCAGCGCGCAGCGCGTCGAAGCGGTCCAGGCTGGCGTCCTGCCCGCGTGCAAAACAAAGCAGGTCGCCCAGCCGCGGCGGGGTTTGCGCCAGGTCGCAGGCGCGCCAGCCGTAGGCCGTGCCGCTTCCATCCCGCTCTGCCTGCGCAGCGTCGATCGCTGCGCGCACGTAGTCGTGATGGCTTGCGGAAAACGCAAACTGCTGCCGGCGCAGCCCGGCTTCGCGCATGAGCCAGGAGATGAAGGCAGCCGACCACGGCTGGTCGACCAGCGTCACGCGCTGCAGCGCGGTGGGAGCCAGCGCATCCATCCAGGCCATGTGCTGATCGTAGAAATCCGGCACGGCGTGCCAGTAGCGCCAGACGCGCTGCCACGCCGGCAGCGCCGCGCCGGGCAGCCGCCCGCGCTCGGCTTCGGCAAAGCCGCTGCGGATGAGGCCGCCGCCCGCGTCGATCAGCGCGCCACCCATCTGCGCGTGCTCGTGCTGCGCCAGCGCCGCCAGCGTATGCGCGATCGCGGGCCGGGGCTGCTGCAGCTCGGCGCCGCAGGCGGCTGCGGGCTGTGCACGCGCGGGCAGCGCCAGCACAAGCACCAGCGTGGCCAGCAGCAGCGCGAAACGGTGGCGGCAGCTCATGCAAAGAAAGCGTAACCGATGACCACCGCCACCACCAGCCCCACGGCATCGGCCAGCAGCGCGCAAGGCAGCGCGTGGCGCACGTGCCGGACGCCCACGCTGCCAAAATAAACCGCAAGCACGTAAAACGTGGTCTCGGTCGAACCCTGGATGATCGCGGCCAGCTGGCCTGCAAACGAATCCACGCCGTGCGCCTGCATGACGTCGACCATGACGCCGCGCGCGCCCGAGCCGGACAGCACCTTCATCAGCGCCACCGGAACCGCAGGCAGGAAATCGGTGGGCAGGCCCAGCGCAGCCACCGCCACCGCGATGCCGTGCATCAGCCATTCCATCAGGCCTGCAGCCCGGAACACGGCAATTGCGGCCAGCATGGCGATCAGGTAGGGAATGATCATGACCGCCACGTCAAAGCCGCCCTTGGCCCCTTCGACAAAGGCGTCGTAGACGTTGATGCGGCGCAGCGCGCCCGCAACCAGGAACAGCAGCACGATGGCCAGGATGGCCAGCGCGCCGATCAGGCCCATCCAGCGCGCCGCCTCGTTGGCAGGCAGGCCGCCCAGCCACCAGCTCAGCAGGCCGGTAGCCCCTGCAAATGACAGCAGCGGCACGACGAGGCCCGTGCGCAGCAGCGAGATGCGCTGCACCCAGGCCACCGCCATGATCGCAACCACGAGCGTGATGCCGGTCGCCAGCAGCGTGGGCAGGAAGATGTCGGCGGCGTTGAAGCCCACCAGCCCCTGCTTGAGTGCCAGCGTCTGCCGGATCGCGATCACCGAGCTGGGGATCAGCGTGATGCCGGCCGTGTTCACCACCATGAACATGACCTGCGCGTTCGTGGCCGTGTCCGGCGTCTCGTTGAGCGACTGCAGCTCCTGCATCGCCTTCAGTCCCAGCGGCGTGGCCGCGTTGTCCAGCCCCAGCAGGTTGGCGCTGATGTTCATGGTCATCGCACCCTGTGCCGGATGCCCGCGCGGCACGCCGGGGAACAGGTGCCGCATCATGGGGTTGACCGCGCGCGCAAAGCCGTCCATGACGCCGGCCTGCTCGCCTATGCGCATGAAGCCCAGCCACAACGCCATCATGCCGGTCAGCGCCAGCGAGACTTCAAATCCGGTCTGCGCGGCCTCGAACAGCGCGGACATGACGCGTGGAAAGACGTCCAGGTCGCCCAGCAGCGTTTGCACCAGCGCGGCAGCAAACGCGCTGATGAAAAAGCCGAGCCAGACGATGTTCAGGACCAAGGCAGCACGCGCAGCAGGAGGATGTGTGGATGGCTCATTCGCGCCGCAAGCCGATGACGACCACCGCGCCCACCACGATGAACGCGCCAGCCACCTGCAGCGGCGCCATGTGCTGGCCCAGGATGAACCAGGCCAGCACCAGCGCAAACACGGGCTCCAGGTTCATGATCGCCGTGTTGCCCACCACCCCCCAGCGGGGCAGCAGAACCAGCACGATGGTGATTCCGGTGCCGTAGAGCAGCGTGAGCAGCACCAGTCCCCACCATCCGGCCGGGGCGGCCGGCCAGGCAAAGCCGCCCTGCGCGCCGACGCTGGCCAGCGCAACCAGCGCCGTGACCAGCATGGTGGTGAATGTGCGCATGCGGCCGTCAACCGCGCCGGCCTCGTATTGTGTCAGCGCCAGCGCCAGGCCAAACAGCGCGGATCCGCTGAGCGCCATCAGCACGCCGATGCCCATGCGGCGCCAGTGCGCCGCCATTCCCAGTTCGGACGCGGCGGCAAACACGTCCAGTGCCAGCGCCAGGCCCACCAGCAGGATGAGCATGGCAACAAGCAGGCTGCGCGGAAGCCAGGCACGGTACAGCGCACGCGCCCAGAGCGCGGTCAGCAGCGGGTAGCTGTTGAAGACCAGCAGCGCCAGCGCCACCGGCAGCCGGGCCACCGACCCGTACAGCAACAGGCTCTGGACGCCGACCAGCAGGCCGATGCCAAGCAGCGCCAGCCGCTCGCGCCGGGAAGCATGGGCCACGCCGTGGCGCAGGAACAGCAGTCCCAGCCCCATGGCCACGGCCGTCACGCCGCTGCGCACGGCAACCGCGGTGGCAACGCCGGTGCCGTTGTCAAATGCAAGCCGCGCGGCCACGTGGTTGGCGCCCATGAGCAGGGCCACGCAAACCAGCGTGGCAAACGCCAGGCTGCTGAGCGCACGTGGCGCCGCCAGGACCCTGGCGTGACGCGTCATGTGCGGAATGGCCGGCGGCCATGCCGGTTTGCCCGGCATGCACGGTGCACCGACTGGCCGGTCCGGCTGTGCGGGGCACGGCGTCTTGCGCGGGTGCGCAGGTGTGGGCCCCCGCCGGCACGGTTCATGCCCGCTTGCTGCTGCGCCGCTGAGCCAGTCGCTACCACTGGACGGCAATCTTGCCGAAGTGGCCGCCGGCCTCCTGCAGCCGGAAGGCGTCGGCCAGCTGCTCCAGCGCAAAGCGGTGGCTGATGACGGGGCGGATTCCGGTTTGGTCCAGCGCGGCCACGTAGTCCTGCTGCGCGCGCCGGCTGCCCACGATGAGTCCCTGCAAGCGCACGTGCTTGCGCATTAGGGCTGAGGTGGGCACGTCGCCATGGCGGCCGGTCAGGATGCCTATGAGCGCGATGTGGCCGCCCACGCGCACCGCGTCTGTGGATTGCGCCAGCGTGGCCGGCCCGCCCACTTCCACCACGTGGTCCACGCCGCGCCCGCCGGTGAGTTCGCGCACGTGCTGGCCCCACTGTGGTGTCTGCCGGTAGTTGATGACGTGGTCGGCTCCCAGGCTGCGCGCGCGCTCGAGCTTGGCGTCCGACGACGAGGTGATGAAGACCTGCGCGCCCATCGCGCGCGCCAGTTGCAGCGCTGCGATGGACACGCCGCCGGTGCCCAGCAGCAGCACGCTTTGGCCGGCACGGAGCGCGCCTTCGACCACCAGCGCGCGCCACGCGGTGACGCCTGCCGTGGTGATGGTTGCTGCCTCGGCATGCGAGTAGCCGCGCGGCGCCCGCGTGAACGCGCCGGCGTCGCGCACGACGTGCTCGCAGGCAAATCCGTCGACGCCGTCGCCTGGCGTGGCGGCAAAGCTGCCCACGGACGCTGCGGCAGGCCCGTCAGGCCACTGCGGGAAGAACACGGAGACCACGTGGTCTCCGACCTGGAATTCATGCACGCTCTCGCCAACGGCCTCGACGATGCCGCTGGCATCGGCCATGGGGATGCGGCCATCGGCCGTGGGCGCGTTGCCGTTGGCCACCTGCAGGTCATGAAAATTCAGCGTCGTGGCACGAATTGCCACGCGAACCTGGCCGGGGCCGGGCGCGCCCGGGTCCGGCAGGTTCCGCAGCTCAAGATTTTCCAGTCCGCCCGGGGCGCAGACGACGATGCCTTTCATGCCTGTTTTCCTTTTCTGAATAAGGGGAAGACTGCCGCCATGCGCCCATCCCGGTCAATCGCTACCGTACAGCCCGAGCCTGCGGGCATGGACCCGGGCCAGGCCCAGCAGCGTATCGGTGTCGGGCGTGGCCACGCCGGTGAGCTGGCCCAGCTCGCAAACCACGGCCAGCAGCGCGTTGATTTCCACCGGGTTGCCCGCCTCCACGTCCTGCAGCATCGACGGCTTGAGCGCGCCCAGCTCGCGCGTGATCGCATGCCGGTCCTCGGGGCTCTCGGTCATCGGGATGCCGATGCGTGCGCCGATCTCGCGGGCTTCCAGCATGATGCGGCTGGCAAAGGCGCGAACCAGCGGATCGTCCAGCAGCCGGTCCGCGGTGGCGCCGGTGATGGCGCTCAGGGGATTGATCGTCATGTTGCCCCACAGCTTGTACCAGATTTCCTGCTGGATATGCGGCGTGAGCTCGGCGCGGAACCCCGCCGATTGCAGCAGCGCCTGCAGCGCCTGCGCGCGCGGCGTGATGCGGCCGGCCGGCTCGCCAATGATGATGCGCTCACCCCGGTTGTGCCGGACCACGGCCGGCGCGTCACGCGCGCAGCTGACGTGCACCACGCAGCCCATGACGTGGCCGGCCGCTATCGCGCCGGCAATGGCGCCACCGGGGTCCACGGTGTGCAGCGGGCGCCCGCTGGCTGCGCCGCCAAAACCCTGTTGCAGGAACCACCAGGGCACGCCATTCATGGCGGTGAGCACGACCGTGTCGGGGCCAAGCAGCGGCGCGATGTGTCGCGCCACGTCGGCCATGGCAACGGCCTTGACCGCCACGATGACCAGGTCTTGCGGACCCAGGTCGGCGGGCCGGCTGGTCGCGCGCAGCGAAAACGCCTGCAAGCGACCCTTCTCGTGCAGTTGCAGCCCGTTTTCCTGCACGGCGGCAAGCGTCTGGCCCCTGGCGATGAGCGTGGGCACGCGCCCGCTGGCGGCAAGCCGGGCAGCGATCCAGCCGCCAATGGCGCCGGCGCCGTATATCGTGATCGTCTCAAACATGGTGTGGGGAAGTGAAGCTGGGGGAGCCGGCCATGGCCTGGAGCGGTGCCAGCAGGGCTGTGCTGATCCGCAACGGCTGGCGCAGCCGCCAGTCCTGCGTGATGGCGTGCAGCCGTGCCGTGCCGTCCGTGGCCGTCAGCAGGAGCTCGGGCCGGTGGTCCCCGGGGAGCGCGAGCAGCTGCAGGCGGCCAAGCAGGCGGCGCGTCTGCCGGGCGACGGGGCCACCCGTGTCGAGCAGCCGCACCGCCGGGCCGGCAGCCGCTGCAATCGCTGCCCGGGCAAATACGTAGTGCGTGCAGCCCAGCACGATGGTGTCCATGGCGCCGGCGTCGCGGCCCAGCGGCCGCATGGCGTCCACGTAGCGCGTGCACAGGGCGCCGACTGCCGTATCGGAAGCCACCGCGGCCAAACCGCCTGTGGCAGCGTGTTCTATGGCGTCGGCCAGCCCGTCGCAGGGCTGGACCACACAGGTCACGTTGCCCGGCATCGCCGCAAGCAGCCGGGCAAAGCGGGCGCTGGCCGTGGTCGAGCGGGTCGCCATCACGCCCACGCGCCGCGTGCGCGTGGCCGCGGCTGCTGGCTTGAGCGCGGGCTCGACGCCAACAAAGGGCAAGTCCGCGTGCGCGCGGCGCAGGGCGTCGATGGCGACCGACGTGGCGGTGTTGCAGGCCACGACCAGTGCCTTGATTCCATGCGCCTCGCGCAGGTGCGCGGCGATGGCCTGGCTGCGCGCGCGCACGAACGCGTCGCTGCGTTCGCCGTAGGGCGCGCAGGCGTTGTCGGCCAGGTAGACGAAGCGTTCAAACGGCAGCGCCTGCTGCAGCGCATCCAGCACGCTGAGCCCGCCAATGCCGCTGTCAAAGACGCCTATGGGCGCGGTTGCGGTGGCTGGCATGGCATGGAGAAGATCGGCAGCAAGCGTCTGTTGCGTCATGGTGGCGGAAGGCTGCGTGGGCAACGTCCTGCGCCGGGCCGGTACGGCAGGGAAGCGGGCTGCCCATGCGCGCTGATTTGCGGGACGTCCGCGCTGCCGTGCATGGTACACCGGGCCGCTGCGGCAACAATACCTTGTTTGATTGCAGCTTGGGAGACGGTGCATGGCAAGCCCCAAAACGGTTTATGTTTGCAGCGGCTGCGGTGCCAGCAGCCCACGCTGGATGGGCAAGTGCCCCGCCTGCGGCAGCTGGAACTCGCTGGTGGAGACGCGCGCCGAGTCGCAGGCGCCGGCCCGCAACCGCCTGGGCGGCGGCGGCGCGGCGCTGGCGCCGACTGGCGGGGTCCAGATCCTGGCCGATATCCAGGCCGAGGACGTGGTGCGCGCGCCCACCGGGCAGCCCGAGCTGGACCGGCCGCTGGGCGGCGGCATGGTTGCTGGTGGCGTGGTCCTGATCGGCGGCGACCCGGGCATAGGCAAGTCCACGCTGCTGCTGCAGGCGCTGGACGGCCTGCAGCGCAGCGGCGCGACCACGCTCTACGTCACGGGCGAGGAAAGCGGCGCGCAGGTGGCGATGCGGGCACGGCGCCTGGGCCTGGGCGCGTCGCAGGTGCCCGTGCTGGCCGAGATCAACCTGGAAAAGATTTCCGCGGTGCTGCAGCGCCAGTCGCCGACGGTGGCGGTCATAGACTCCATACAAACCGTTTACTCCGACCAGCTCACCAGCGCGCCCGGAAGCGTGGCGCAGGTGCGCGAGTGCGCGGCGCACCTGACGCGCTGGGCCAAGGCCAGCGGTTCGGCCGTGGTGCTGGTGGGCCACGTGACCAAGGGCGGCCAGATTGCCGGCCCGCGCGTGCTGGAGCACATGGTTGACGCGGTGCTTTACTTCGAGGGCGACACGCACTCGCGCTTCCGGCTCATCCGCGCCATCAAGAACCGCTTTGGCGCGGTCAACGAGATCGGCGTCTTTGCCATGACCGAACGGGGGCTCAAGGGTGTGAGCAATCCCAGCGCCATCTTTCTCAGCCAGCACGCCGATCCGGTGCCCGGCTCCTGCGTGCTGGCCACGCTGGAAGGGACGCGCCCGATGCTGGTGGAGGTGCAGGCGCTGGTCGACGGCGCCGGCGCCGCGCCGCGGCGATTGTCGGTGGGGCTGGAACGCGACCGCCTGGCCATGCTGCTGGCGGTGCTGCATCGGCATGGCGGCATTGCAACCGGCGACCAGGACGTGTTTGTCAACGCGGTGGGCGGGGTGCACATCAGCGAGCCCGCTGCGGACCTGGCGGTGCTGCTGGCCATTGCCAGCAGCTTGCGTGGCGCGGCCCTGCCCAAGGGCTTTGTCGCCTTTGGCGAAGTGGGCCTGGCCGGCGAGCTGCGGCCCGCGCCGGGAGGCCAGGAGCGCCTGAAGGAAGCGGCCAAGCTGGGCTTTGCGATAGCCATCATTCCCAGCGCCAATGCACCCAGGCGCGGCGACGCGGTGCTCAAGGCGCTCACGATCCATGCGGTGGACCGCGTGGACCAGGCCATGGACCTGTTGCGCCAAATCGCCACGCGTTGAGCCTGACCCGTTCATGTGCTTTTCATCCAGCAACATTTGACGCACATGTGCAACCGAATATAATGAAGGCAGCGGTGGCACGCGAACCCAGTGTTGCGCAGCCGTGCGCTGCAAGTGCTGAATTCATGGCCTTGCAGCAACCGCCTCCAATCCGCGGGGCGCTGTCTTCCCAATGAAGGCGGTCGGAGGCACCGGCGCTGTCCTCAACCGGGGAGCACTCCGGTAGCCTGCTTTGGGCGTCTCACTCCCACCCTGTGTTTTGCCGTGCGCGTCGTGCCGTTGCACGACGGATCCTGTAACAAACACGGGCTGCCCCGAATGACGGGGAATTTCCAAGTCTCATTGACGCAACCCACTGTTTTCGCCAGGTGCCGTCCGGCGGACGCCGTCTTCCGGCACGGCGCTGAATTGCTTATGCAGGCGCCAGCGCGCCACCATCCACACACCATTCTTCTCTGACGCTGTTCTGTCGCTGCGCCCGATCGGGCCTGCGGCCGTCCGTGGCTTGAACCCGCGGGCGTAAACTGCGTTTCAAATACGTACAAGCAAACTCTCCATCTGCGGACGCGAGGTGTTTTTTATGGCGACCAAGATCAAACTCGAAAAAGTCACCAAGATATACGGTGACAGGCCGCAGCGCGGGCTGCGCATGCTCGATGAAGGCAAAAGCAACAAGGAGCTGCACGAGGCGGGCCACCCGGTAGGCTGCGTGGACGTCAGCTTCGAGGTCGAGGAAGGCGAACTGCTGGTGGTCATGGGCTTGTCCGGCAGCGGCAAGTCGACGCTGATCCGCTGCTTCAACCTGCTCAACAGCATCACGCGCGGACACCTGTACGTTGACGGCGAAGACATCACGCAGTATGGCCGCAAGCAGTTGCTGGACTACCGCCGGCGCAAGGTCTCCATGGTATTCCAGCACTTTGCCCTGTTCCCGTTTCGCACCGTGACCGACAACGCCGCTTACGGACTGGAAATGCAGGGCGTGTCCAGGGACGAGCGGCGCGCAAAGGCGCGCGAAGCGCTGGAGCTGGTGGGGCTGAAAGGCTGGGAAGACGCGTATCCAGGCCAGCTCAGCGGCGGCATGCAGCAGCGGGTGGGCCTGGCGCGCGCGCTGGCCGTGGAGTCCGACATCCTGCTCATGGACGAGGCATTCAGCGCGCTGGATCCGCTGATCCGGCGCGACATGCAGCGCGAGCTCATGCAGTTGCAGCAGAAAATGCGCAAGACCATCATCTTCATCACGCACGACCTGGACGAGGCGCTGGAGCTGGGCGACCGCATCGTGCTCATGCGCGACGGGCGGGTGGTGCAGACCGATACGCCCGAGCAGATCCTCAGCAACCCGGCCAACGAGTACGTCAGGCGCTTTGTCGAGCACGTGGACCTCTCGCGCGTGCTGCCCGCCAGCGCGGCGATGGTGCCGCCAACCGCGGTAGTCTTCGAGCGCGACGGTGCCCGCACGGCGCTGCACAAGATGAACGAGGTCGACTTCACCGTGGGCTTTGTCGTCAAGCGGGACTACACCTACTGCGGCACCATCGGCATCGACGTCGTGGAGCGCGCGGTGCGCTCCCGCGCCCAGACCATGGACGGCCTGTACGAGGAAACGCCGCCCATCCGGCTCGATACGCCGCTGGCCGATGTCATCGCCATGGTTGCCACCTGGCCGTTTGCTGAGGCGGTGGTCGATGAAGACACGGGCAAGCTGCTCGGCATCGTCACGCGAACCAGCGTGCTGACCGTGCTGGCCGACAACGTCAACAACCAGGCGGACGATGGCACCGATGAGGCATCCGGGCCGGCGCCGGCCACCGCGACTTCTGCCGCAGGCGACACGGAGGTTGCGGCATGAATTTCACCGTTCCAAAGTTTCCGCTGGCCAAGCTGATCGACAACGGGCTGGCCTGGCTGACCGAGCAGATTGCCGCCGTCACGCACGCACTGAGTGCCGGCGTGGGCACCGCCATTGACGGGCTGACCGCCAGCCTGCTGTGGTTGCCGCCGTGGGTGCTGATTGCCATCGTCGTGGCCATTGCCTGGCGCACCGCCGGCCGCAAGGTCGGCATCTGGAGCGCCGCCGGGCTGCTGCTGCTGTGGAACCTGCGCCTGTGGGATGCCACGGTAGCCACCTTCACGCTGGTGCTGATTTCCACTTTCATTGCCGTGGCCATCGGCCTGCCGGTGGGCATTGCTGCCGCGCTCAACCAGCGCGTGCGCAAGATGGTCGTGCCGATCCTGGACTTCATGCAGACCATGCCGGCCTTTGTCTACCTGATCCCGGCCATCCCGTTCTTTGGCCTGGGCGTGGTCTCGGCCAGCGTGACAACGGTCATCTTTGCCACGCCGCCGGCGATCCGGCTCACCATCCTGGGCATCACGCAGGTGCCCGAGGAACTGGTGGAAGCCGCCGACGCGTTTGGTTCCAGCCGCTGGCAAAAGCTGTTCAAGGTACAGCTGCCCATGGCGGTGCCGACCATCATGGCCGGCGTCAACCAGACCATCATGCTGGCGCTGTCCATGGTCGTCATTGCCGCCATGATCGGCGCTGGCGGCCTGGGCGGCGAAGTCTGGCGCGCCATCCAGCGGCTGCAGCCGGGCAAGGGTTTTGAAGCGGGGCTCGCCATCGTGGTGCTGGCCATGATCCTGGATCGCATCACGCAACGCATCGGTCAGCGCAAGTATTGACCGCAATGCAAGCGGGTCCCCATGTTTTTTCTTACTGACGGAGGTAGCGCATGCGCACTCGAACTTTTATCAAATCACTGACGCTGGGCGCCGCGGCGGCAACGCTGGGGTTCGCTTCGGTCGCCGCCAATGCCAAGGACACGATCACGCTGGGCTATGTCGAATGGGACAGCTGCTCGGCCGCGACCAACGTCGCGCGGGTCGTGCTGGAGGACGCCGGCTACAACGTCAAGACGCTGGCCGTCACCGGGGCCCTCATGTTCGAGGGGCTGGCCAACGGCGACCTGGACGCGATCGTCTGCGCCTGGCTGCCGACCACGCACGAGGACTATTACGCCAGGGTCAAGGACCGGGTGGAAAACCTGGGCGCCAACATGGAGAGCGCCGACCTGGGGCTGGCCGTGCCCGATTATGTCGAGTTCAGCTCGATCAAGGACCTGGCCGACAAGGACGTGGCCAAGTCGCTGAACAACAGGATCATCGGCATCGACCCGGGCGCCGGCCTCATGCGCCTGACAGCCAAGGTGATCGAGCACTATGAGCTGCCAGAAACGCTTGTGGAAGGCTCTGACGCGACCATGACCGCGGTGCTGGCCAACGCCATCCGGCAGGAAAAGCCGGTTGTGGTCACCAGCTGGAAGCCGCACTGGATGTGGGCAACCTGGGACCTGCGCTACCTGGACGACCCGGACAACGTCTACGGTGACCCGGACGAGATCGACACACTGGTGCGCAAGGGACTCAAGGAAGACCATCCCAAGGCCTACGCGGTGCTGGACGCCATCAAGATCGATGGCGATGCGCGTGGTGCGATCATGGTGGCTGACCGCGAGGACGACACCGACCCGGTTGCCAACGCGCGCAAGTGGGTCGAGGACCACGCCGAGATCACCAGCAAGTGGTTGCAAGCTGGCGAGGACTGATGCGCTCCGGCCATCAGGCACACGAGAAATGGCCGCGTGAGCGGCCGTTTTTTTGCCTGATGGGCAAGCGAACGTTGGGCGTCAAGCGTTCAGCGTCCAGTGTCTGCCCCGCCACGCTCAACGCTGGACGAACTTCGCTCAACCTCTCCAAAGCGCCGGCGGCCCCGGTGCCGCGGCCTTGCGGCTTAAAATGTAGCCGCGCGCCCGGCCCGCTGATCGGGCTGAGTCGTCCTTTGCCATCCCGCCCCACCTCGAGACCGACACCCATGACTGCAGCTGTTCCTCCCCTGTCCGACCGCGACGGAAAAATCTGGATCGATGGCCAGATGGTTGACTGGCGCGACGCCAAGATCCACGTCCTCACGCACACGCTGCACTATGGTTGCGGGGCATTTGAAGGCGTCCGTGCCTACGAGGCGGACGGCGGCACGGCCATCTTTCGGCTGGAGGACCACACCCGGCGCCTGTTCAACAGCGCCAAGATCCTGCGCATGGAGATTCCGTTCAGCCAGGACGAGATCAACCAGGTGCAAAAGGATGTGGTGCGCGCCAACCAGCTCAAGAGCTGCTACGTGCGGCCGCTGGTCTGGCTGGGCTCGGAAAAGCTGGGCGTCAATCCGCGCGGCAACACCGTGCACGTCATGGTCGCCGCCTGGGCCTGGGGCGCCTACCTGGGCGAAGAGGGCATGAAAAAGGGCATTCGCGTCAAGGTCAGCAGCTACACGCGCCACCACGTCAACATCACCATGACGCAGGCCAAGACGGTGAGCAACTACACCAACTCCATCCTCGCCAACCTCGAAGCCACCGACAACGGCTACGACGAGGCCCTGCTGCTCGATGCCGCCGGCTTTGTTGCCGAGGGCTCCGGCGAAAACGTCTTCATCGTGCGCGACGGCGTCGTCTACACCCCCGACCTCTCGGCCGGTGCGCTCAACGGCATCACGCGCAACACCGTCGTGCACATTTGCGAGGATCTGGGCATCAAGCTGGTTGAAAAGCGCATCACCCGCGACGAGTGCTACATCGCCGACGAAATGTTCTTCAGCGGCACGGCGGCAGAAGTCACGCCCATCCGTGAGCTGGACGGACTGCAAATCGGCGCCGGCCAGCGCGGCCCGGTCACGGAGAAAATCCAGGCCGCCTTCTTTGACATCACCAGCGGCCGCAACAGCAAATACGCGCACTGGCTGGCACGCGTCTGACCGCTTCCGGAGTTTCAAGAGATGAATGCACGCGTTCCCCCCGTGATCGAGCTCTCGCCCGATGACCTCACGCCCAAGGGCGAAATCTACTGCCCGCACCCCAAGGCCGGCATGCAGCGCTGGGACACGCACCCCCGCGTCTTCCTGCACATGACCGAAGAAGGCGTGATGTGTCCGTATTGCGGGACGAGGTATCGGATGAAACCCGGCCAGAGCCGCCCACGTTGACCATCGCCCGGTCGGCCCGGGCCAGTGGCCACCATGCAGGCCACGGCGACGAAGCATGGCGCGGCAGGCGGCAATTGCGCCGTGGTTGGCGTCGAGGAACGCCTACCGCATGGGCCGCTGAGGTTCCAATTGTTCCGAAACGCGCTGCCAGAGCAACACCACGAACCACAAAGGCAGCCCTATGGCGGCGTCGCGCAGCGCGGAATTGAGGCTGATTGCTATCAATAGCCCGACCATGGCCATCACGCCCAGGCCGCCGTCCGCGTGACGCTGCCGCCAGCGGGCGGGCAAGCTGGCCGCGATCATTGCCAGGAACAGAAACACACCGGGAATTCCTGCTTGCATGCCCATCCACAGAAAATCATTGTGCGGCATGTTGAGGTAGCGTATGTTTTTCGGAGCACGCTCTCGCCATATGGTGTTCCAGCTGCCGATGCCGTTGCCAGTGACAGGGTGCCGTCTGATCATCCGGCTTGTTTCAACGTACATGATGTAGCGCAGTCCCCAGCTTGTTTCAGACACGTGGACAGGGTCTTGGCGCGCTTTCATGACCTGTGAAATGCCGATGGTTACATGGTCTCGTACGGAGGGTGTCAATACGCCTGCTGCTATCAGGGCCAGTGCGACAGCAGCCAATAATGATGTCCATTTGGGCTTGGTCCTGATTGAACACACGACGCCAACCAGGATCCCGGCCATCAAGATCATCCAGGCGGTGCGTGAATGCAGTATCACAGCGAGAACAAAGAGGATTACGGCCAGCATGATCAGGCTGATGATGGTGGTTGCTGCGGACATGCGCGGCAGAAGAATGAGGATGCTGGTGGCAGTAACGGCCAGAAGGATGGCGGTCGCTATGGATTTGTTGTTGGTGTATTGAAGGGCGCCGTGCCAGAGTGCGAGATCGGGTAATCCGACAACGTGGTTCATGATTATGAGGATGAGCACCAGGATCAAGCTTGCGGTAAAGCCACGCACCGCCATCAAAACTTCCTTTCGATCGAGCATCACCACAGCAGCCAGGGTCAGCACGATACGAAAGGTATGTCCGGCATTGGATGCGGTTTCTGGATAATGCGCTCCGGTCACCAGAATGACGGTGAACCAGCCCATAAACAGGAGGGCCGGCCACCAATGGGGACTGGTGCGCAGCCTCTTTTGGCGTGCCCGCCAAGTGTTGCTGTCCAGCGCAAGTGTGAGCAACAGCCCGAGGAGGCCAACGTAATTGAGGCTGATGGAAAAAAAGACAAACAGGCCCCACAAGAAGGCCGCCCAGCCGACCGCAGCATGCCGTGCCGTGGAGGCGGGTTGCATGGTGGCGGGTGACGGAGGTGTGGTCGGAGTGAACTGATGAAGCTGAGGCATGAAATCTTGCTTGCCGGGTCAATGGGCAGGTGCCATTGACTGCGGGACAAGCGTGTATTGAAACGTGCTGGAGTATCGGCCTTGACGCTGGCATTGACCTTGGTTTTCAAACCCGGTTAAGGGCAGGGGCCAAACGGTTGCAAAATGGAATCATGGGATCACAGGCAGGGCGTGATCCGTGCTTGATCATGGGCGCTTTGCGATGCGTCACTCGAAACGGCAACGTAGATGCTGCTGCAATAACGCTTCATGATTTTTGCCGGAATCGTGCGCGTGAAGCCGCCGAACATGAGCCAGGGACGCGGGTCAGGGTTTCAGCCAAAAGTTTGTTGGTTCAAATGTCGCGCGCCAGTTGTTCTGCGTCGCCTGTGTAGGCAGACGGCGTGAGCGCCAGCAGGCGGTCTTTTTCAGCCTGGGGAATATCCAGCGTGTTGATCAATGCGTGCAGCGCTTCGCGTGTGACGGCGTGGCCGCGCGTCAGTGCCTTGAGCTTTTCGTAGGCGCCGGGGATGGCAAAGCGGCGCATGACCGTCTGTATGGGCTCGGCCAGCACTTCCCAGGCCTGGTCCAGGTCGGCGGCCAACGCTGCCGCGTTCAGTTGCAGCTTGTCCAGGCCCTTGCCGATCGCGTCCTGTGCCAGCACCGCATGCCCCAGCGCCACGCCCATGTTGCGCAGCACGGTGGAGTCGCTCAGGTCGCGCTGCCAGCGGCTGATCGGCAGTTTCTCGGCCAGGTGGCGCAGCAGCGCGTTGGACAGGCCGAGGTTGCCCTCGGCGTTTTCAAAGTCTATGGGGTTGACCTTGTGCGGCATGGTCGAGGAGCCGGTCTCGCCTTCCCTGACCTTCTGCTTGAAGTAGCCCAGGCTGATGTAGCCCCACAGGTCGCGCGCCAGGTCGATGCAGATGGTGTTGGCGCGGGCGATGGCGTCGAACAGCTCGGCGATGCCGTCGTGCGGCTCGATCTGCGTGCTGTAGCGCTGGAATGCCAGGCCCAGCCCGTCGGGTGGCGCGGCCTCGACGACTTGCCGGGCAAAGGCGGGCCAGTCCAAGTCGGGCCGTGCCGCCCGGTGCGCGTTGTAGTTGCCCACGGCACCGTTCATCTTGGCGCGCAGCGGCACGGCGGCGATCTGGGCCCGGGCATGCTGCAGCCGCACGGCAAAGTTGGCCATTTCCTTGCCCACCGTGGTGGGCGTGGCCGCCTGGCCATGCGTGCGGCCGAGCATGGCCACGCCGGCATGGGCATGTGCCAGCTGGCGCAGGCGCGCCAGCGTCGCGTCCAGCGCCGGCAGCAGCACCTGCTCGCGTGCGGCTTGCAGCTGCAGCGCGTGGCTGGTGTTGTTGATGTCCTCGCTGGTGCAGGCGAAGTGGACGAATTCCGCGTGCGCCTGCAGCTGCGGCCAGCGCGCCAGTCTGGACCGTATCCAGTACTCGACGGCCTTGACGTCGTGGTTGGTTGTTTGCTCCAGCTCCTTGATGGCTGCGCCGTCGGCCTGGGAGAAGTCCTGCCAGAGCAGCGCCAGTTCGGCGCATGTTGCCGGCGGCAGCGGCTCGAACCCGGCAAAGCCGGCGCGCGACAGCGCGGTGAACCAGACGATTTCAACGCGCACCCGCTGGCGCAGGAAACCCCATTCGCTCATGATGGGGCGCAGGGCAGAAAGCCGTGCCGCGTAACGGCCATCCAGCGGGGACAGGGCAAGCAGCGAATCGATGGGCATGCCGCGATTGTAGAAAGTCCGCTGCCGTTAAACTGGAATGGCCTGCAAGGCGCCTATTTGCACCAAGGAGGGTCAAGGATATGTCCATGCGGTTGCTGGGTTCGCTCACGAGCCCCTATGTGCGCAAGGTGCGCATCGTGCTGTCGGAAAAGTCGCTGGCGTGCGAGTTCGTGGTCGAGGACGTGTGGCACGCGGATTCGCAGATCAGCCGGTACAACCCGCTGGGCAAGGTGCCGTGCCTGCTGCTTGATGACGGGCGCAGCCTCTACGATTCGCGCGTCATCGTGGCCTATCTTGACACGCTGGCGCCGGCGCCGCGGCTCATTCCGCCGGAACATGGCACCGAGATCGGCGTGTGGGAGGCGCTGGCCGATGGCATGCTGGACGCCGCCATTTTGGCGCGCCTGGAACAGACCTGGCCCGGGCGCAGCGCAGGCGAGCGCAGCGATGCCTGGATTGCCCGTCAAATGCAGAAGATCGACGCCGCGCTGGCTGCCATGGCGAGGCGGCTGGGCGCGCAGCCCTGGTGCGTGCCGGACGCCGGCTTTACCTTGGCGGATGTGGCGGCAGGCTGTGCGCTGGGCTACCTGGACCTGCGTTTTCCCGGACTGGACTGGCGCGGGCAGCATGCGGCGCTGGGCCGTCTTCTGGACAAGCAGCTGGCCCCGCGTGCCAGCTTTGCGCAAACCAAGCCGGGCTGAGCGGCGCCGCTGCGCGAATAAAAGCGCTGCCGGAGCGACCTGAGGCGAAGGAGGAGGAGGGAGGGATGAGGAATTGCACCTCAGGCTTTCTGCCGTCTCGTGGAGACAGCAGGCTCGGCAGCAGGAAACATGTGATGCGCGATCGCATCCGATGTTCTCTGGGACGCTGAGCAGAACCTGAAGTTCCGCCCCCGTTGGCGTGGTTGTGTAAAAGAGTGCGTACATGGGCCCGCAGCGCGTGGGTCATCTTGGCGCCTGTGGCGAGCGCTCAGGCAAAGTGGTCAAAGCCCAGGTATTGCCGTGGATCCAGTTCGCTGCCGTCTGGCCGCTGCAGGCGCAGCGCGGAGCCGGCCTCGATGTGCCCGATGCGGCTGGCCGGCGTGCCGCTGGTCGCTGCCGCGCGCAGGACCTTGTCGCGCTGCGCGGCCGCGGCGGTAAACAGGAGTTCGTAGTCGTCGCCGCCGGCCAGCGTGGTCGCCAGCAGCCGGTCCTGCGGGATGGAGCCTGCGCCTTGCCCAGATGCGCCGGTAGCGGCGGTTTCCAGCACGGCTTGTGCGTCGATGCGGGCGCCAACGCCACTGGCTTGCAGGATGTGCTGCAGGTCACCCAGCAGGCCGTCGCTGACGTCTATGGCGCTGCTGGCCACGCCGCGCAGCGCCACGCCCAGCGCCAGCCGGGGCGTGGGGCGCTCCAGCCGCTGGCGCGCGGCGTGCAGGACGTCGGGCGGCAGGCGCCATTCCTGGCGCAGCGCGCCCAGTGCCAGGCGTGCCTGGCCCAGCGTGCCGCTGACCCAGACGTCATCACCGAGCTGCGCGCCGGAGCGGCGCAGCGCCTCGCCGGGCGGCACCAGGCCAAGCACGGTGATGCTGAGGGTCAGCGGACCGGCGGTGGTATCGCCGCCCACCAGCGGGCAGCCGTGCGTGCCGGCCAGCGCGAGCAGCCCGCTGCTGAAGGCCTCCAGCCAGGCGGGGTCGGCCGCACGCTCGGGAGGCAGCGCCAGCGCCAGCGTGAATGCCAGCGGGCTGGCACCCATGGCGGCCAGGTCGCTCAGGTTGACCGCCAGCGCCTTGTGCCCCAGGCCAGACGGGTCGGCATCGGGCATGAAATGCCGGCCTTCAACCAGCATGTCGCTGCTGATGGCCAACTGCTGTCCCGCCGCGGGCGCCAGCAGCGCGCAATCGTCACCCACGCCCAGGACCACCTGCGCGCTGCCGGTGGCCTTGCGCTTGAAGTAACGATCGATGAGGTCGAATTCACCCATGCTGCGGGTCCGTGCGAGTTGGGCCCGGGCTTTTCGGCTGGCGGTCCGGCGGACGCGGACGCAGGCGGCTGATCCCGGAGGTGAGCCGTCGCACGCGGCTCGAGCGGCGCCGGGCCGCCTCGAGGAAAGCCAGCATGAGCGGCGTGCTGTCCAGTGTGTCCGGGTCGGCTGCGCGGGTCTCTCCATGGGTGTGGAATTCCGGGTGCCATTGCACGCCCATGACAAAGGGGTAGTCGCTGTGCCGGATGGCTTCGGGCACGCCGTCGGCCGGGCTGCGCGCCTCGATGACGATGCCCGTGCCGGGCTGGTTCACGCATTGATGGTGGATGCTGTTGACCCGGTGCGGCCCCTGGCCGTAGATGCGCGCCAGCCGCGAGCCCGACTCAAAGCGGACGTCGTGCGTGAGCCCGTCGTAAAGCGCCAGGTCCTGGTGCGCGATGGCCCCGGGCCATTGTGTCGGAATGTCCTGCACCAGCGTGCCACCAAAGTAGACGTTGATGAGCTGGCAGCCCCGGCACACGCCCAGGACCGGCTTGCGCGCGCCCATGAAGCCGCGCAGCAGGTCCAGTTCGTACTCGTCCCGGATGGGGTCGCTGTCGGTGTGCTCCATCCACGGCGTGGCGCCGTAGGTTTCAGCGCAGACGTCCACGCCGCCCTGCAGCACGAGTCCGTCCAGCTGCTCGACCAGGTCGTCCAGCAGCGGCCGCCGGCGCATGCTGACCAGCGGCTTGTCTATGAACGGGATCATCAACGCCACCACGCCATGCGACATGATCCACTGCGCCAGGTTGCTCTCCAGGTACTGGAGCCGCTTCTGCGGCAATCCGGTGCCTGGCGGCGGGCGGTGCAGCAGGCGGGCAGATATGCCGATGCGCAAGGTCATGATGAAATCGGTGTGTGGCGTGCCGCAGTGAGGTCATGCGCCTGGGCGGGATGGGTCGGCCCGGTCATGGCAGAAGTCTGTCCGGGGGCGGCGTTGTCGAAACCGGGCAGTTGCTGCAGCGGTTGTGCAGCGCGGCCGGGCGGCATCGGCCCGTCAGTGCAATACCGCCGGCGTCACGGCGCCTGCTCCAAGTGAAAATGGTGGGATGGGCACGTCAAACTGCTCGCCATCCTCGGCCACGCAAAAATAGCTGCCGTGCATGGTGCCGCTGGCGGTGTGCAGGTGGCAGCCGCTGGTGTATCGGAACGCCTCGCCAGGCCGGAGCAATGGTTGCTGGCCGACCACGCCCAGCCCCCTGACCTCCCGGGTCAGGCCGCCGCTGTCCTGCACCACCCAGTGACGGGCAATCAATTGCGCTGCAATGTCACCGATATTGCGGATCGTGACGGTGTAGCTGAACGCGTAGGCATCCTCTTGCGGCGCCGATGCGGCAGCCTCCAGGGTTGATTGAACGTCTACGGAGAACTGGTACTTTGTCATGATGCCTGATGGTAACCGCATCATTGCGCACGGCGGCGCCAGGTCATGCACGCTGGGCTGGCGCAGGCGCGGCGCCGGCATTCAGGAGGTTGGTCGTATTGCGTCCAGCGTCCAGCGGATAAGACCGTCCAGCGTATAGCGAACAGGCCGTCCAGCGTACAGCGAATCATCGCGGCGCAGCCGCAGTCATTGCAGCCGCGCGGCGGCGCGGTCATCAATGCGCGAGCAAGGTCCTGCGCCACGCTCAGCGCTGTGCGATCGAGCGCATAGCGTGGCCACCAAAATGGCGTGCTTGTGCAAACTTGGCTTTTCCTTTGATCACAACAAGATATGCACACCAAGCAGCGTTCGACTGCTGAATCCAGGTTCATTCTCAACCTCTGGGACAATGCGGGCATGAGCACGACCTACCGCATTGCGCCGTCCGTCCTGGCGGCAGACATGGCACGCCTGGGCGAGGAAGTGGCCACGGTCATTGCCGCCGGCGCAGACTGGATCCACCTGGACGTCATGGACAACCACTACGTGCCCAACCTGACCTTTGGTCCGCCGGTGTGCGAGGCGCTCAAGCCGTACGCGGTGCGCAAGGATGGGGCTGCCGTGCCGCTGGACGTGCACATGATGGTGCAGCCGGTCGATGCGCTGGCGCAGGCCTTTGCCCGGGCTGGCGCCACGTCCATCAGCTTCCACCCCGACGCGGTCATCCATGCGCACCGCAGCGTGCAGGCGATCAGGCAGGCCGGCTGCCAGGTGGGGCTGGTCTTCAACCCGGCCACGCCGCTGGACGTGCTGGACTGGCTCATCGACGAGATCGACCTGGTGCTCATCATGAGCGTGAACCCCGGTTTTGGCGGGCAGACGTTCATAGACAGCGCGTTGCGCAAGCTGGCCGAGGCGCGCCGGCGCATAGACGCCAGCGGCCGCGATATCCGGCTGCAGGTCGATGGCGGCATCAAGCCCGACAACATCCGTCGCGCAGCGGACGCGGGGGCCGACACCTTTGTCGCCGGCAGCGCCATTTTTGGCGCGCCAGACTACGCGGAGGTCATTGCCCGGATGCGTGCGGCGCTCGCCGCCGGATGAGCCGCATGAATCGCATCACGGCTTGATGTAGGCGTAACCGTCCTGGTACTGGAGCTGGCCGATGCGCGCCACGCCCGACTGCACGAACTCGGCGTCCAGGATGAACGCATCCTCGCTCAGACCCCGGGTCTCCAGCGTGTTGCGGCAGACCTCAAAATGGACGCCACGCGCCGTGAGTGCGCTGACCAGCGACGCGTACTCGATGTTGTCGTCTTTCGCGTCCCTGGCGTCGTTCATCAGGAAGTCGATGCCGCTGGCGTGCGTGACGACAATGATCCGGGTGTCCGGCGCTGCGTCCAGGTGGTTGCGAATGTTGCGCAGCGCACCCGTGGCCTGCGCCTCGGTGTCGTTGACGTGGTAGACCACCTTGACCGCGTCCTTGTCCTTGCCCTGCGCCATGGCGCCGGCCGTGGCAGCCAGCAGCCCGGAGGCCACCAGTCCCCGGCGGCGTGTCAGCTTGCGTCTGTCGCTCATGTCCGATCCTTGTTTGTCAATGGCCAAAACGAATATAGCAAAGGCCATCGTGGCCTGCGTCTTTGACCTGGACGGTACGCTGGTCGATACGCTGGACGATTTTGTCCGCGCGCTGAACCGCATGATGCGGCAGATCGGTCGCGCGCCGCTGCCGCGCGAGGCGGTGGGCTGCATGGTCGGCAAGGGAAACGAGTTCCTGCTCCGCTCGGCGCTGGCCTGGCCCGATCCGCCGGTGGGTTCCGCAGCGTCCGCTGCAGATGAAGACCTCCATCGTACTGCGCAGGAACTTTATCTGTCAGCGTACCGCGCGCTCAATGGCGTGCACAGCACCGTGTTTCCCGACGTCGTCCCCACGCTGGAGGCGCTGCGCGCGCGTTCGCTGCCGTTGGCCTGCCTGACCAACAAGCCGCTCAACGACGCGCGCGTCCTGCTTGATGCCAAGGGGCTGGGCGGTTACTTCGACCATGTTTTTGGCGGCGACAGCTTTGCCCGCAAGAAGCCCGACCCGCTGCCGTTGCAGCAGACATGCAAGGCGCTGGGCGTTGCGCCCAGGCACACGCTGATGGTGGGTGACTCCGTCAACGACGCGGCGGCGGCGCGTGGCAGCGGCTGCCCGGTCGCGCTGGTCAGCTACGGCTACAACCACGGCCGGCCAGTGCGTGAGATAGACGCGGATTTCCACCTTGATGGACTGACGGAGTTGCTGGACATACTCGGGGGTGGGACCTGAGGGCAGGCGGGCCCGCCTGCCATCTTGTCTTGAGCGATTGCCGGGATATGGGTGGATTGGTTTTTGTTCGCGGTTGCCGGGATATGCGCCCGGCGGCGCAGTCACTTTCTTTGTTTCGCCAAAGAAAATAACCAAAGCTCGCGCCAGTGCGCGGCACATTTTTTGGTGACTTGCCGCAAAGGCGACCCTGCTGTCGCGCCCTGCGGGTTCCCTGCGGTGCTCGGGCCAGGCAGCCGCTGCGGAACTCGCTGCGCACGCCCTGACGGGCGTGCTCCGCTCAGAGCTTGAGAATGAATTGATCGCGCCCGAGAGGATCGCCAAAGCCCGTCCAATCAAGACGCAAAGCGCAGGCATAGCTTGGGCTATGGCGAGCATTTGCAACGCAGAGTGGGCGGGTTTGGGCGGTCAAAGCGGGCATGAGGGATTCTTTCTCAAGCTCTCAGACAACCGCAGCGAGTCAGTTCACGCGGCAAGGCCATTGCGCCAAGCCTTGCTGCTGCCTGGCCCTGCGCTCCTCGGCGCGACAGAAGGGAGTGCAAGACAGGGGAACAGGTGTGCTTGGCCCACAGACAGTTCCAGCCAATGCCGCGCAGCGGCGAGGCGTGGCTCTTCAACCCCCTGTGCCCGTGCCGAGAAGCGCAGGGCCTGCGGTGGGCAGGAGCAGCGCAGCATGCTCCTGCATCGTCCTCATGCTCACTGTGGTTGTCTGAGCGCAGCGTTTGCGCAAGCAAACGCGAAGCGAGTTCCACAGTGCCACCGCAGGACTGAGCATCGCAGGTTGCCCGCAGCCTTGCTGCGGGTCACGGGCTTGGGGTCGCCTTCTTTGGCTTACCTTTCTTGGCGAAACAAGAAAGGTAAGTGCGCTGCCGGGCGCACATCCCGGCAAACCACACAGCTGACAAAAACCGCCTTTCACTATCCGGCAAATCTCTTCGACACAACCACTGCCGCCCGCGGATGCGAAGACGACATCCTGCGCTGCCGGGCGCACATCCCGGCCCCGGACACCCACACCCAGCTCTGTTAAACTCCCCCCGCATGTTCGCCAACTTCTTCGCCAACCGCATCCCGGGCCGCGCTGCCCAGGGGGCCTGGCGTTGGCGCAAGCCTGCCGTTGACCTGTGACTCGGCACCCGCAACGGGTGCCCGGAAGCGACAACCGAAATCGGTCGCAATCGTTTTCCAGGTGGATGACCGGCCGGTCATCCAGCTTGCAACAAAGGCTTGTTTCCCGTGTTGACCGAACTTGAATTCAACAGCCTGGCGGACCAGGGCTACAACCGCATTCCGCTCATGGTGGAAACCCTGGCCGACCTGGATACGCCGCTGTCGCTGTACCTGAAGCTGACCGGTGGACCCGGCCATGCGCCCTACAGTTTCCTGCTTGAATCGGTGGTTGGCGGCGAACGCTTTGGTCGCTACAGCTTCATCGGCCTGCCTGCGCGCACCATCCTGCGGGCCCGCGGCTTTGGCGCAGACGCCGTGACCGAGGCGCTGACCGACGGTGCCGTGGTTGAATCCGCTGCCGGCAACCCGCTTGATTTCATCGCCGCCTACCGGCAGCGCTTCCAGGTTGCGCTGCCCGCCGGCCTGCCGCGGTTTTGCGGTGGCCTGGCCGGCTATTTTGGCTACGACACGGTGCGCCACATCGAGCCCAGGCTGGCTGGCACCTGTCCACCCGACACGCTGGGCACGCCAGACATCCTGCTCATGCACAGCGAGGAACTGGCCGTCATCGACAACCTGTCGGGCAAGCTGTACCTCATCGTCTATGCCGACCCGGCGCAACCGGAGGCGCATGCGCAGGCGCGCCGGCGCCTGCGCGCGCTGCGCGAGCGCCTGCGCGACCCCGTGGCCATCCCGCGCATCGCGCCCACGGCCACGCGCGAGACCGAGCGGGCCTTTGCCAAGGAGGACTTCCTGGCAGCGGTGCGGCGCGCCAAGGCGCTGATCGCCGACGGAGACTGCATGCAGGTGGAGGTGGGCCAGCGCGTCAGCAAGCCGTACACCGGGGCGCCGCTGTCGTTGTACCGCGCGCTGCGGTCGCTGAACCCGTCGCCGTACATGATCTATTACGACTTTGATGATTTTCATGTCGTCAGCTCGAGCCCGGAAATCCTGGTGCGCCAGGAGCAGGTGCCCGGCGGCGTCAAGGTGACGATACGGCCGCTGGCCGGCACGCGGCCGCGCGGTAGCACGCTGGATTCAGACCGGGAGATAGAGCAGGAACTGCTGGCCGACCCCAAGGAGCGCGCCGAGCACGTCATGCTGATTGACCTGGCGCGCAACGACATCGGCCGCATCGCGCAGACCGGGACGGTGCAGGTGACGCAGGCGTTCGGCGTCGAGCGCTACAGCCATGTCATGCACATCGTCAGCAACGTCGAAGGCCTGCTGCAGGACGGGCTGACCGCCATGGACGTGCTCAAGGCCACGTTTCCGGCCGGCACGCTCTCGGGCGCGCCCAAGGTGCGCGCCATGGAGCTGATAGACGAGCTGGAGCCGGTCAAGCGCGGCATCTACGGCGGCGCCTGCGGCTACTGGAGCTACGCCGGCGACATGGACCTGGCCATCGCGATCCGCACCGCCATCGTCAAGGACGGCGTCATGCACGCACAGGCGGCTGCCGGCATCGTGGCCGACAGCGACCCGGAAATGGAGTGGCGCGAGACCGAGCACAAGGTGCGCGCGCTGCTGCGCGCCAGCGAGCTGGTCGAGGAGGGGCTGGAATGACCCGGACAGGCGATTCGCACCGGGTCCGGCACTGCGAGACCATGGTTGAGGTGCGGGCGCACATCGATGCGCTGGACGCGCGCATCGTGCCGCTGGTTGCCGCGCGCAGCCCGTATGTGGCGCAGGCCGGCCGCATCAAGCAAAGCGCCGACGAGGTGCACGACCAGCCGCGCATCAACGCCATCATCGCCCGCGTGCGCAAGCTGGCCATTGAGCACGGTGCGCCACCGGACATTGTCGAGGCGACGTGGCGCGCGATGATCGCGGCGTCCATGGAATTCGAGCACGCCGAATTTGCACGCCTGCACGACCAGGACAAGCCATGAACGTTCTGATGATCGACAACTACGACAGCTTCACGTACAACATCGTGCAGTACCTGAGCGAGCTGGGCGCCAGCGTCACCACCGTGCGCAACGACGCGATCACGCTGGAGCAGATGCAGGCGCTGTTCGATGACGGCGGTTTTGCGCGGCTGTGCATCTCACCGGGTCCGTGCACGCCGGCCGAGGCGGGCATCTGCGTGCCGGTCATCCGGCATTTTGCCGGCAAGCTGCCCATACTGGGCGTCTGCCTGGGGCACCAGGCCATAGGCGTGGCGTTTGGCGGCCAGGTCGTGCGCGCGCGCACGCTGATGCACGGCAAGACCAGCGTCATCACGACCACGCAGCAGGGCGTGTTTGCCGGGTTGCCCGAGCAATTTACGGTCAACCGCTACCACTCGCTGGCCATCGATCGCGCGAGCTGCCCGAAGGTGCTGGACATCACGGCCTGGACCGACGACGGAACGATCATGGGCGTTCGCCATTCGGGGCTGGGGCCCGACGTGCGCCTGGAAGGGGTGCAGTTCCACCCCGAGAGCATCCTCAGCGAGCACGGCCATGCCTTGCTGCGCAATTTTCTCGACACCGACCAAGCCTCATGACCATCACGCCACAAGAAGCGCTGCAGCGCACCATAGAGCACCGCGAGATCTTCCACGACGAGATGCTGGACCTCATGCGCATGATCATGGCCGGCGAGATCTCGCCGCTCATGGTCGCGGCCATCACCACCGGGCTGCGCGTAAAAAAGGAGACCATAGGCGAGATCAGCGCGGCGGCGCAGATCATGCGCGAGCTCTCGATCAAGGTGGATATTGCCGACAAGACGCACCTGGTCGACGTGGTCGGTACCGGCGGGGACGGCTCGCGCACCTTCAATATCAGCACCTGCGCCATGTTCGTTGCCGCAGCCTGCGGCGCGCGGGTTGCCAAGCACGGCGGCCGCAGCGTGTCCAGCAAGTCCGGCAGCGCCGACGTGCTGGAAGCGCTGGGCATGCCGCTCACGCTTGCGCCCGGACAGATCGCGCGCTGCGTGGCCGAGACCGGCGTGGGCTTCATGTTTGCGCCCAACCACCATCCGGCCATGAAGAACGTGGCGGCCATCCGCCACGAGATGGGCGTCAAGACCTTCTTCAACATCCTGGGCCCGCTCACCAACCCGGCCGCAGCGCCCAACATCCTCATGGGGGTCTTCCACCCGGACCTGGTCGGAATCCAGGTGCGCGCGCTGCAGCGGCTCGGTGCCGAGCACGCGCTGGTCGTCTGGGGCCGCGACGGCATGGACGAGGTCAGCCTGGGCGCGGCCACGCTGGTGGGCGAACTCAAGGACGGCAAGGTGCGTGAATACGACATCCACCCCGAGGACTTCGGCCTGCGCATGCAAAGCAACCGCAGCATCCGCGTGGCCACGGCGCAGGAGTCGCTGGCCATGCTGCGCGGCGTGCTGGACAACCGGGAGGGTGCGGCCACGAGCATCGTCATCTTCAACGCCGGCGTGGCGCTTTACGCCGCCGGCGTGGCCCCGGATATTGCGCAGGGCATCGACAGCGCGCGCGCGGCGATTGAATCGGGCGCGGCCCGGACCAAGCTGGACCAGGTGGTCGCGTTTGCGCAGTCGCTGGCGCGCGTCTGAGACGTGGCCGGGCTGCCGTGCCCCACAGACGATGGCGCGGCAGCACACCTGCCGGGTGCGTGCATGCCCGACCTGGCGCTTCCGGCCAGTGACAGCGCCGCTGGTGGGTGCTGTACTGCTACACGCTGACCGGCCAGCCTGGCGTCCTGATGCCCCCGTTTGACAAGTCTGGCGGTCGTGCTGCATGGGGACGCCGCCGCAGCCATCACGGCACAATCGCAGAGTGCGGTCCGCTTGCCGGCGCAGCCCGCGCGGCTTGTGGTTTCTGATCGGACAATCCCATGAACGATATCCTGGAAAAAATCATTGCGGCCAAGCGCGTGGAAGTTGCGGAGGGCAAGCGCCGGACACCGCTGGCGGTCATGCGCGCCCGGGCCGCTGCCGGCGGGCCGCTGCGTGATTTCGTGGGTGCGCTGAGCCAGCGCATCGCCAGCGGCCGGGCCGGCGTCATTGCCGAGATCAAGAAGGCCAGTCCCAGCAAGGGCGTCATGCGCGCCGATTTCGATCCGGCCGCCATTGCACGCAGCTACGCAACCGGGGACGGCGTCACGCGCGCAGCCTGCCTGTCGGTGCTGACCGACGCGCCCTTTTTCCAGGGCTCGGCGGACTTCCTTCGCCAGGCGCGCGCCAGCTGCCGGCTGCCGGTGCTGCGCAAGGATTTCACGATCGATCCCTGGCAGGTGTACGAGGCGCGCGCCATGGGCGCCGACTGCATCCTGCTCATCGTCGCCTGTCTTTCCGACCAGCAGATGGTCGAGCTGGAGGCCGTGGCGCTGGAGCTCGGCATGGCCGTGCTGGTTGAAGTCCATGACGGGCAGGAACTGCAGCGTGCACTGGCGCTGCAGACGCCGCTTCTCGGGATCAACAACCGCAACCTGCGCACGTTTGAGACCCGCATTGAAACCACGCTGGCGCTGAAGGCGCGGGTCAGCGCCGACAAGCTGCTGGTTACCGAGAGCGGCATCGCCACGCGCGAAGACGTGCGCCGCCTGCGTGCGGCTGGCGTGCATGCGTTCCTGGTGGGCGAGACATTCATGCGCGCGCCCGCCCCCGGGGTTGCGCTGGCCGCCTTGTTTGGCTGAATCTTGCCGCCACAACCCGGGTCGGGCACAGGTCGGCGCCAACCATCACGGCCCGCACCACGCCTGCGACGCGCCCCGAAAATCGAGTCCGGACGCTGTTACGATACGGTCTTGCCGGTCGCCCGCTTCAGGCTTCGTTTGCACGTTGCGATCGCGGGTCCGCTTGGCGCCGCGCCTTGCGTGGCAGACAAGTACATCATTGGCGCGTCGCTGCGCTGGCCTGTGGCGCTCCGGTTGCCGGCCGGGGTGCTGCGTTGTCTGCGCAACATCGGCTCCGTGGATGTCGCTTGCAAGGCGTTTGTATGGCATAATAGGGGGTTCACCAGATGGAGAGGTGGCCGAGTGGTTAATGGCAGCAGACTGTAAATCTGCCGGTTTATACCTACGCTGGTTCGAATCCAGCCCTCTCCACCAGCGGAACTTGCGCCGGTGCTGCGCGGGCAGGGGCGTGCCAGCGCCTGGCCGGTTGTGCTGCGTGTCTGCGGACCGCGCGGGAGTAGTTCAATGGTAGAACCTTAGCCTTCCAAGCTAATGATGCGGGTTCGATTCCCGTCTCCCGCTCCAGGCTTGCTGCCGGGTTCTGCTGTTTGTGTTTTTTGGATTGAATTTTTACCGCCCTTGTGGCTCAGGGGTAGAGCACTCCCTTGGTAAGGGAGAGGTCGTGAGTTCGAATCTCACCAAGGGCACCAAACCGGCGCGGCTGCCGCACTGTGCGGGCTGCGGCGTTCTCTGTGTTGTTTGATTGATTTTTCGGAGTCGAAAACATGGCAAAAGCAAAATACGAGCGCAGCAAGCCGCACGTGAACGTAGGCACCATCGGTCACGTGGACCATGGCAAGACGACCCTGACGGCGGCGCTGGCCACGGTGCTGAGCAAGACCTACGGGGGCGACGCCAAGGACTACGCGGCGATTGACAACGCGCCGGAGGAGAAGGCGCGCGGCATCACCATCAGTACCAGCCACGTTGAAT
>JALOAS010000023.1 GCA_023228705.1 Ottowia sp. | reverse complement strand
TTGATCGCGCCCGAGAGGATCGCCCAAACCCGTCCAATCAAGACTGAGTGCCGCGGCTCCAGCAGTGCCTGCGCACTGCTGGACGGCACGAAGAAGGCCAGACTCTGTCCGGCCTGCACCCTGCAAGCAAAGCGCAGGCATGGCCCGTGCCATGGCGAGCATTTGCAACGCGGAGTGGGCGGGTTTGGGCGGTCAAAGCGGGCATGTTCGCGGATTCTTTCTCAAGCTCTCAAGGCGGGAGGTCGCCGTAGGCTTCACCGCCGTCGCGCATGGCCTGCCGGTGGCGCTCCAGGAAATCCTGGTACGTCCTGATGCCGCGCAGCTGCAGGATGTGGTTGCGCACCGCTGCCTCGACCAGGACCGCGATGTTGCGCCCGGCCAGCACCTGGAGCACGACTTTTTGCACCGGCACGCCCAGGATGTCCTCGGTCAAGGGCTCATCCGGGAGCCGGTCATAACCGGGGTCAGCCACTTCTGCCCGCACCAGGTGCACGATGAGTCGCAACCGCATGCGCCGGCGCACCGCAGCCTCGCCAAAGATGGTGCGTATGTCCAGCAGCCCGATGCCGCGCACTTCCAGCAGGTTTTGCAGCAGCTCCGGGCAACGGCCCTCTATGGTGGTCTGGTTGATGCGCAGCAGGTCCACCACATCGTCGGCCACCAGGCCGTTGCCGCGGGTGATCAGCTCCAGGCCCAGCTCGCTCTTGCCCAGCCCCGAGTCGCCGGTAATGAGCACGCCCAGGCCCAGGATGTCCATGAACACGCCGTGCCGCGTGGTGTGGTCGGCAAAGTGCTTGGACAGGTACGTGCGCAACACGTCAATGACAGAGCCCGCTGATTCTTCGGTGGCAAAAAGCGGGATCCGGCTTCGCTCGCAAACGGACAGCAGCGTGGGCAACAGCGCCTGGCCCTCGCAAACCACCAGCACCGGCGGCTTCAGCGTCACGATGCGCGCGATGCGGCGCGCCGTGTCCTGCGGCGGACAGTCGCCCAGGTAGCGCACTTCGCGCTCGCCCAGGATCTGCACGCGGTAAGGGTGGATGTAGTTGAGGTAGCCGACCAGGTCCGCAGCCGAGCGCGCATTGCGCACCACGGCCTCCTCGAAGTGCTGCCCGGCAGCGTCTCGGCCCGCAACCCAGCGCCACCGCAGCAGCTTGCGGTGATCCTCGAACAGCATGTCGGCGGTGATCGCGGTGGGCTTCATGGCTCGGGAAGCAAAGGTGTGGCGCGAGAGCCGCCAGCGCCGGGCCGTCCCGTCACGCCGCTACAGCGCGTGCGCCGGCTGCCAGTGCGTTATGAGCTCGTGCAGCTCCTCGGCGGAAGTGGCGCCCTTGAGGCGCTCGCGCAACTGGCTGTCGCCCAGCATTTCCGCAATTTCCGAGAGGATTTCCAGGTGCTTTTGTGTTGCGGCCTCGGGCACCAGCAGGAAAATGAGCAGCCGCACCGGCTTCTCGTCGCGGGCATCAAAGCCTATGGCTTGCAGCGGCTGCAGGACCGCAGCCATGGGTGTCTGCAGGCCCTTGATGCGGCCGTGCGGAATGGCCACGCCGTGGCCCAGCCCGGTGGAGCCCAGGCGTTCGCGCGCAAACAGGCTGTCGGCAATGAGCGCACGCGACAAGCCATGCAGACTCTCGAACAACAGGCCGATTTCTTCAAACGCGCGTTTCTTGCTGGTGATGTCCACGCCAACAAGAACCTGCGTCACGGGGAGTATGGATGCCAGTCGATTCATAAGACTCAGGTTGCCGGTCGCCCGGACAAAGCATGCGGTCTGCGCCACTGCCAGGCGCCGCGCTCCAAAACCTATCCAGTCAGCCCCCGATGATAGCCGCAGCAACAAGACCGCACCCGATTGGAAACGAAGCCCGGCAACACGGCGCGCATGACCGGTGACCTCGCTGCCGCATCGATGAGGTTGAGCGTTGAGCGTTTGGCGTGGCGCGGCTATTCGTCGAACGCTGGACGCTGGACGCCCAACGATCTACGCAAGGGCCGAGGTCATCTGGCATCCAGAGTCCGGCCCAGCGGCCAAGCCGAAAAGAAACCGCCCGGCGCGGGGCGGCTTCTTCTGCTTGTACGCAACGATTGATTCTACATCAGCACCTTGCTGGGCGAGACGGCCCGCGTCTTGAGCTTGTCCTTGTGCTTGATGATCTGCCGATCCAGCTTGTCCACCAGTTCATCCACGGCTGCGTACAGATCCTGGTTTGCGCTCTCGGCAAACAGGTCAGCGCCCTTGACCCGTATGGTGCACTCGGCGCGTTGACGCAGGTCCTTTTCCTTCTTGTTGTCTATGGCAAGCAGAACGCGTACGTCGGTGACCTGGTCGAATCGGCGCCACAGCCGGTCCAGCTTGGTGCTGACATAGTTGCGCAGCGCCGGCGTCACTTCCAGGTGATGTCCACTGATCGTCAAATTCATTCGATGCTCCTTGGTTCCAACAGACCAGCGTGGCACCGAACCCGGCAAGCACCGGGGACGGAGCCATGCCCGCACGGCGCTTGCCGCCATGCAACTCCATCATGCCTGCAAACGGCGCAAAGTGCAATTGGCAGCCGCTGGCGCAAATGGACCGGCACGTGCCGCGCGCGGCGGATGTCATAATTTGCAGCGGCGTGCCGGGCCCGCTCCGGCCGCCCCTCGCCGGGAACGACCCGGACCTGTGCCGCGCAGGCCCGGGCACTGCGCGCGCCATCCCCTTGCCCACGACGAACGCCTTGCGCCGGTTCGCGTTTCTGGGAGCATGGACATGTTGAACATTTTTACGCTGACGAACGGCCGCCTCGTGCAGGAGGAAATAGGCTCGCTCGAGGAACTCGCGCGCTTCACGCCGATCTGGGTCGACCTGGAAGACCCCAGCGCGGACGAAAAGCGCTGGATCGCCGAGCACTTCGAACTCGTCATCCCGCAGGACGCCGTGGACGAGGACATAGAGGAGTCGGCCCGGTTCTACGCGGAGGACAATGGCGAGCTGCACATCCGCACCGATTTCCTGATTGCCGACCCGGACAACCCGCGCCAGGTGCGCGTGGCGTTCATCGTCAACCAGTCCAGCCCGCAGGCGCGCAGTCGCGGCGTGCTGTTTTCCATCCACAATGAGTCGGTGCCGGCGCTGCGGCTGGTGCGCATGCGCGCGCGGCGCATGCCCGGCCTCATAGACGACGCCAAGGACGTGCTGCTGGCGCTGCTGGACGGCGACACCGAATACTGCGCCGACGCGCTGCGCGACATCTACGACGAACTGGAGACCGCGAGCCGGCAGGTGCTGGACAACAACGTGACCGACGAGGTGGCCAGCAGCGTGCTGGCCACGATTGCACGCCAGGAAGACCTGAACGGACGCATCCGGCGCAACATGATGGACACGCGGCGCGCCATCGGCTTTCTCATGCGCAGCAAGCTGCTCGACGCCGAGCAGTTTGGCGACGCGCGCGAAATCCTGCGCGACATCGACTCGCTGGACGGGCACACCACGTTCCTGTTTGACAAGATCAACTTCCTCATGGACGCGACGCTGGCGTTCATCAACATCAACCAGAACAAGATCATCAAGCTCTTCTCGGTCGCCGCCGTCGCTCTGCTGCCGCCCACGCTGATCGCCAGCGTCTACGGCATGAACTTCGTCAACATGCCCGAGATCGAGTGGACCTGGGGCTACCCGTATTCGCTGGCGCTCATGGTCTGCAGCGCGCTGGTGCCCATGTGGTACTTCCGGCGCCGCGGCTGGCTCAAGTAGGTGGCCAGCCCCCTGGCCGATAGGGAGATTGATGAGACGCGGAGGTTATTTTGCGGCGCAATCGCGGCGGGGCCGCCAGGAGAGGTTGAGCGTTGTGCGTTGTGCGTAGAGCGTTTTGCGTGGCGCATGACGGATGATCTCGCTGGCGCGTTGTGATGACGGCGGCCCCGCCGCCATGATGGGAGGTTGAGCGCGGCGCGCTATTCGCTGGACGCACAACGCACAACGCACAACGCACAACGCACAACGCACAACGCACAACGCACAACGCACAACGCACAACGCACAACGCTTGACGGCAACGGCAACAATCGCGGCGGGGGCGCCGCTCTACAGTGGTCTGATGGCTACCCGCTGCAGCCAGGTGTCGCCGGTGCGGCGCACCCGCGCATCATGGCCTCGCGCGCCGGCATGGCCCTGAAATAATGCGCCAGAACAGCGACGCTGTAGCGGCTGGCCACGCGCTGTACAAAGCGCATGAAGTCCACGTGCGCACTGTCGTCGGCGCGGTCCGAGATGGTGCGCACGGCAGCAAAGGGCAACCCGTAGTCGTGGCAGACCTGCGCCACCGCCGCGCCTTCCATTTCAACGGCCAGCGCGTCGGGCAGTTCGGCGCGCAAGGCCTGGCTGGCCTGCGCGGTGGCAATGAAGCGGTCGCCGCTGAGCAGCAAGCCCTCGTGCACGCGCGCAGCACCCAACTCGAACTCCTGCAGGGCCTGCGGCCCCAGCGCGACGTCACGCTGCGCCAACACGGCCCGTGCGGCGGCCGCCAGCGCAGCGGTCATCGCGGAGTCGGCAGCAAAGCGCGACTGACCGTACAGCGGCACCTCATGCCGCGGGAACAGCGGCGACGCGTCCAGGTCGTGCTGCAGGAAGCTGCGCGCCACCACCAGGTCGCCCACGGCCACGCCCGGCGCCAGCCCACCGGCGGTCCCCGTGAAGATGATGCGGTCCACGCCAAAACGCTCGATGAGGATGGTTGCGGTGGTGGCCGCGGCCACCTTGCCCACGCGCGCAAGCACGGCCACCAGCTCGTGACCATGCCAGTCTCCCAGCCAGAAGTCACGCCCGCCAACCTGCTGGCGCCGCTCGTGCGGCAGGCGCGCCAGGACTGCAGCCAGCTCTTGGTGCAGCGCGGCCACCACGCCCACGCGCGGCGCAGCTCTCATTGCGCTGCCGGTGCCGCAGGTTCGCGCAGCATGCGCCGCAGCACCTTGCCGACCGGGGACTTGGGCAGCTCGTCGCGGAATTCGACCACGCGGGGGCGCTTGTAGCCGGTCAGGCGCTCGCGGCACCACGCGCGCACGTCATCCTCGGTCAGCGCCGGATCCTTCTTGACGATGACCACCTTGACCACCTCGCCGGACTTTTCATCGGGCACGCCGATCGCCCCCACTTCCAGCACGCCCGGCAGCGCGGCCACCACGTCCTCGACCTCGTTGGGATACACGTTGAAGCCGCTGACCAGGATCATGTCCTTCTTGCGGTCGATGATGCGCGTATAGCCGCGCGCGTCCATGATGCCGATGTCGCCGGTCTTGAAGTAACCGTCCCGGGTCATGACCTGCGCCGTCTCGTCCGGACGCTGCCAGTAGCCGGCCATCACCTGCGGGCCCATGAGCGCAATCTCGCCAGACTCGCCCTCGGCCACCTCGACGCCGTGCTCGTCGATGATCCTGATGTACGTGCTGGGCAGGGGCACGCCTATGGAGCCGGTAAACGTTGTGGACGTGACCGGATTGCAGGTGGCCGACGGACTGGTTTCGGACAGGCCGTAGCCCTCGCAGATGGGACAGCCGGTTTTTTCCAGCCACAGCTTGGCCACGGCTTTTTGCACCGCCATGCCGCCGCCCACCGAAACCTTCAGGTTGCTCCAGTCGACCGTGTTGAAATCCGGATGGTTCGCCAGCGCGTTGAACAGCGTGTTGACCGCGGGAAAGCTGTGAAACACCTGCCCCGACAGTTCCTTGAATACCGACGGCAGGTCGCGCGGGTTGGGGATGAGAATGAGCTTGCCGCCCGTGCGCAGGTTGAGCATCATGCCCACGGTAAAGGCAAAGATGTGATAGAGCGGCAGCGCGCAGACCGAGGTGGATTGCTGGCCCTGCGGGACCTGCCCCATCACCGGCTGGTTCCAGGCTTCCGACTGCAGCACGTTGGCGATGATGTTGCGATGCAAGAGCATGGCACCCTTGGGAACGCCGGTGGTGCCTCCCGTGTACTGCAGCACGGCGATGTCGTCGCCGCCCACGGCCGGCGCGGCAAACGTGCCGGCCTTGCCTCGCGCGAGCGCGGCCTTCCAGCGCACGGCGCCGGGCAGCCGGAACGGCGGCACCAGCTTCTTGACCCTGCGCACGACAAAGTTCACCAGCATTCCCTTGGCGCTGCCCAGGCTGTCGCCCATGCCGGTGAGCACCACGTGCCTGACCTGGGTCCGGTCCAGGCATTTTTGCAGCGTTGCCGCAAAATTCTCCACGATGACGATCGCCTTGGCACCCGAATCGCCGAGCTGGTGCGCCAGCTCGTCGCTGGTGTACAGCGGATTGACGTTGACGACGACCATGCCGGCGCGCAGCACCGCGGCCACTGCAACGGGGTATTGCGGCACGTTGGGCATCATGAGCGCAACGCGGTCGCCCTTCACGAGCCCCAGGCCCTGGAGGTACGCCGCCAGCGCACGGCTGTCGCGATCCGTGTCGGCAAAAGACGTGTCGTGGCCCATGAAGGTGTAGGCCGTGCTGCCTGCGTGCCGGGTGAACGCCTCATCCAGCAGCTCGTTCAGCGACGCGTACTGCGTCGGGTCTATGTCCGCGGGCACGCCGGGCGGATACTCACTCAGCCACACTCTGTCTTGCATATGCATCCCATGATCCCATCTGTTGCGAGCCAGGCAGACGACCTGTATCTACCCGATGTTAACCGGCACCAGGCGAGCCCGGGTGGACCATCAAAAAAGCGGGGCCGCAAGCCCCGCTCCCGTTGCAGCCGCCGACCTGCGCCATTGGGCCGCAGGTTCAATCTATGGCCTTGCCCACCGCTTCTATGACCTTCTTGGCATCGCCAAAGACCATCATGGTCTTGTCCATGTAGAAGAGCTCGTTGTCCAGGCCGGCATAACCGGTGGCCATGGTGCGCTTGTTGACGATGACCGAGCGCGCCTTGTACGCCTCCAGGATGGGCATGCCGTAGATGGAGCTGCCCTTTTCCAGCGCGGCCGGGTTGACCACGTCGTTGGCGCCCAGGACGATGGCCACGTCGGTCTCGCCGAACTCGCTGTTGATGTCGTCCATCTCGAACACCTGGTCGTACGGCACCTCGGCCTCGGCCAGCAACACGTTCATGTGGCCGGGCATGCGGCCGGCCACGGGGTGGATGGCGTAACGCACCTGGATGCCCTTGTCGATGAGCTTGTCGACCATCTCCTTGACCGCGTGTTGCGCGCGCGCCACGGCCAGGCCGTAGCCGGGAACAATGATGACGCTGTCGGCGTTGCTGAGCATGAACGCCACGTCGTCGGCGCTGCCCTGCTTGACCGGGCGCTGCTCCTCGTCGCCCTCCGCAGCGGCCGTCTCGCCGCCAAAGCCGCCCAGGATGACGCTGAGGAACGGCCGGTTCATCGCCTTGCACATGATGTACGACAGGATGGCGCCCGATGAGCCGACCAGCGAGCCGGCAATGATGAGCATGCTGTTTTCAAGCGAAAAGCCTATGCCGGCAGCGGCCCAGCCCGAATAGCTGTTGAGCATGGAAATGACCACCGGCATGTCGGCGCCGCCAATGGCGATGATGAGCGTGACGCCGATGACGAATCCCAGCATGCAGATCAGGAAAAAGGCAAAGTGGCTCTGCGTGGCCCAGAACGCCCAGATCAGCACCACGGTGGCGATGCCCATGGCCAGGTTGATCCAGTGCTGCCCCGGATAGACCACGGGCCGCCCCTGGAACAGGCGGAACTTGTACGTGCCGGAGAGCTTGCCCCAGGCAATGACCGATCCGGTGAACGTGACGGCACCAATGAACGCGCCCAGGCTCAGCTCGATGCGGTTGCCGGGCGGGATGACGTGGCTGCCCTCGGCCGCGATGCCCAGCGCCGCCGGCTCGCCCACGGTGGCCGCAGCAATGCACACGGCGGCCAGGCCGATCATGCTGTGGAAAAACGCGATGAGCTCGGGCATCTGCGTCATCTCGACGGTCCGGGCACGCCAGGTGCCGTAGCTGCCGCCTATGAGCAGGCCCAGCACGACCCACCACAGGCCCTTGCCGTCCCCGTGCTCGATGATGAGCGCGGCCGTGGTGACCATGGCAATGGCCATGCCGGCCATGCCGAAGTAGTTGCCTCGCACCGCCGTGGTCGGGTGCGACAGCCCCTTGAGGGCGTGGATGAAGCAGATGCTGGCAATCAGGTACAGCAGCGTGACAAGGTTCATGCTCATGGATGCTGCTCCTCAGTTGGCCGCTTTGGCCGGACGGTCTTTTTTCTTGAACATCTCCAGCATGCGCAGGGTCACCAGGAACCCGCCAAAGATGTTGACGCTGGCCAGCGCCACCGCGGCCACGCCCAGGAAGGTGCCAAAGGCGCCTTCGGTCTGCGCCGCCGCCAGCATGGCGCCGACGACGACAATCGCGGAGATCGCGTTGGTCACCGCCAGCAGCGGCGTGTGCAGCGCTGGCGTCACGGTCCAGACCACGTGGTAGCCCACGTAGATGGCCAGCACGAAAATGATGATGTTGATGATGGTCAGCGATACGGCTTCCATAACCGGCTCCTCAAGAAAAGCAAATCCATGCAATGCAGGCGCGCTGCCACGTTACTGTCTGTCTTGCCGCGGCGGGCGCACCGCGGGCGGCTCGGCCGACTCGGGCGTGACTTGTTCGGCCTGCGCAGGCATGGACTGCACGGATGGCGGCTGCGGCGCCACCTGCGCCGCAAACGGGAATGGCGGCACGCGCAGCGCGCTGCCTGCGGCAGCCGCCTGCGTGGCTGCCGCAAACTGCCGCGCCCAGGCAAATCCGGGCCGGCCTGCTTCCAGAAAATCGGTGTTGGAGCGCGTGGTGGCTTCGATCAGGGCCGGATCGACCAGTACATTGGCCTCAAGCGCGCGCCACTGTCCCGGCACACGGCTGCTGATCCAGGCGCGCGGCTGCGCGGCCCAGCCGTGGCGCTGGACCCAACTGTACAGAACCGGATGCTGCTGCTGCAGCCAGCGGTCATGGTCGGCGTCGCGGCGCAGCCGGATGCAGTCTTCGGCGCGATCCGACGCTACATGCAGGCTGTTGACAGGCGGGCAGATCGCGCCGGCACCGTGGTTTTCCTGCAGCAGCACAACCGCCAGCCAACGGCCATCGCTGCGGCGCAGGCCGGCCACGCGCGTGGGGACCGTATCGACTGCTGCCGCTACCGGGACATCACCGCTCAGCCAGGGAGCCAGATGCTCGCCCAGGTCGTACCAGGTGCCCACGCTGCTGGGCGACACCATGATGTGCGGCACCGACGGTGCCGCTGCAGAAGCCTCGGCACGGGTTTGCGCGGCAGCGCCGGCGTCGCCGTCGGCCTGTGTGTCAGCCGGCGCCGCGCAGCCTGCGATGGTCGCGGCGGCCAACACCGGGCCGGCGATGGCGACCTGCCGCAGCGACGGACGCGCCCAGGATACAAGCCGCAGGCAAAAGCGCATGGCCAATGTCTTCATTCGCGCACCCGCTTGCCATCCCGCGTCATCAGGCAGGCAGCCACAATATCGTCTTCCATGTCTATGGTGAACTCGCCGTCCTTGGGCAGCACCAGCTTCAGGAAGTTGAGCACGTTGCGCGCGTACAGTTGCGACGCATCGGCGGCCACCAGCGCGGCCAGGTTGGTCTCGCCAACAATGGTAACGTCGTGCCGGACCACCGTCTTGTCCGCCTCGGTCAGCGGGCAGTTGCCGCCGGCGCGGCCGTCTTCGTTGACCGGCCCCTGGCCAGCCGCCATGTCGACGATGACCGAGCCTGGCTTCATGCTTTGCACCATCTCCTCGGTGATCAGCACCGGCGCCGTGCGCCCGGGGATGAGCGCGGTGGATATGACCACGTCGGCACGGGCCACGCGCTTGGCCACTTCCACCGCCTGCCGGTCCAGCCAGCTCTTGGGCATGGGCCGGGCGTAGCCGCCCACGCCTTCGGCCGCCTCGCGCTCCTCGTCAGTCTCGTACGGTACGTCGATGAACTTGCCGCCCAGCGATTCAATCTGCTCCTTCACGCTGGGCCGCACGTCGCTGGCCTCGATCACCGCGCCCAGGCGCTTGGCGGTGGCGATCGCCTGCAGGCCGGCCACGCCCACGCCCAGCACCACCACGCGCGCTGCCTTCACGGTGCCGGCAGCAGTCATCAGCATGGGAAAGAACTTCTGGTAGCGGTCCGCGGCCATGATGACGGCCTTGTAGCCGCCAATGTTGGCCTGGCTGGAGCGCACATCCATGTTCTGCGCCCGCGTGGTGCGCGGCGCGGCCTCCAGCGCAAACGTCGTGAGGCCGGCTGCGGCCATGCGCTGCAACCCCTCGGTGTCAAACGGCTCGAGCATGCCGACCAGCACCGTGCCCGGCTTCATCTGCGCCAGTTCTTCGTCCGTGGGCGCGCGCACCTTGAGGACCAGCGGCGCAGCGAACGCCGCAGCGGCATCGCCCAGTTGCGCACCGGCTTCCTGCAGCTCGGCATCGGTCACGCTGGCGCGCTCGCCTGCCCCTGCCTGCACGCAGACCTGGTGGCCGTCGGCCACCAGCTTCTTGACCGTTTCGGCCGTGACCGCCACCCGGGTCTCTCCCGGCAGCGTTTCGGCAGGAACCCCTATCAGCATACAAATCCTCCTCGTACGGAAAACCGGCGGCCCGCGCCACCGGGCCTCGGCTTGCACACAACGTCCGCAAAGACCCCGTTCCGGCCAAGTGGGTTATTTAACCACAAGTGCCAGACAGCACCGCCGCTGCCTCGCGCGGCACCCTGCGTCAGGAGCGGCAAACCCGCATGCTCCCTCATTCCGGGTCCCGTACCAGCAGCGCCACGATGCGCTGCGTCAGTGGCATGAGCAGGACCATGGCCGCAAAAGCGATGGCCCAGGAAATCATCCACGACTTCATCCAGCTCTTGACGAACAGCAGGTCGAGCCGCTCCATCGCGTTCCAGGTGCTGATCCCGGCCACGGCAAAGGTCATGAGGAAGGTGAGGATCAGCGGCATGACGTAGCGGCCGCAACACGCAGGCAGCTTGGCGGGTTTCATGCCTGCCCGCCGCGCTGGCGCCGCGTGGCGCACGGCCTGGAAGCCTGCCGGCCGCCTGCGTTGCCTGCAGGCGTGGCAAGAACCAGGTTGACCGCGCTTGCAACGGAGCGCATGCGGATCAGCCCAGGAGCTGCGGGTTGAGCCGCCATGCAGTCCAGTTGAGCGCCAGCGCAAAGCTGACCCACAGCAGGTAGGGAACGAGCAGCGCGCCCGCGACCCGATGCACGCGCCAGAACAGCCCGATCGTCACCAGGATCAGCAGCCACAGGACCAGAATGTCGACAAACGCCAGCGCACCCCGATGCCAGCCAAAGAACAACCAGCTCCACAGCGCATTTGCCGCAAGCTGCACCACATACGCGGTGAGCGGCACGCGGGCGGCGGCAAGGCCGCGGGCACGCCAGACCAGCCATGCGGCGATGCCCATGAGCGCGTAGAGGACAGACCACACGGGGCCAAAGACAGCTGGCGGCGGCGCCCACTCGGGTCGGACCAACTGCATGTAAAACGAGCCGGCGTGCAGCGATGCGGTAGCGCCGATGCCGGCGGCCAGGAAGGTCAGCAGGAGCCAGCCGGCAAGGCCGATGACCTGCTTGTTGAGATACATTTGTTTGCGCCCCTGTCCTGTTTTCATGCCACTGCAGTGGCGGGCTCCGTTGGCTGCATGTTGATGGGTCCGGACCACCCCTCGCCTGCGGCGCCGTGATTCCCGTGATGCGCGGTGAAATCCATTTCAACGCCGCTGCTCCAGGGGAGCATGCCAGCGCCACGCCATGACTCCCCCGAACAGAAGAAGCAGGGTGAAGCACGACAGGCTGATGCCATGGCGTCCAGCCAACGAGTCGATCATGACCGCAGCGGGGGCTTCCGGCCTCGCCAGCAGCGGGATCTCGTCGCCCGCCTGCAACCGGCCTATGGGTCCCATCCTGTCAAACAACCCGATTCGAAGCTCGGAATGGTGCATCCCATCCTGCGCACCATGGCGAATCGCGTAGCCCATGTACGCATAGCCCATCACGGTGCCCGTGACCGGTTGCAAGCCGGCATTCCTGGACGTTTCCCATCCAAACGCGACCGCGCACACGATGGCCAGGAAGACAAGTATCCGGACCGTGGCTGCTGTCGGTGGGTGCTTCATGGTTTTGTTTCTGTCTGCTGCCGGTTCGAGCCAACTTCCAAAACACCTGTCACGCCAGGCCAACCGATGGACGCACAGGGCATTCTGCACGAGGTCGCGCCCGGATACGAGCAAGGCGCTTTCCTGCCGACCTCGCCGATCAAACCCCTCGCACAGAACATGCGCCTGAATTTTTCATGTACCCTTATGCTCAAGCAGACACGAACGAGCATGAGGCAATATGCATCCTTGCTGCCTGTCAATCCGGACCACGTGAAGGGCCTCTGCCATGTTTGAACTCAGCGTTGTTGAACTGTCACGTTGGCAATTTGCCATCACGGCGCTGTATCACTACCTGTTTGTTCCGCTGACTCTCGGGCTGTCGCTGATGATCGCGGCGATGGAGACGGTCTACGTCACCACCGGCAAGCAGATCTACCGCGACATCACCCGGTTCTGGACCAAGCTCTTCCTCATCAACTTTGCGCTTGGCGTCGCCACCGGGCTCACGATGGAGTTCCAGTTCGGCACCAACTGGTCGTTCTACTCCAGCTTTGTCGGCGACATCTTCGGCGCACCGCTGGCGATCGAAGGGCTGATGGCGTTCTTTCTCGAGGCCACCTTCATCGGCATGATGGTGTTTGGCTGGGACCGCATGTCGCGGGGCCAGCACCTGGCGGTGACCTACATGGTGGCGCTGGGGTCCAACCTGTCGGCGCTGTGGATCCTGGTTGCCAACAGCTTCATGCAGATGCCGGAAGGCGCGTTCTTCAACCCGGTCACCATGCGCATGGAGCTGGCCAGCTTTGGCGAGCTGATCTTCAGCGCCAACGCGCAGGCCAAGTTCGTGCACACCAGCATCGCGGGCTACGTCACGGGGGCGATTTTCGTCGCCGGCATCAGTGCCTGGTACATGTTGAAGCGCCGGCACATGGAGCTTGCGCGGCGCTCGTTCCGGATGGCGGCGCTGTTTGGCGTGCTTTCCACCGCCGGCGTGATCACGCTGGGCGATGCGCTGGGCTTTGTCGGTGGCCAGGCGCAGCCGGCCAAGCTGGCAGCGATGGAGGGCTTGTGGCAGAGCGAGCCGGCGCCCATGCCATTCAACCTGGTCGGCTTTCCCTCGCAGAAGGACCAGACCAACTACGGCGAAGTGCAGATTCCGTACGCGCTCTCGCTGCTGGTGACCCACTCCCTCGACGGTACCGTACCGGGATTCGATGAACTCGAAAAACGGGCGACGCAGCGAATACGCAACGGCATTCCCGCGGTCCAGGCACTGCAGACGCTGTCACGCAATCCGGGCGATGCGACCGCGCTCGAGCAGTTCCGCGCGCATGAATCGGACCTCGGCTACGGCTTTCTGGTGCACCGCTATGCCGAGGATGTGGGTGCCGCCACGGACGCGCAGATCAGCCAGGCCGCAAGCGACACCATCCCGCATGTGGCGACGATCTTCTGGTCTTTCCGCCTGATGGTCGCGATGGGGCTGGGGATGCTGGCGTTCTTCGTCCTTGCGGTGATCTACAGCCTGCGCAACGACGTCCAGCACCAGCGCTGGTTCCTGAGGGTGGCGGTGTGGATGATTCCGGTGCCGTTCCTGGCCAACGAGTTTGGCTGGCTGGTCGCCGAGCTCGGACGACAGCCCTGGACCGTATACGAGGTGCTGCCAACCTGGATGTCGGCCTCGACCCACAGCGTGGGGTACATGGTGTTTTCGCTGGCGGGTTTCGTCGCCTTGTACACCGCGTTCATCGTTGCGGAAATGTACCTGATGGTGCGCGCGATCCGCATCGGACCGGCGGCGCCGGATGATGGCGGCGACGGCTCGGGTGCCGCCGCCGATGATCGCCATCTTGACGGCCAGGCGGCCGGCTACGCGGGAGCCTGATCCATGGAAACCTACGCTGTCTTGCAACTTCTCTGGTGGCTGCTGCTCGGTGTCCTGCTGATTGCCGTGGCCGTGATGGTCGGGATGGACATGGGCGTGGGCACGATCCTGCGCCATGTCGGACGCACCGACACCGAGCGCCGGGTGGTGCTGCGGATCATCGACCCGCACTGGGAGGGCAACCAGGTCTGGTTCGTGCTGGGTGGCGGCGCGGTCTTCGCGGCGTTCCCGCTGATTTACGCCACCGCATTCTCGGGTTTCTACATCGTCATGCTGCTGTTGCTGTGGGCCATGATCCTGCGACCGCTGGGCTTCGGGTATCGCGATCACCTGGCGTCTGCCAGGTGGCGCGGCATGTGGGACTGGGCGCTGTTCATCAGTGGGCTGGTGCCCATGGTGGTCTTTGGCGCCGCGTTCGGCAACCTGTTCCTGGGCGTGCCTTTTGACTTCAGCTGGAACCTCACCTCGACCTACAGCGGCTCGTTCATCGCGCTGCTCAATCCGTTCGCCATCCTGTGCGGCCTGCTGGCCGTGTCACTGGCGGTCTTCATGGGCGCAGTGACCGTGATGAAGGGTGCCGAGGGCGTGATTCATCAGCGCAGCCATCGTCTGGCACGCCATGCGTCGCTGCTGGCCATCGTGCTGTTTGCCATCGGCGGCATCTGGGTGTACACGATGCAGGGCTTTGTGCTGACGCAAAGCCCCGGTGCCGGCGTGCCGCAAACGCCGCTGCAGCAAATGGTGAGTGTTGCGCCAGGCGCGTGGTTTGCCAACTTCCGCGGCCAGCCGCTGTTGTGGCTGCTGCCGGTCCTGGGCTTGGCCGGCATGCTGCTCGGCTTTCTTGCCGCCAACGCCCGCCGCGGACTCCTGGCCTGGTGGTTTGGCGCGCTGGCCTGGACCGGCGTCATCAGCACCGCCGGCGTGGCGCTGTTTCCGTTTCTCCTGCCCTCCAGCCTCGAGCCGGCACAGAGCCTGACCATCTGGAACGCAAGCTCCAGCGAGCTGACGCTGCTCTGGATGCTCGGCTTTACCGTGGTCCTGCTGCCGCTGGTCATCTGGTACACGAGCTGGGCCTTCTACATCATGCGCGGCAAGGTCACGGCCGGGCATGTCGAGAGCGACGAGCACGACTATTGAGGATTGCCCATGAAAACGTTCTTCCTGTTCGTTCTGTTCATGCTGATCGCCGTGGTCGTGATCCTGCTGGCGATCGTGCTGGGCGAGATGGGCACCTGGTATTTCGCCTGGCTGGTCGGCAGCGGCATGATCGTGCTGGTCACCGCCGCAGGCGGCGTCATGCTCGATACCCAGGATGAGCGCGCCGCGCGCAAGGCGGCTGCAGGTTCCGGCGGCAAGCAAGCCTGATTGCGCCCGGCTTTGCTCGAGCCTGCATCCGCGGACCCAGCCTGGTGCCGGCGCCGCCCCTGGACGGCACGATGAGCGTTTCCACGTCGGCTTGGCTGCGCGCACAAGCACATCCGGTGCGCGGCCTGCTCGCGGCCGGGGTCGCCGCCGGAAGCACGCAGGCCGTCCTGTTGTGCATGGGCGCCTGGCTGATGGCCTGGACGCTTGCACAGGCGGTGCTGGCCGAACGCGGCCTGGCTGAGCTCTGGCCCGCTGTGCTTGCCCTGCCGGTCATCGCGCTGGCCCGCTTTGCGCTTGGCGTGTGGCAACGTCAGCTCACCTTCGAAGCCGGCGCCAAGGTCGGCAACAACGTGCGTCGCGCGCTGGAGCAGCGCCTGCGCGAGCTGGGCCCGCGCTGGGCCGCGCGCCAATCCAGCGGTGACATCGTCACGCGCAGCGTCGATGGCGTGCAGGCGCTTGTTCCCTATTACGCAGGCTATCTGCCGCAGGTGGCGCTGTCGGCCGCGATTCCGGCCATCATCCTGCTCGCAGCCCTGCCCGCCGACCCGTGGTCGGCGCTGATCCTGTTTGTGACGGCACCGCTGATTCCGTTTTTCATGGTGCTGGTCGGCGGCGCCGCGGCACGCGCGAGCCAGCGGCGCTGGTTGCGGCTGCGGCGCATGGGAGCCCGCTTTATGGATGCCCTGTCCGGCTTGACCACGCTGCGCCTGTGCCGCGCCAGTGCGCGCGAGGCAGCCCTGCTGGCCGCCACCGGCGAAGCCTGGCGCAAGGAGACCATGGCGGTCTTGCGCATCGCCTTCCTGTCGGCGCTGGTGCTGGAATTTTTTGCCACCGTCAGTATCGCGGTACTGGCGGTGTTGATCGGGTTCCGGCTGATGTGGGGCACGATAGGCTTTGCGCAGGGCCTGTTCGTCTTGTTGCTGGCGCCGGAGCTGTTCCTGCCCTTGCGCGCCCTTGGCACGCAACGCCACCGACGCATGGAGGCCGCGGCGGCAGCGGAAGATCTGATCACCCTGTTGAATGCGCCCGCAGATGAAGTGGCCAAGGACGCTGCGTCCAAACCTGCAGCCGGCTTCGCCGCGCGCCAGGTTGCCCTGGCCTTCGAACAGGTGTGTTTTTCTCACGAGCTGGGCCGCAGGGTATTGGATGGGCTGGATCTGGCGGTCGATGCCGGCACGGCGCTGACCCTGGTGGGCAGCAGCGGCAGCGGCAAGAGCACGCTGCTGAGCCTGCTGATGGGATTTGCTATCCCGCAACAAGGGCGCATTCTCGTCAACGGACGGAACCTGGCCACGCTCGACATCAGGGCATGGCGGCAACACATCGCCTGGGTGCCGCAGCGCGCGCACGTCTTTCACGGCAGCCTGCGCGACAACCTGATGATGGCCGCGCCCGATGCGGATCAAACCCGCGTGCAGCACGCATTACAGGCCGCTGCACTCGTGGATGTGGTGGCGCGCCTGCCGCAGGGGCTGGACACGCCGCTGGGCGAGCATGGCCATGGCCTGTCTGGCGGAGAGCGCCAGCGCCTCGGGCTGGCGCGTGCCTGGTTGCGTGATGCGCCCCTGCTCTTGCTGGACGAACCGACCCAGCACCTGGACGCCGCGACGGCCGCGACGGTCGATGCCGCGCTGCAGAAGCTGGCCAAAGGCCGGACCGTGATCCGCATCGCGCATCGACTGGACCGTCTCGCCGATGACGCGCGCGTGGCGGTGCTGGCGGGTGGCAGGATCGTCGAGACCGGCCGCGTCGATGCATTGCATGCCGCGGGCGGCGTGTTCGCGGATTTTCTTGCTGCCGAGCGTGCCGCATGAGTCGCCCGACAGCGAGCGACGCCTGGCCGCTGATGTGGCGTTTGCTGGGGCTGATGAAGCAGCAGCGCCCGTGGATGCTGTCCGGACTGGCGCTGGCGCTGGTCAGTACCTTGTCAGGCATAGCCCTGCTGGCAATTTCCGGTCACTTCATTACCAGCATGGCACTGGTCGGCGCGGGTGGGGCGGCGATCAACTACTACACCCCAGCGGCACTGATCCGGCTGTTTGCCATCCTGCGCACCGGCGGGCGCTACGCCGAGCGACTGGTGAGCCATGAAGCCACGTTCCGCATCCTGGCGCGGCTGCGGGTGTGGCTGTTTGAACGCCTGGTGCCGCTGGCGCCGGCCGCGCTAGCCGAGCGCCGCAGCACCGAGCTGTTTTCGCGCCTGCGCGCCGATGTCGATGCCCTGGAGCATGCCTATCTCGGGGCGCTGGCGCCGCTGGCGGTTGCGCTCGTGGTGATGCTCGTGGTCAGCGTCGTCACGCTGATTCACCTGCCCATACTGGGCCTGCCCGTGTTGCTGCTCTTTCTCCTTGCGGGCGCGTGGTTGCCGCGCTGGACGCTGCGCCGGGGCCATGCACCCAGCGACATCGTCGTGGCCTGCAACGACGCCTTGCGCGAGCTGGCCAGCGATGGCCTGCGCGGGCGCGCCGAGCTGGCGCTCTACGGCGCCGAAGATGCGCACGCGGCAAGGATCTTCGCCGTTGCGGCGCAGCAACGCACAGCCGAGCGCCAGTTGCAGCGCCTGCAGGCGCTGGGAAATTCCGGCGTGGTCCTGGCGGCCCAGCTTGGCGCGCTATGCGCCTTGTTGCTGGGCCTGCCGGCCCTGCAGGGTGGCGCACTCTCCGGCCCGAACCTGGTGATGCTTGCCTTGCTGATGCTGGCGGCTTTTGAGCCGGTCGCCGTGCTGCCCGAAGCGTGGGCGCAACTGGGCCAGACGCTGATATCGGCGCGGCGCGTATTTGCCCTGGCCGACACCCCGCCCCCGGTGCCCGAGCCTGCCACGGCATCGCCGGCTGTCACCCGGAATGACCTCGTCTTGCGCGACGTGCGCCTGCGCTATGGCGCCGATGGCCCGTGGGTACTCAAGGGCGTCGACCTGGACCTGCCGCAGGGACGACGCATCGCGCTGGTCGGCGCGTCGGGCGCTGGCAAGAGCAGCCTCGTCGGCGCCTTGACCAGGCTCTACCCGAGCCAGGGCACCATCACCTTGGGCGGCACCGCGCTCGAGCACTGGCCGGGCGACGACCTGCGCGCCAGGATAGGCGTGGTCGAGCAGCGCCCGTATCTGTTCGATGCCAGCCTGCAGGACAACCTGCGGCTGGCGCATCCGGCGGCGACTGGCGCGCAACTGGACGCCGTGATCCGGGAGGCGCAACTGCAAGACTATGTCACCGCCTTGCCGCAAGGCTTGCAAACCTGGGTCGGTGAAGACGGCGTGCGGGTCTCCGGCGGCGAGGCGCGGCGCATCGCGATCGCGCGCATCCTGCTGGCCGATCCGCCCATTTTGGTCCTGGACGAGCCCACCGAGGGCCTGGACGCCGGCACCATCACCGACCTGTATGCGGCGCTGCGCATCGCGATGGCCGGACGCAGCGTCTTGCTCATAACCCACCGCCTCGGCGGCCTGGCCGACATGGTCGATGAAGTCGCCACGATGCGCGATGGCCGGATCGTGGACTGCGTCCCGGTCGCCGAGTATTTGAGCCGGCTCGCGGCAGGCGACGCGAAACCGCCGGCGTGCAACGGTGAATCTGGCATGGGCCAAGCCAACCTTTGATGAAGAGGTGGAGCGTCCGGCGTCCGGCGAAGTGTGCCCAATGACAGATGACCTCGGCCCATGGATGAAGGTTGAGCGTTGAGCGTGGTGGACATACGCTGGACGCTGGACGCAACACGCTCAACCTCTTCAAAGCGCCAGCGAGGTCATCCGTCATCCGTCATCCATCATCCGTCATGCGCGTCACGCCCAACGCCGACCGCTGTCACAGCGAGCGCGTGATGATCAGCTTCTGGATGTCGCTGGTGCCCTCGTAGATCTGGCAGACGCGCACGTCGCGGTAGATGCGCGCGACCGGAAAGTCGCTGACGTAGCCATAGCCGCCCAGCGTCTGGATGGCGGCGGTGCAGACCGCCTCGGCCGTTTCCGAGGCAAAGAGCTTGGCCATGGCCGCTTCCTTCAGGCAGGGGCGGCCGGCATCCTTCAGGCTGGCCGCGTGCCAGATGAGCTGGCGTGCGGCTTCCAGGCGCGTGGCGCAGTCGGCCAGACGGAAGCTGACGGCCTGGTGCTCGAAGATGGCGCTGCCAAAGGCCTGGCGCTCCTTGGCGTACGCGATGGCAACGTCCAGCGCGCTGCGCGCCATGCCGACGCTCTGCGCGGCAATGCCTATGCGCCCGCCCTCCAGCCCCGAGAGCGCGATCCTGTAGCCCTCGCCCTCCTCGCCGATGCGGTTTTCTGCCGGGACGCGGCAATCCACGAAGCTGATCTGCGCCGTATCGGTGGAGTGCTGGCCCAGCTTGTCTTCCAGCCGCGCCACCTGCCAGCCGGCGTTGCCCAGGTTATGCGTGGGAACGACAAACGCGCTCATGCCGCCCTTGCCGGCGTCCTTGTCGGTGACGGCGATGACGATGGCGGCGTGGCCGTTCTGGCCGCTGGTGATGAACTGTTTGCTGCCGTTGAGGACGTAGTCGCCGCCGTCGCGCACGGCGGTGGTGCGCAGCGCCGAGGCGTCGGAGCCGACATGCGGCTCGGTGAGGCAGAACGCACCCAGGATTTCGCCGCGCGCGGCAGGTGCCAGCCATTTTTTCTTTTGCTCTGCGTTGCCATAGCGCAGCAGAATGGCGTTATAGGGGCAGTTGGTGACGCTGATCGCGGTGCTGGTGCCGCCGTCGCCAGCGGCAATTTCTTCCAGCACCAGCGCCAGTTCCATGTAGCCCAGGCCAGCGCCGTCGTATTCCTCGGGCACGAAGATGCCGTAGGCGCCGAGCGCGGCCAGGCCCCGGTGCGCCTCCCTGGGAAAGCTGTGGTCCTGGTCCCACTGTGGTGCATTGGGCCACAGCTCCTGCTGCGCGAAGTCGCGCACGGCGTCGCGGATCTGGTCCTGGTCTGGGGTCAAGAGCATGGTGTCGTCTCCATCAAGTCCCGATACATGGGCAAGGGTTCATCCTGGCGCTGTGCAGCAACCCGTCTGCCTGGCGCTGCCGCCCCGCCCAAAACGAGGCTGGCCCAGCTCAGAAGCGGGCCAGGGCATCCGCGCGCGTGGCCTCGACATTGAGGATGGCCAGAAAGCCACTGATGTCAAACACCTCGCGCACGTGCGGCTGCATGGCACACAGCACGAGCTGGCCACCTTCCTGCTTCAGGCGCTTGGCCACCACCAGCACCATGCGCAAGCCCGCGCTGGAAATATAGTCCAGCGCCGAAAAATCGAGCACCAGGTTCTTCACGCCGCCGTCGAGCAGGGTCAGCACTTCGGCCTCGAGCCCGTTGGCGTTGGTGCTGTTGATCTGCCCCTGCAGGGGCACTATGGTGGCTGCTGCGGTGGTTTCGGTGGTTATGGGCATGTCAGTGACGAAAATAAAAGCATGAACCTAGGATGAATTTTTGCCTATGCGGGTCTTGTCATGATAACGTGGCACCTTCTGTAACTTAGTGTTTTCTGAACACCATCGATCCATGAGCTGGTTTGCTGCACGCCTGAGCGCGACTGCGCCGCGCCGCCGTGTCCCCGATCTGGTGTATGCCGCCAGCGAGCGTCCGCCCCCGGCAGCCCTGCTGGTACTGGCCGTACAGCACGCAGGCACGGCCATCGCCTTTGTCGCCTACGTGCTGGTGGTTGCCGCCCTGGCCGGCCTGGGGCGCAGTGCCACGCAGTCGCTGGTCACCATGACGCTGCTGGGCATGGCCCTGGCCACGGCCCTGCAGGCCTGGGGTGGGCGCACGGGCAGCGGCACGCTGCTGGTGCACATACCCAATCCCTTCATGATAGGCCTGATGGTGCCCTTGCTGGCCGCACACGGGGTGGGCGGCAGCGCCGGCCTGGCGTTGGTGCACGGAGCCACCGCCCTGGCCATGGCGCCACTGATGCGTCATTTGCGCCCGCTGTTCCCACCCCCGGTGGTGGGTGTGGTGATCTGCATGGGCGGGGTGGCGCTGGTCGCTCCCTCCGTGCGTCAGGCGCTGGCCGTGGCACCGGGACACTGGCAGCCCGATGGTGCCAGCGCGCTGATTGCCGCAATCACGCTGGGCGGCATAGTGGTGTTGTCGGTGTGGGGCGGTCGCCTGCGCCTGCTGGCCTTGCTGCTCGCCATGCTGGCAGGCGTGGTGGTGGCCGCCCTGCTGGGTCGTCTGGAAGATCTTGCGAGCCTGCAGAGCGCACCGGTACTGGCCTTGCCCGGTGTGGTCAAACCGGTGTTCGCACTCAGTCCGAGCATGATGGTGGGGGTGGTGCTGGTGTCGGTGCTGACACAGCTGGACACGCTGGGCAGCGTGACCATGATGGACAAGATGGATGATGCCGACTGGAAGCGCGCCGACATGCAGATGATCGCTGGCGGCATACGCGCCGCTGGCCTGAGCGACCTCGTGACCGGCGTGCTGGGTGGCATGCCAACGGCCACCAGCTCTGCCAACATCGCGCTCGCCCATGCCACGCGCTCAACCGCGCGGCTCGTCGGGTTGGCCAGCGCCGCGCTGCTGCTGGCCGTGGCCCTGCTGCCGCAGCTGACGCTGGCGCTGACCCTGATGCCCGAACCGGTGCTCGGCGCCGTGGGCCTGTACGCGGCCGGCTTCCTCATGGTCTCGGGCATGGAACTGGCAACCTCGCGCGCGCTGGACAGCCGGGCCATCTTTGCCATCGGCCTGTCACTGTGCGGGGGCCTGGCGGTCCTGCAGATGCCGCAGCTGGCCGATCAGGTACCAGAATCGCTGCGCATGCTGGCGCGCGACGGTTTCGTGGTGGCCGGGGTGCTGGTGGTCACGCTCAACCTCCTGTTCCGCGCTGGCACCTCGCGACGCGCCAGCTGGCGGCCAGCGGCCGACGGCACCACACACCACAGCGATCTCACTGACTTTGTGGAAACACAGGGCGCGCGCTGGGGCGCCCGCCGAGCCGTGGTGCAGCGCGCCGCGCTGGGGGTGCTGGAGGCCAGCGAGGCCATCGCCGGTGCCGGCCGCCAGCTGCTGCAGCTGAGCGGGCATTTTGACGAATTCAACCTGGATCTGACGCTCCACCACAGCGGGCCGCCCCTGCCGTTGACCGCCGCCGCAGCAGCCCCAACGCCGACGGCAGACTGGCTGGAAGACGGCAACGAGCAGGCCATGGAAGCGGCGCTGGCGCAGATGTCCGCCCGGCTGCTGCAGCAATTGGCCGACCGGGTGCGCAGCGCCCCCGACACCCAGACCGGCGGGGCGGTGTTGAAGCTGCACTTCGAGCATTGACGGCGCACGGGACGCTCATCATGCCTGTATTCAGGAACTGCGCGGACTGGCTCGCTGAACCGGAGCGCCTGGCGCCCGGCCCGGGGCCACAAGCCGTGCGGGCAGCGCTGGCCTGGCTGCAGGAGCTGGCCCAGCGCCAGGCCTGGCCGGAGCCAACCCGCCATGCGCTGATCCTGTGCGCGGACGAGGCCTTGACCAACGTCACCACCCACGCGCGCACGCCCGATGGCGGCCCGGTCCGGCTGTGGCTCGGTTGTGGCCACACAAGGGATGGACTGGCGCTGTGCATAGTGGACGACGGCACCGCGTTTGACCCGACCCGCCAGCCCTTGCCCGCGCTCGCCGCCAGCCTGGACGAGGCTCGCCCGGGCGGACAAGGCCTGCGCCTGATGCGCCACTACCTGCGCAGCATGCGCTACCAGCGCCAGGGCGATCGCAACGTGTTGGTGCTCGAACTGTAGTGGCACATCGAGCTTGATTGGACCGGCTCAGCAAGCCGACGGTGAACCGAGTCCGCGCTGAGAACAGCCTCAGGCACTGGTGCGGCTCTGGCTCCAGCTGGTCGGCGTCTTGAGCCAGCGCTCCGAGGCAGGACCGCGCCGCTGGTCGAGCTGCTGCCGCCCCAGCGGCGCCGACCAACCTGAGCCACTGCCACCCGCGCATCCCAATTTGTGCAAACAGCGTCAGGTGCAGTCGGTGCTGGACAACAACATCAGGTGCTTGCCGTAGGCGGGGTCCCGCCTCGAGCTGATGGCGGTCTTTCCAGGTCCGATGCTGGCTGTGGCGACCGGGCAATGGCGGTCGAACCACGCGCGCTACTGCCGCTCCGGCGCATTGCAGCCCAGTCAAAAGCAAAAATGGGCTTTGCAGAATCGATGTGATAATGTGCAACAACTTGTAGAAAAGTATCACCAGCCGCGCGCAACAAGCACGCACAACGCATGCCCACAAGCCGGCTGCGGGACGCCACGGGACGCCACGGGTCGCATGCTCTCCTTCCTCCGCCAATTCCCCAATTTCCGCACCCTCTGGCTGGGCCAGGTGGTGTCGCAGCTGGGGGACCGGGTGCACACGCTGGCGGTGATCTGGCTGGTGTACGATTGGACGCGCTCGGGCACGGCCCTGGGCATGGTGCTGATCGCGGCCACGCTGCCCTCGGTGATGGTGGCGCCGTTTGCCGGCTTCGTGTCCGACCGCTTCGATCGCAAGACCGTGCTCATCGTGAGCGACCTGCTGCGCTGCATCCCGACGCTGGCGCTGGCCGCGCTGGCGGCCAGCGGCACGCTGGACATCAGGCTGCTGGTGGTCTTCACCGCTATCATTTCGCTGCTGTCGGCCTTCTTCAACCCGGCGGCCATGTCGCTGCTGCCGGCCATCGTGCCGGGCGATCAGCTCTCGCGCGCCAACGCCATCACGCAGCTCTCGGTCAACGCCAGTGGCGCCCTGGGCTTTCTGGCAGGCAGCGGCCTGATTGCGCTGATCGGCGTACCCGCGGCCTTCCTGGGCAATGCGCTGTCCTTCATCCTGTCGGCGCTGCTCATCGGCCGCGTCCGCGTCGGGCGCCAGGCAGCCCCGTCCGCCTTCGCCTTTTTCTCTGACCTGGCCCAGGGCTGGGCCGCCATCAAGGCCCTCCCCATGGTGCACCGGCTGCTCGCGCCGCTGGTGGTCATCAACCTGTTCTTTGCCTCGCTCACGGTGCTCATCCCCATCTTTGGCGAGGGCCTGTTCCACGCCGGCTCGGCCGGCATCGGCATCCTGCTGGCCAGCTTCACGGCCGGCATGTTCCTGGCGGCGCTGGTGCTCAGCAGCTGGCGGCCCGACATGTCGGTGGCGCGGCTGGTGGTCACGGGCCTGCTGCTGCAGAGCCTGTGCTTTGCCGGCATGGGACTGATCACCTGGCTGCCGCTGTTCATCATCGCGCTGGCGCTCACCGGCCTGGCGCTGAGCATGGTGAACATCTGCCTGATCTCCTTCCTGCAGCGCGTGGTGCCGCCGCAGGTGCAGGGCAAGTTCTTCAGCCTGCTGACCGCCGTCTCGCTCTCTTCGCAGCCGCTGGCCTATGGCCTCACCGGCTGGCTCTCGGACGCCATCAGCCCGCGCACGCTCATCACCGTCAGCGGCGTGGCGCTGGCACTGTGCGCCTTCATGATCCATCGCATCAGGGAACTGAGGATCCAACATGTCTGACCCACAGCACGACCCCGACGCCTTTGCCCGCGAGGTGGTGCAACGCGTGCCCGGCTACCGCCGTTTCCTGGCGGCGCAGGGGGCCGACGCCAACGCGGCTTTCACCGACTTGCCCCTGACCACCAAGCAGAATTACCTGCTGCAGTACCCGATCGAGGAGGTCTGCTGGGACGCCAGCCTGGGCCACTGCCACATCATTGGTTCCAGCTCGGGCTTCAGCAAGTCCGGCTCGGTGTTCTGGCCCAAGCGCCCGCAGGATGAAGGCGGCTACCTTAAGGCGATCGAGACCATGCTCGCCGACCATTACGGCATGGACCGCAAGCGCACGCTGATCCTGTGCTGCATGGCCCTGGGCACCTGGTTTGGCGGCATGGCCATCACCTCGGCGCTGCGCGTGCTGGCCACCGAGGGCAGGCTGCCCATCACGGTGGCCACGCCCGGGCTCAACCTGGCCGAGGCAGCGGAAATCTACGCGCGCTTTCACGCCCAGTTTGAGCAGAGCCTGTGGATCACGAATCCATCGAACATCGGCCTCATCACCAGCCTGCTGGGCCAAAGAGGCGTGACCCCGCCAGCGGGCAGCTGCAGCTTTCCGGTGGTGGGCGAATACTTCAGCGAGGCCACGCGCGAGGCCGTGGCGCGTCGCTACGGCCACCCCGAGGATGCACCCTTCGTGGTGTGGACGGGCTACGGCTCGGCGGACACGGGCGACATCGCCGTGGAAACCGCGGCCAGCATTGCCCTGCGCAAGTTCTTCCACCACCACCCGGCGCTGGCGCAGCAGCACTTTGGCACCAACGAGGTGCCCATGCTGCTGGCCCCCTCGCCTTCCGCGCTGGTGGAAATCGTCGATGGGCTGATCGTGGTCACCAGGGACCAGCTGGTGCCGCTGCTGCGCTACAACACCCGGGACCGCGGCGGCATGCTGTCCAGGGACGCGCTCGCCAGCCTGCCGGGCTTGCCCGCGGACACGCTCGCGGCGCTGCCCGAGCACATACTCTACGTGCACGGGCGCGCCAGCAACGCCGTGGTCTTCTACGGCACCAACCTCGACATCCGCGAGATCGACCGCTTCCTGCTCGAACTGCCGCAGGACATGGCCTATGCGGGCCTGTTCACCATCCGCTGCGAGACGCAGGATGACATCACGCACCTGGACCTGAACATCATGGTGGAGCGCGACGACGACCCCACGCTGGCGGCGCGCTACCACGGCGCGCTGCGGAGTTTCCTCACGGGCAAGAGCCTGGAATTTGAAACCAAGTACACCCGGCTCTCGCAAGCGGCGGGCGAGGAGCTGATCCGCGTCAGCGTGCAGCGCGCCGACGCCCGCACCGGTGCCATCAAGCACCGCCACATCATCGAACCCTGAGGGTCCCCGCCATGGCCATGGAGCATGTCACCGAAAACCAGCAACTCGAGCGCGCGACGCGCATTGCGCACACGGCGCTGAAGTCGCGCTTCTACAAGCAGAAATATGCGGGCCAGGTCAAGACCGACAGCATGGACGCCTGGCGCGCCCTGCCGGTGCTGGAGCGCAAGGAGATCCTCACCCACTCCTACCCGCATTCCAGCGACATGCTCACGCAGCCGCTGGAGGACGCCATCGTCATCTCCACCGGCGGCTCCAGCGGCATGGCGCGCTACACCACCTACACGCACGCCGAGTGGGACGCCTTTGTCAGCTGCCAGAGCGAGGCCATGCGCATCCTCGGCATAGGCCCCAGCGACCGGATCGCCAACCTCTTCATTGCGGGGCACCTGTGGCCGTCCTTCCTCGGCCTGCACGACTGCATCAAGCGCCTGGGCGCGGTGCACCTGCCCATATCCACCAACATCGCCATGGAAGAAGTGGTCAGCCTGTGCCGGCTGTTCGAGCCCACCGTCATGGTCTCGCTGCCGACCTTCTTCGTCTTCCTGGCGGACATGGCGCGGCGCGACGGCTTCAGCTTCCCGGCGCTGTCCATGATCAACTACGCCGGAGAGCACCTGAGCCGCGCTGCCACCGAGCACATCAGCTCCGCCCTGGGGGTCAAGCGCATCAAGGCGGGCGGCTACACCAGCGCGGACGCCGGCATCATGGGCTACCAGTGCGAGCACTGCGCGCCCGGGGTGTACCACGTGCCCACCTCCTTCCAGTTCATCGAGCTCATCAACTTCGACGAGCAGCGCCCCGCAGCGGTGGGCGAAAAGGCCGAGGTGGTCGTCACCAACCTGAGCCGCAGCTCCACCCCCATCATCCGCTACCGCGTGGGCGACGTGGCCAGCTGGCTGGCCGCGCCCTGCGCCTGCGGCGACAGCAACCCGCTGATCCAGCTGGCCGGGCGCAGCGGCCAGGACGTGAAGCTGGGCGGCGGCTTCATTTCGCTGGACACCTTTGGAGACTGCATAGGCGCGCAGGGCGAGCCCTTCAGCCTGAACTTCCAGCTGGAAATCGCCGACGTGGGCGGGCAGTTCACGCTGGACCTGGCGGTGGAGACCGCGGGCGAAGTGGCGCAGTCCCGGCTGGACGCGCTGGAGCAGGCGCTGCTGGCCGCCATCCCGGAACTGCGCGTGGCCAGGGAGAAGGATTACCTGCGCTCCTTCAGCATCCGGGCGGTCAAGCTCGGCAGCCTGCCGCGCAGCCCGATCACCGGCAAGGTGGCGCGCCTGCTGGACCAGCGGGTGCGCTGAAAACACCAATGGAGACCCACATGCAAGAAGCAGCATCCAATCGGCTCTACGAGCACGACCAGGCCTTTGACACCTCGGCCGCGGCGCGCCATCTGTTCACCAACTCGATGCGCGAAATGGCGGCCTTCCACATCGCGCATTCTGCCGTGTACCGCGGCATTTGCGAACAGCATGGCTTCCAGCCCGAGGACGTGCGCAGCCACGATGACCTCGTGCACATTCCGCACATCTTCGTCTCCGCCTTCAAGGAAAACCGGCTCACCTCCCTGCCGGATGAGAAAATTTACAAGACGCTGACTTCCTCGGGCACGCAGGGCCAGAAGAGCCAGATCAACCTGGACAAGATCTCGTTTGACCGCCAGGCCGGCATGCGCCGCCTGATCGTGCGCTCGCTCGGCCTGGTGAGCGATGAGCCCGTCAATTACCTGGTGTTTTCCTACGCACCCGACATCGCGGGCGACCGCGGCGCGGCGCACACTTTCAACGTCTACACCGGCTTTGCACCGGCGGCAGACAAGCATTTTGCGCTGCAGGCGGACGCCGCGGGCCAGCCCTCGTTCGACGTGGACTACACCCTGGCCACGCTGACCCGCTACGCCGAATCGGGGCTGCCACTGCGCGTGGTGGGTTTCCTGGCGTTCAGCTTCGTCACGCTCAGGGAAATGGAAAAACGCGGCCTGCGCCTGCAGTTCCCGCCGCAGAGCCTGTTGATCACCGGCGGTGGCTGGAAGTCGCACACCGGCGAGACGGTGAGCTTTGAGCAGTATGCCGAGCTGGTGCAGGAGCGCCTGGGCATCACGCCCGACCGCATCCGCGATTTCTACGGCATGGTGGAGCACGGCGTGCCCTACATGAGCTGCGGGCACCGGCACTTTCACGTCCCGGTCTTTGCCAACGTGGCGGCCGTGGACCCCGGCACGCTGGCCGCCTGCGCCCCCGGCGAGGTGGGCCTACTCAAGCTGCAGACCAGCTACATCCGCAGCGCGCCGTCGATCTCGGTGTTGAGCACCGACCTGGGCCGCATAGCCAGCGATTGCGCCTGTGGCGTACCGGGCACCTACATCGCGCTGGCCGGCCGCGCCGGCGTCAGCAAGCATGCGGGCTGCGCCATCTCCGCCTCGCAACTCATCAAATTCTGACGGCGACGCATTTGAACCCAGATTCGAGGAGCAAACATGGTGAACTGGTATCGCTTCGGCGATTTCGTACAGACCCCCGCCATCACCGCCGACACGATGCGCGCGGTGTTCGAGACCGCGCGCAGCCGCGTGCAACCCATGCGGGGGGCGCCCGCCGTGGCGCTGGCCTCGGTGCTGGACCGGGTGGGCCAGCGCCTGGCCGACCCCGGGGACCCGGCGCGGCAGGAAATCCTGGACGTCATGCCGGCGCAGATCAGCTTCTCGCGCGAGATGATCCTCGCGGGGCTGGACGCCATCTGCTGGATACTGCAGCACGAGCACCTGATGCAGCGCCTGGCGGTGGACCTGGACCGGGCCGACTACGTCGACAACTTCGTCTGGAACGAGCGCTTTCGCGGCTTCGTGCGCGCCGTGCCGCGCGGCATTGTCTCGCACGTATCGGCGGGCAATGTCTTTGTCAGCGCGGTCGACACCCTGGTGCAGGGCATCATGACGAAGAACGTGAACATCCTGAAGATGTCCTCCTTCGACCCGGTGTTCCCGCTGCTGTTCGCGCGCCTGGTGCAGGAATGCGACCCGCGGCAGTTGATCGCACCCAACATGGCACTGCTGCCCTTCAAGGGTGGCGACGTCGAAGTCGAGGCCGTCGTCAAGCAGGAATCGGACGTGGTCATCGTCTACGGCGGCGCCGAGGTGGTCGAGGTCTACCGCCGCGGCCGCGGCCTGCACACGCGCGAGCTGGAATTCGGCCCCAAGTACTCGCTGGCCGTGCTGGACGCCGGCGCGCTGGCTGCCAGCGACCCGGCCGCGCTGGCGCTGGAGATGGCGCGCGACTTCACCATGTGGGAGCAGGCCGCCTGCTCCTCGCCGCACGCCGTCTTCATCCACGGGCAGGACCAGGCCAGGCGCTTTGCCGACCAGCTGGCGCAGGCCCTGGCGCAGCTGGCGCAGGAGTTCCCCTTCCCGCCCATAGACCGCAACGAGCAGACCGAAATCACCCGCACGCGGGAACTGGCGCGGGTGGACCAGGCGCTGGGCAAGGCGCAGCTGAGCATCCCGGGCAACGCCGACCAGAGCTGGACCGTCATCCTGGAAAAGCAGCCCTGCTTCAAGGTCTCCTGCCAGCACCGCACCGCCTTCGTGGTGGCCATAGAGCAGGACAGCGAGATGTTCGAGGTGCTGCAGCCCTACGGCAGCTTCATCCAGTCCATAGGCATACTGGCCGATGGGCCGCGCCTGTTTGAACTTTCCGAGCGCTTTGCCGCCCTGGGCGCCGACCGCATCACCGAGATCGGCCACATGCACAGGCGCAAGCACGGCACGCCGCACGACGGCACGCGCGGCCTGGCCGAGCTGGTGCGCTGGGCGTCCATCGGCCATGCGCGGCGCTTTGACGAGCCGCTGGACTACCTGCCCGAGGCGCAGCGCGACGCCATCACACTGGCGCGGCTCAACCACGTGCTGGACGTGGCGCGCAGCAAGTCCCCCTTCTACCGCGAGCGCCTGCCCAAGGGCCAGCTTGATTCCCTGGCGGAGCTGGCCCGGCTGCCCATCCTGGAGTCCAGCGAATTCCGCGCCCACCTGCCTCCCCAGGGCGAGGGCCTGCTGACCGCGCCCCTGGGCCATTCCATCTCCTTTGCCAGCGGCGGCACCACCGGCCAGCCCAAATTCGTCTATCGCACCATGGAGGAAACCGGGCGCAATGCCGACGCCATGGCCAAGAGCCTGGGGCTGGCGCTGTTCGAGGAGGGCGACGTGGTCGCCAACCTCTTTTATGCCGGCAACATGTGGGCCTCGTTCATCTCGGTCAACATGGCGCTGGAGCGCATAGGCGCGCACATTCTGCCCATAGGCGGACACATCCCGCTGGAGAACATCGTCTCGCTGCTGCGCGGCTTCAAGGTGGATGGCGCCATATCCATTCCCTCGGTGCTGCTGGGCATCGCCCAGTACGTGGAAAAGCACCAGATCAGCGACCTCACCATCCGAAAGATCGGCTACGGCGGCGAGCACATGCCGCAGGCGGTGCGCGACTATGTGGCCTCGGTGCTCAAGACCGAGATCATCCAGTCGGCCTCCTACGCCATCAACGACACCGGTGTCGCCGGCTACCAGTGCCCGGCCAGCACGGGCGCCATCCACCACGTCAGCGAAGAGCTGCACGTCCTGGAAATCGTCGACCCCGAAACGGGCGCGCCGCTGCCCGACGGCGAGGAGGGCGACATCATCCTGACCAACATCGACCGCACGCTGATGCCCGTCATCCGCTACCGGGTGGGCGACCGCGGACGCATCGTGCCCGGTCCCTGCGCCTGCGGGCGCAGCACCCGGCGCTTTGAACTGCTGGGGCGCTCGGACGACGTGCTGGTGATCGCCGGCGACAACATCACCATAGACGCCATCGCCGCCTGCGTCGCCAGGGTGCCCGCCCTGAGCCAGTACTTTGCCCTGCACGGGCGCCGCCACCAGCACCTGGACCAGCTGGAAGTGCGCGTGGAAAGCAATGCGCCGCTGCCCGCCGCCGAGTGCGAACGCCTGGCAGCGCTGCTGCTGGCCGAGGTGCTGCACGAAAAACCGGCCCTGGCCAGCGGCATGGCCAACGGCACCACAGCAGAACCCAGGGTCAGCGTCGTGACACCACAGAGCCTGGCGCGCAACCCGCGCACCGGCAAGCTCAAGCGCATCATCGATGAACGCAGTGCCGCATAGAACCCCCTTCCCGCTGGGGCCCATCGCCCGCACCACAGTCAGCTCGCGGCTGGCCTCGCTGCGCCCGGTGCAGCTGTGGGTGATGGAATTTGCCCGCTGCTTCGGCCTGCCCGAGGACGACATCCGCCGCATCGAGCTGGTGGTGGAAGAAGCCTTCACCAGCGTGGCGCAGAGCGCCTTCGAGCCGGGCGAAACCGGCGACATCCGCTTCGTGCTGGAGCACCGGCCCGGGCAGCTGGTGATAGCGGTGGAGGACCGGGGGATGCCCACCGATCTGGCACACCTGCAGGCCAACGAAGCCCTGTCGCTGAACCTGCTGCTGCTGCGCCGCCTGCTCGATGGCTTCAGCTTCATCAACCGTGGCACCGAGGGCAAGCGGCTGGAACTGGTGAAAAACCTGCCGGCCCAAAGCATTGCCGTGCAGATGCAGGAACAGGCGACAGTAGCGGACACGGCGGCTCTCGCGCCACCCACCGAAGAACCCCGGCTGCGCCTGCTGCGCCCCGATGAAACCCTGGCCGTGGCCCAGCTGGCCTACCGCAGCTATGGCTACACCTACGTGAGCGACTTCTATTACCCCGAGCGCATCCGCGAGCGCATGGAAAGCGGCCTGCTTGAAATCTGCGGCGCCGTGACCGACAGTGGCGAAGTGCTCGGGGCCCTGTGCCTTTTCTACGAGCAAGCGGATGCCAGAGTGGCGGAGTCCGCTGCGGCCATGGTGCAGCCACGCTGCCGGGGCATGAACCTCTTCAAGGACATGAAGCAATTCCTGTTCGCGCACGGCCGCGCCAAGGGGCTGTACGGCATCTACAGTGAAGCCGTCACCATCCACCCCTATACCCAGCAGGGCAACATCACGCTGGGGGCGCACGAGACCGGCCTGCTGCTGTCCTACGTCTCGGAAAACGTGGCCTTCAAGAAAATCGGCGACGAAATGATGGGCCAGCGCCAGGCACTGGTGTTCTACTACTACCGCCTCAACCCGGAACCCCTGCGCACGGTGTATGCGCCCGCCGTGCACGCGGCGCTGGTCGAGAGCATACACGCCCGCAACGGCCTCAGGCGCCAGCTCGAAGTCGTGCCGCAGGACCACCCCGGTGAGGGCGAAACCCGCCTTTCGGTGCACGTGCGCCGCGATGTCTTCAACGATGCCAGCATAACCCTGCAGCATGCCGGACACGATGCCGCCGCACTGGTCATGCACCACACGCGCGAGCTGTGCCAGAAAAAGGTGGACGTGATCTACCTGAACCTGGTCATGTGCGACCCCGCAGCGGCAGCGCTTGCGGGACAGCTGGCTGACAAGGGCTATCTGTTTGGCAGCATCATCCCCGAGTTTGCCAAGGGCGACCTGCTCAAGCTGCAGTACCTGAACAACGTGGCCGTCGACCCGGAAAAAATTGCCACCGCCTCGCCCTTCACCGCGCAGCTGCTGCAAACCCTGCACCAGCAGTACACCGCCCAAGGCTGAAAACCACGTCTTTTTTTCAACGTGGAAAACATCCACTGCGTACAAACATCACTTGGGACACAGCTTTGCCTGCCTGGCGCTCGTCGCATCCCTGGCCGGATGTGCCGGAACCGGTTTCAGTCAAAAAACAGCCAAAGCCTGATTTTCGGTGGCACCATATGCATCGCTGACCCAAACCAACCGCACGTCGAGGCCGTTGGCGTGGAAAATGATGCAATCATCGCTGTCGGCAGCCATGAGGCCGTGACGGCCCAGCTGCATCTCGATGCCAGGCAAATCGACCTCGACGGCGGCCACCTCATGCCCGGCCTCATCGACACCCACGTGCACACGGCTTTGGGTGGGTTTCAGGAACGAACGATCCAGTTCCCCGATGGCCTGAAGAACGCCAGTGAAATCATCGATTTTCTCGCGTCCGTGAAGCAGGATCCCCGACTGAAGATAGGCGATTCGTTTACCTGAGCAACGTGAGCATAGAAGAGTACTGGAACCAGTTGCCGCTCCTGGACCAAGTCTTCAACAGCCCACAATATGCCGGAACGCCGGTGGTCCTGGCTGGGTACGTTCACACCGGCTGGGCCAACCGTGCCATGCTTGAAAAGGCCGGAATTGACCTCGCCTCGATCGAGAATCTTGATCTGTCCATAAAGACAAATTTCGGCGTCAGCGCGGACGGCAAATTGAACGGCTATGTCTCGGAGGGTGCCTGGGACCTCGTCCTGGCCAGCCTCCCGCCCGTGGACGAGCAGGTCATCGTCGACGCGATAAGAACGGGCTGCTGATTCATATCCATGCCATCGGCGATCGGGCCGTAAACGAGGCCCTGGATGGTCTGGAATACGTGAGAAAAACCAATGGAAATAATGGTCTTCTCCACAGTCTTACCCACCTGCAGATTGTGGACGCAAAGGATATTCCGCGGCTGAAAGCGCTGAATGTCGGCGCGTCCATGCAGTTGCTGTGGGCGACGGGCGGCTCGGATGTGTTTCTCCAGGATGCCGTGCCCGACGACCTTCTTGCCAGAATGTACCCGGCGGGCAGCCTGATCAGGAATGGCACGCTGATGGCGGGTGCCAGCGACTGGCCCGTATCGTCACCCATTCCTTTTCTGGCCATGTACACCGCCGTGACGCGCAAGAGTCCTGAGGGTGATGTCCTGCCTCCGCCAGATGAGGCGGTCGATCGCCAGCAGATGCTTGAAGCCTACACCATCAACGCGGCCAGGATCATCGGTCGGGACAAGGAAATCGGATCGATAGAAGTGGGGAAAAACGCAGATTTTGCTCTGCTGGACAGGAATCTGGAAAGAGTTGACAATGGAAAAGCTCAAGGAGATGCAGGTCCTGTGGACGATGTTCAAAGGCCAAATGGTCTATCGCCGATGATGGGACTCACGCTCCAATGCATCTTGTTTCAACCTGGATTCCGCGGGCGGGCGCTCGCTTGTTTTGATAACTCATGGTGTTGGCTGAGCATTCGTGCTTTTTACAGCCTCACCATTTGAATGAGAGCGCTATGCACCCATTCGCACTGCGCTAGATGTGATCTCCAAGTGGGTTGTTCATCCGGAGCAAATCCAGAACACTGGAGTTGCCCCGATTTCGCGGACACCTTAACCTTGTGGATAAAGGAGTCCAACCATGGGAAGAACGAGAACGCCGTATCCGGCAGAATTTCGCCAGCAGATCGTGGAACTGGCGCGCACCGGCAA
>JALOAS010000022.1 GCA_023228705.1 Ottowia sp. | reverse complement strand
GTGCGCCAAGCACCGAGTTACCCACCGTCGGCGTTTGCGTGGCGGGCGCCACGCCGCCGGTGGATAACTCTGCCGCCAGGGCTTGAATATCAAGCCCATACCTGTCCGCACAATGGGGGTAAGTCCAGCCAGACAAAAGAGGGATATTTATCAATCAGTCCAGCCCCTCTCGAGCAATGGCCTTGATGTCGCCGTCCAGCATGCGCCCGACGCGCAAACGCGCGAGTTTGCCAAATGTCCGGGCGACCCGCGCAGCCTGCGATGCAGCGCCTGCCGCATCAGCGGGCACCAGGCGCGCCGCCGGCCGCCCGCGCCGGGTCACGATGATCTGCTCGCCGGCTTCGGCGCGCTTGACCAGCTCGGACAGGCGGTTTTTTGCATCTGCGATGGAAACGGTACTCATGGCTAGCTTCTTGCCCAGTTGGCTAGCCAGATTGTAATCCAGATCGTGTCTGCAGTGCAGCTCTTGAAGAGGTTGAGCGTTGAGCGTTGAGCGTTGAGCGTTGAGCGTTGAGCGTTGAGCGTTGAGCGTTGAGCGTTGAGCGTTGAGCGTTGAGCGTTGAGCGGTGAGCGTTGAGCGTTGAGCGTTGAGCGTTGAGCGTTGAGCGTTGAGCGTTGAGCGTTGAGCGTTGAGCGTCATACGCTGGACGACCTATTCGCTGGACGCTGGACGCCAAACCTTCATCAGCCGCCACAGGCGGCTTTCATCCAAGGCCCGCAAGGGCCGAGATCATCTGTCATCTGTCATCCGGTACGCTGACAATGCCTGCCCATCAGGACGTGCATGCACGGCATTTGCGGGGCCGGCCAGCGGCTTCTTGCCTGCAGAAACACGTGCCAGCGCGCGGTCGGCCGTCCATCTGGCGGCTCCTCCATCCAATGACGGCACAATAAGAGGCCGCTCCACGTGACCGTCAACACGCGCGCCTTCGCTGCGCGCAGCGCGTTGAATCGCCCTGAAAAAAACCATGTCCAACACCATCCTGCACACGCTTCCCGTCGGCCAGAAGGTCGGCATTGCCTTTTCCGGCGGCCTGGACACCAGCGCCGCGCTGCTGTGGATGCGCCAGAAGGGCGCCATCCCGTATGCGTACACCGCCAACCTGGGCCAGCCGGACGAAGACGACTACGACGCCATCCCGCGCAAGGCCAGGACCTACGGCGCCGAGCAGGCGCGCCTCATCGACTGCCGCGCGCAGCTGGCGCACGAGGGCATCGCCGCGCTGCAATGCGGCGCGTTTCACGTGCAGACGGCCGGCACCACGTACTTCAACACGACGCCGCTGGGCCGTGCGGTCACCGGCACCATGCTGGTCAACGCGATGAAGGCCGATGGCGTGCACATCTGGGGCGACGGCAGCACGTACAAGGGCAACGACATCGAGCGCTTCTACCGCTACGGCCTGCTGGCCAATCCGGCGCTCAAGATCTACAAGCCCTGGCTGGACCAGCAGTTCATCGACGAGCTGGGTGGCCGCGCCGAGATGTCCGAATTCATGCAAAAGGCAGGCTTTGACTACCACATGTCGGCCGAGAAGGCGTACTCCACCGACTCCAACATGCTGGGCGCCACGCACGAGGCCAAGGACCTGGAGTTTCTAAATTCCGGCATCCGCATCGTCGCGCCCATCATGGGTGTTGCGTTCTGGCAGCCGGAGCTGCCGATTGCCGCCGAGCAAGTGCGCGTGCGCTTTGACGAGGGCCAGCCGGTGGCGCTGAACGGCCAGGAATTTCCCGACCCGGTGGCGCTGTTCCTGGAGGCCAACCGCATCGGTGGCCGCCACGGCCTGGGCATGAGCGACCAGATAGAAAACCGCATCATCGAGGCCAAGAGCCGCGGCATCTACGAAGCGCCGGGCATGGCGCTGCTGCACATTGCCTACGAGCGCCTGGTCACCGGCATCCACAACGAGGACACCATAGAGCAGTACCGCATCAACGGCCTGAAGCTGGGCCGCCTGCTGTACCAGGGCCGCTGGTTCGACTCGCAGGCGATCATGCTGCGCGAGTCCTCGCAGCGCTGGATCGCGCGCGCGATCACCGGCGAGGTGACGCTGGAGCTGCGCCGCGGCAACGACTTCAGCATCCTGAACACCGAATCGCCCAACCTGACCTATGCGCCCGAGCGCCTGTCCATGGAGAAGGTGGAAGATGCGCCGTTCACGCCGCTGGACCGCATCGGCCAGCTCACCATGCGCAACCTGGACATCACCGACACGCGCGCCAAGCTCGCCACGTACGCCCGCAGCGGCCTGCTCGAGCTGGGCGCGGACTCGCTGCTGCCCCAGCTTGACCACACAGCGGACCGCTCCTGACGTCGCGACGGCTGCGCGCATTTTGCTGCGGCGCAACATTTTTATAAGGGAAAATCCCGATGTTTCGGATCGTCAAAAGCGGTAAAGTTCCTCGACAACTGCGTTGCAATTCAATTGTGACGCAAAAAAAGGGCCGAGGAGATCCGAGACCACAACCAAACGCGCCGAAACAAGGCCGAAAATCAAGGAGACAACCCGTCATGAGACGGGTTCAAAGCGCCTGGCCCAGGCGCTTTTTTATTTCCGCATGCCCGCTCCACTGAGCCACCCGCTGGCCAGCTTGGAACGGGCCGCTTGTCACCTGGCTCTGGCTTGAACTTGCCGCGATGGGTTGCCACAATAGCGGGGCCGCCGCAGGCAAGCGCTTGGTGCGCCACCGGCAGCGCCTGCGGCATCATGAACACACCGCCCGAGCTGCCGCGGGCCGCCGCGACGCCATGACCACCGCAACGCATCCCATGCCTCCGCGCAGCAGGATCTCGCTGTACCTGGACCTGATCCGCTGGGATCGGCCCATAGGCTGGCTGCTGCTGCTCTGGCCGTCGCTGTCGGCACTGTGGCTGGCCGCCGGCGGCTTCCCGGGCTGGCACCTGGTGGCGGTTTTCATGCTGGGCACCATCCTCATGCGCTCGGCCGGATGCTGCATCAACGACGTGGCAGACCGCGAATTTGACCGCCACGTCAAGCGCACGACCGCACGGCCGCTCACCACCGGCCAGGTCAGCGTGCCCGAGGCATTGACGGTGGGCGCGGTGCTGGCGCTGGCCGCGTTTGCGCTGGTGCTGACGACCACCCCGTCCGCCATTTTCTGGGTCTTTCCGGGGCTGGCCGTAGCCATTGTCTACCCGTACAGCAAGCGCTGGTTTTCCATGCCGCAGGCGGTGCTGGGCGTGGCGTTCAGCTTTGGCATCCCCATTGCCTTTGCCGCCGTGCAAAACCAGGTGCCGTGGCAGGCGTGGGCGCTGCTCGTGGGCAATCTGTTCTGGGTGCTGTGCTACGACACCGAGTACGCCATGGTCGACCGCGACGACGACCTGAAGATAGGCATCAAGACCGCTGCCATCACGCTGGGCCGGTGGGACGTGGCCGCGATCATGCTCTTTTATCTGGCCTACCTGGGGATCTGGCTGGCCGTCAGCGCCAGCATCGCCGGCTCACCGCTGCTGTACCTGGCCTTTGCCGTTGCGGCCGCGCAGGTTGCCTGGCACTACACGCTCATCCGCGGCCGCACGCGCGAGGGCTGCTTTCGGGCATTCAACAAGAACCACTGGCTCGGCTTCACGCTGTTTGCCGGCATCGTGCTCAGCCTGGCCGTTGCGGCCTGAACCCAGCCTGCGGCTTCAGCGCCCGGGGCCGCCGCCCAGTTCCAGCGCGCGGGCATGCGCGGCCTTCATGGCGCGGACAAAGGCTTCGCCCACGCCATCTTGTCGCATGCGTTCCAGCGCCGCAAATGTGGTGCCACCCTTGCTGGTGACGCGCTCGCGCAGGGTTGCCAGCGGATCGTCCGAATCCGCCGCCAACGCCGCGGCGCCAGCAAAGGTCTGCGTCGCCAGGAGGCGCGACTGTCCGGCACTCAGGCCCAGTTCGACGCCGGCCTGCTGCATGGCCTCCAGGAAATAAAAGACATACGCCGGACCCGACCCCGACAGTGCGGTGACCGCGTCCAGCTGCGCCTCCTCTTCAACCCAGAGCGTGTCGCCGGCGCAGCGCATGACCGCCTCGGAAAGCCCGCGCCCGGTGCCATCGACAGCGGCCGTGGCAAACAGCGCGGTCATGCCCTGGCCGATGAGCGCCGGCGTGTTGGGCATGCAGCGCACGACGCGGCGGCTCCCCGTGACGGCCTCGATGGCGGCCACGCGCACGCCCGCCATGATGGACAGCTGCACGGCCTGCGCGACGTGCGCCGCCGCCGGAGCCGCAGCCTCGGCAAAGACCTGCGGCTTGACGGCCCAGAGAACGAGGTCGGCGTCGGCCAGGAACGCGCCGGCCACGGACTGCGCCGCAACGCCAAGCTGCTCCTGCAGCGCCTGGCGCGCCGCGTCCAGTGGCTCGACGACGCGGATTTGCGAGGCCGGCAGGCCCTGCCGCAGCACGCCGCCCATGATCGCGGTTGCCATGTTGCCGCCGCCAATGACCGCCAGGCGCGTGCTTGCGTCAAGCGTGGGTTGCTGCGTCATGGATTGTCCATTGTGATGCCAGGCTGGTGCGGCCCCATATCAGGCCGCTGGCAACAAGCATACGCCATGTGCCGGCACAGTCAGCGGCTCCGCCCAGCGGGCGCTCTACAATTTGCGGCATGCAAGACAAATACGACCCCGGCGCCGTAGAGGCGCAGGCGCAGGCCCGGTGGCTGGCGGCCGATGTCTACCGGGTCACCGAAGACGCGACCCGGCCCAAGTACTACGCCTGTTCCATGCTGCCCTACCCCAGCGGCCGGCTGCACATGGGCCACGTGCGCAACTACACCATCAACGACATGCTGACGCGGCAGCTGCGCATGCAGGGCTACAACGTGCTCATGCCCATGGGCTGGGACGCGTTTGGCCTGCCGGCAGAGAACGCCGCGATCCGGAACAACCTGCCGCCGGCGCAATGGACGTACGAGAACATCGCCACCATGAAGGGCCAGATGCAGGCCATGGGGCTGGCCATAGACTGGAGCCGCGAGTTCGCCACCTGCGACCCCGGCTACTACAAGTGGAACCAGTGGCTGTTCCTGAAGATGCTGGAAAAGGGCATTGCGTACCGCAAGACGCAGGTGGTCAACTGGGACCCGGTGGACCAGACGGTGCTGGCCAACGAGCAGGTGGTCGACGGCCGGGGCTGGCGCACCGGCGCGCTGGTGGAGAAGCGCGAGATCCCGGGCTACTACCTGAAGATCACCGACTACGCCGAGGAACTGCTAGAGCAGGTGCAACTGGGAAACCCCAGGGCCACGCTTTCCGGCTGGCCGGACCGCGTGCGCCTCATGCAGGAGCACTGGATAGGCAAGTCCGTGGGCGTGCAGTTCTCGTTCACGCACCAGATCCGGGATGCGCAGGGCGAGCTGATAGGCGGGGGCCGCATGCCGGTGTTCACCACGCGCGCCGACACCATCATGGGCGTCACCTTCTGCGCTGTGGCGCCGGAGCACCCCATCGCCACTCGCGCCGCCGCTGACGACCCCACGCTGGCCGCCTTCATTGAAAAATGCAGGCGCAGCGGCACCAGCGAAGCCGAGCTGGCCACGCGCGAGAAGGAGGGCATGGCCACGCCCTTCAGCGTCACGCACCCGCTCACCGGCGCCGACGTGCCGGTGTGGGTGGGCAACTACGTGCTCATGAGCTACGGCGGCGGCGCCGTCATGGGCGTGCCGGCGCACGATGAGCGCGACTTTGCCTTTGCGCTCAAGTACGGCCTGCCCATCCGGCAGGTGATACAGGTGGGCGACGGTGTGTTCGACGACCGGCAGTGGCACGACTGGTACGCTGAAAAGGAAGGCGCGGTCACCGTCAACTCGGGCGCACTGGATGGCCTGGCGCATGCAGAAGCCGTCGACGCCGTGGCCCGGGCACTGAAACAAAAGGGCCTGGGCGACAAGCAGACCACCTGGCGCCTGCGCGACTGGGGCATCTCGCGCCAGCGCTACTGGGGCACGCCCATCCCCATTGTCCACTGCGACCGGTGCGGCGTGGTGCCGGTGCCGGAAAGCGACCTGCCGGTGGTGCTGCCGCAGGACCTGGTGCCCGACGGCAGCGGCAACCCGCTCAAGTCCTGCGAGGCGTTTGTGAACACCCGCTGCCCGAGCTGCGGTGGCCCGGCCCGGCGCGAAACCGACACCATGGACACCTTTGTCGACAGCTCCTGGTACTTCATGCGCTACTGCGATCCCGAGAACGAGCAAGCCATGGTTGCAAAGGGGACGCAATACTGGATGCCGATGGACCAGTACATAGGCGGCATAGAGCACGCGGTCATGCACCTGCTGTACGCTCGCTTCTGGACCAAGGTCATGCGCGACCTGGGGCTGGTCAGCGTGAGCGAGCCGTTCACGCGGCTGCTGACGCAGGGCATGGTGCTCAACCACGTCTACTCACGGCGCACGGCCAGCGGCGGCATCGAGTACTTCTGGCCGCACGACGTCGACCCCGTGCTTGACGAGACGGGCAGGCAGGTGGGCGCCACGCTGAACAAGGCGGTGGGCGAGCTGCCGGCGGGCACCGAAGTCACGTACCAGGGCATGGGAACCATGTCCAAGTCCAGGAACAACGGCGTCGACCCGCAGGACCTCATCGACCGCTACGGCGCCGACACCGCACGGCTGTACACCATGTTCACGGCGCCACCGGAGGCCACGCTGGAGTGGAACGACTCGGCGGTGGAAGGCAGCCGCCGCTTCCTGAACCGCCTCTGGAGCTTTGGTGTGGCGCTGAAGGCCGAAGGCAACGATGCCGCCGCACAAGCCGAATCGCTGGCTGCGGACCCAGGGCCCGAACTGGGCGCTGCCGCCAGCGACCTGCGCCTTGAAATCCATACCGTGCTGGGCCAGGTCATCCACGACTACGAGCGCATGCAGTACAACACCGTCGTCTCGGGCGCCATGAAGATGCTCAACGCGCTGGAGGCGTTCAAGCCCGGCGACGCCGCTGGCGACCGGGCTGCGCGCGCCGAGGGCCTGTCCATCCTGCTGCGCGTGCTCTACCCCGTGACGCCGCACATCACCTGGATGCTGTGGCGCGAACTGGGGTTTGCCGCAAGTGCAGGCGACGTACTCGACGCGCCGTGGCCCCAGGTGGACGCGGCGGCGCTGCAGCGGGATGTGGTCGAGCTGGTGCTGCAAATCAACGGCAAGCTGCGCGGCGCCATCACCGTGGCCGCCGACGCCGACCAGGCCGCCATTGAAGCAGCCGCGCTGGCCAGCGACGCCTTTGCCCGCTTTGGCCAGGACGGCAGCGTGCGCAAGACCATCGTCGTGCCGGGGCGCCTGGTCAATGTTGTCGTGAAATGAGCTGTTCGTCCGCCTTGACAGCTGAGAGCTTGGCCCTTGCGGTCTTCCTATGACGGCCGCTGCCGCAGTCATCACGCCGCGCAGCGGCGAGGTCATTGGCCGTGGTCGCGCTGAAACCGTTTGCTGATCAGAAACAAGGATGATCACCATGAATCGCCGCCACTGGCTTCTCGCAGCCGCCGCGCCCCTGCTGCTGCCCGGCTGCGGCTTTGCCCTGCGCCAGCCGCCCGACTACCAGTTCAGCAGCATCTGGCTGGACCTGCCCGCCTCGGCGTTCAAGACCGAGCTGCAGCGCCAGATCGAGGGCAGCGGCCGCGTCAGCGTCCTCACCAACCGCCGCGACCGCGAGCGGGCCGACGTGATCCTGCACAGTGCAGGTCCCCAGCGCGAACAGACCGTGGTCAGCATGACGTCTGCTGGCGAGGTGCGCGAAATCCAGCTGCGCATGAGCCTGCGCTTCAGCGTCACGACGCCGTCGGGGCGCGAGCTGCTGGCGCCGGCCGAGATCGAGCGCCAGATGGACCAGAGCTACAGTGAAAGCGAGTCGCTGTCCAAGGGACAGGAGCAGGCGCTGCTGTACAGCACCATGCAAAGTGACATCGTGCAGCAGATCGTGCGCCGGCTGGAAATGGTCAGGCTCTAAGCCTGCGCCACCCTTCTGGCCTACTGGCGGTGCCTGCGGGACGGGCGGTCCACGTTTGCCCGCTTGTCCGTTATATTGATGTGCGGCTCGGACACGCACCTTGAAATGGACAAGCCGCCAGTGCGCCACTTGCAGGCAGCGTTTGCAGATCACTGTCAGGAGAATTCAGATGCCAGAGAAAATCCAGATCATTCGCCCCGACGGCAAGACCGCGCCGGGCCTGTACTTCGCACCACCAGCGGCAGATGCTGCCCCGGGGCTGGTCGTGATCCAGGAATGGTGGGGCGTGAACGCGCAGATACAAGGTGTTGCCGAGCGCATGGCCGCTGCCGGCTACCGGGTGGTCATCCCCGACCTGTACCGTGGCAAGGTGGCGCTGGACCGGGCCGAGGCGCAGCACAACATGGACGGACTGGATTTTGCCGATGCGGCCACACAGGATGTGCGTGGTGCCGTGCAATACCTGAAAGACGCCGGCCAGCGCGTGGGCGTCATGGGTTTTTGCATGGGTGGCGTGCTGGCCGTATTGGCGGCCATGCATGTTCCCGAAGCGGATGCGGCCGTATCCTGGTACGGATTTCCGCCACCCGAGGCGGGCGACGCCGCCACGATCACCACGCCGCTGCTGTGCCACTTTGCGGAGAAGGATCAGTCCTTTCCCATAGCGCAGGCAGAGGCATTGCAAAAACGCCTCGAAGCGGGCGCTGGCGTGCACGCCTGCTACCGCTACGATGCGGGGCACGCATTTGCCAACGAGGACGGTGCAAACCACGATCCGGCCGCCGCCGAACTGGCCTGGCAGCGCAGCATCGACTTCCTGCGCCGGCATTTGCAACAGTAGCCTTCACATCTGCGCGGCAAACCACGCGCGCAGCCCCGTGCTGGCAACCGGCGCTCCCGGCCAGGAAGACGCGCCGCCCGGAAACGCTTGCGGGGCTGCGGACCGGGTGACAAGGCTACACTGCCGGCATGCAAATCAACCCCGCCGAACTGTCGCGCCATTTGCAGGGCGCGCTGCAGCCGCTGTACATGGTCTGCGGCAACGAGCCGCTTCTGCTCCAGGAGGCCGCCGACGCCATCCGCGCCGCAGCGCGCGCGGCCGGCTTTGGCGCGCGCAGCGTGCATGTCGCCAGCGGCGCCCGCTTTGACTGGAGCGAGGTGCTGGCCGCCAGCCAATCGCTCAACCTCTTTGCCGACAGGCAATTGCTGGAAATCCGCATCCCCTCGGGCAAGCCGGGCAAGGCCGGCAGCGACGCGCTGCAGCAGCTTGCTGCCGCCGCTGCCGGAAACGCCGCCACGCTCACGCTTGTGCTGCTGCCGCAACTGGACCAGCGCACGCGTGCGACCGCCTGGTTCGCGGCACTGGCCAAGGCCGGTGCCATCGTATCCGTGGCGTCCATAGGCCGCAACCAGTTGCCCGGCTGGATCGCACAGCGCCTGGCCGCACAGGGGCAACGCGTGGCCGACGGCGCGGAAGGGCAGCGCACGCTGCAGTTCTTCGTGGACCGGGTCGAGGGCAACCTGCTGGCTGCGCACCAGGAAATCCAGAAGCTCGGCCTGCTGTATCCGCCGGGCGTCCTGCGCTGGGAACAGGTGCGGCAGTCGGTGCTGGACGTGGCGCGCTACGACGTCTTCGAGCTCTCGCACGCCGTGCTGGGTGGCGAACCGGGCCGGGTCCTGCGCATGCTGGACGGGCTGCAGGCCGAAGGCGCGAGCCCGGTGCTGGTGCACTGGTCGCTGGCCGACGACATCCAGGCGCTGGTGCACGTCAAGGCGGCCATGGCAGCCGGCACGCCGCTGCCCATGGCGCTGCGCCAGAACCGCGTCTGGGGCCCGCGCGAGCGCTTGATCGAGCGCGTGCTGCCGCGCATCTCGGAGCGGCGCGCGGTCCGTCTGCTGCGTGCTGCACACCAGGTCGACGGCGTCATCAAGGGCCTGCACCACCCACGCTGGCCAGCCGATCCCTGGCAGGCACTGGCCCGCCTGGCCATCGTGCTGTGCCGGCAGTGCCGGCCCGGGCACCTACAGCGGCAGCCGGCTGCGCACCAGGCTCATCCAGTATGAGGCACCCCAGCCAATGGCCTCGTCATTGAAATCGTAGTCCGGGTGATGGATGCCCGCACTGGCGCCGTTGCCGATGTTGATGTAGGCGCCGGGGACGGCATTGAGCATGAACGAGAAGTCCTCGCCGCCCATGGTTGGCGGCATGTCGCGGTGCACCTTGTCCGCGCCCACCACGGCCTCGGCCGCCGCGGCGGCATGGCCGATCTGCTCGGCACGGTTGATGGTGACCGGATAACGCCGATCGTAATGCAGATGCCCGGTGGCCCCATAGGCGGCAGCAATACCTTGCGTCAGCTCGCCCATGCGCGTCTCGATGAGATCGCGCACCGACTCGTTGAGCGTACGCACCGTGCCCGTCAGCCTGACGGTGGGCGGGATCACGTTGAAGGCGTCGCCGCCGTGCACCGTGGTCACCGACACCACGGCCCGCTCTATCGGGTCCACATTGCGCGACACGATGGTCTGCAGCGCCTGGATGAGCGCAGCCATCACCGGCATGGGATCACGGGCGAATTCCGGCTGCGCGGCATGACCACCTATGCCTTCCACCTCGATTTCAAACAGGTCGACCGACCCCATGATGGGGCCAGGCGCCATGGTGAATTCACCGACCGGCAGGCCGGGCTTGTTGTGCATGCCGTAGACCTCGGCCACCGGAAAACGCTGGAACAGGCCATCTTCCATCATGGCGCGGGCACCGGCACCGCCTTCTTCGGCCGGCTGGAAAATGAGCACGGCGGTGCCGTCAAAGTCGCGCGTCTTGGCCAGCCCCATGGCCGCACCCAGCAGCATGGCGGTGTGGCCATCATGGCCGCAGGCGTGCATCTTGCCCGGGTTGCGTGACGACCAGGGCTTGCCGCTGGCCTCGGTGATGGGCAGGGCGTCCATGTCGGCGCGCAGGCCGATGCTGCGGCCGGAGGCGCCGTTCTTGCCGTGGACGAGGGCGACGACACCGGTCTGGCCCAGACCCTCGTGGATCTCGTCGACCCCGGTCCGGCGCAAGACCGCGGCCACGGCGGCTGCGGTCTCGGGCAACTCGTATTGCAACTCGGGGTTCTGGTGCATCTGACGCCGAAAAGCCACCAGTTCGTCAAGCTTGTTTGCTATTGCGCTGTCCACTGCCATGATTTGCTCCCTTTTTGAAAATTTGGGCCGTTGCCGCAGCTATCGGCTCCGCCGTGCAACCCAGCGTACCGCAGATTTTCGTCACGCCGCGGTCAGGTATCCTCAACTGCAATCCGCACGGTGCTGCCATTGCGTGGCAGCGACGTGGCGTCGGCAAAGTGGCAGGCAACCGGATGGCCCTGGCCGCGTTCCTGCAGCGCCGGCTCGTGCGTACTGCAGACGGGCTGCGCCTTCCAGCAGCGCGTACGAAACCGGCAACCCGAGGGCGGATTGACGGGGCTGGGGACGTCGCCCGTGAGGACGATGCGTTCGCGCTGTTCGCGGCCATCGGGGTCGGCCACCGGCACCGCCGACAGCAGCGCCTGCGTGTACGGATGGCTGGGCTTGCCATAGACCTGTGCCATGGTCCCGGCCTCGACCACCTTGCCCAGGTACATGACCAGTATGCGGTCCGAAATGTGCCGCACCACAGACAGGTCGTGCGAGATGAAGATGTATGCCAGCCCCAGGTCACGCTGTATGCGCACCAGCAGGTTGACCACCTGAGCCTGTATGGACGCGTCCAGCGCGGACACAGGTTCGTCCAGCACCAGCACTTCCGGGTTGAGCGCCAGCGCCCGTGCAATGCCGATGCGCTGGCGCTGCCCTCCCGAGAACTGGCGTGGATAACGCTTGGCGTAGCTGGGCCGCAGGCCAACAATATCCATGAGTTCGGCCACCCGCCGCGCGCCGCCGCTCTTGCGGTACAGGCCATGCACGCGCAGCGGCTCGGCGATCAGGTCATGCACGTTCATGCGCGGATCCAGCGACGCAAACGGATTCTGGAACATGAACTGTATGTTGCGACGCACGGGGCGCAACTGGTGTCGCCCCAACGCGGTGATGTCCTGTCCCTTGAAGCGTATGGTCCCATCCGTGGGATCTGTGAGGCGCACGACGGCCCGCCCAAGCGTGGTCTTGCCGCAACCCGACTCACCGACCACGCCCAGCGTCTCGCCACGGCAGAGGTCAAAATCAACGCCGTCGACCGCTCGCACGGCACCCACTTGGCGCCGCAGCAAGCCGCCGTTCATCGGAAAATGCTTGCGCAGGCCGTGCACCTGCAAGATGGGCTGCTCGCCCCTGCCTGCAGCCATCATGACGCCTGCTCCTGCGCCAGCCTGGACCATTGCCCGCTGCCGTGTATTTCTTCAAAATAATGGCAGGCTGAGCGGTGGCCCGCGTCGGCCGCGCTCACATCGCGCAGCAGCGGCAGCTCGTTGCTGCAACGCTCGCGCCCCTGCGCCAGCGCGCAGCGCGGATGAAACGGACAGCCGCCCGGTATCGCGCCCAGATCCGGCGGGTTGCCGGGTATGGGCACGAGCGGATGGCGCTCATCGCCGCCTTGCGGCAGGCTGGCCATGAGGCCAACGGTGTAGGGGTGCCGGGGCCGCTTGAAGATGGTATGCACGTCACCACTTTCAACGATGCACCCGGCGTACATGACGACGACGCGGTCGGCCATCTCTGCAATCAGCCCCAGGTCATGCGTGATCAGCGCCAGGCAAGCCTGCGTCTGCTGCTGCGCCTGCCGCAGCACGTCCATGATCTGCGCCTGCACGGTGACATCCAGCGCCGTCGTGGGCTCGTCGGCAATCAGCAGCGCCGGATCATTGGCAATACCCATGGCAATCATGGCGCGCTGGCGCATGCCGCCAGAATACGCGTGCGGGAACTGGTCGTGCCGCTTCTCGGGCTCTGGAATGCCAACCGTACGCAGCAGTTCTATGCCACGGGCCCGAGCCTGCTTGCGCGTGAGCCGCTGGTGCACCCGCAGCGCCTCGCGCAGCTGCACACCCACGCGCAGCACCGGGTCCAGGCAGGTCATGGGATCCTGCGGGATGAGCGCCATGTCGCGGCCGCGAATTTGCCGCAGTTGGCGTGGACGCATCTGCAGCAGGTCCTGCCCCCTGAGCAGCACCTGGCCGGAAACCGCCACGCGCGCCGTCCGTGGCAACAGGCCCATGGCCGCCAGCATGGTGACGCTCTTGCCCGAGCCGGATTCACCGACGATGCCAACCGTCTCGCCTGGGTAGATGTCCAGATCCACGCCACCAACAGCCTGCACCGTCGACATGCGTGATCGAAATTCAACCTTGAGGTTGCGGATGGAGAGCAGCGGATCGGTCATTTCAGATCATCTCAACTCCGGATCCAGGGCGTCGCGCAGGCCATCGCCCATGAGGTTGAAGCTGAGCACCGCCAGAAAAATGGCCAGGCCCGGAAACGTCATCTGCATGGGCGCATGAAAGATGTAGCTGCGCGCCTCGCCCAACATGGATCCCCACTCAGGCGTCGGCGGCTGTACGCCCAAACCCAGAAAGCCGAGGCCGGCAGCCACCAGGATGGTGGTGCCTATGTTGAGAGTGGCGTAAACGATGACCGGCGTCAATGCATTGGGCAGCACGTGACGCAGGATGATGCGGCCCGAGCCGCTGCCAAAATTGACGGCAGCGGCCACGTAGTCGGTCTCTCGTATCGATAGCGCCTCGGCACGCGCGATGCGGATGAACTGCGGCATGACGCCTATGCCGGCGGCTATGGTCACGCTTTGCATGCCCACACCCAGCACTGCCACCAGGATGAGCGCCAGCAAAAACGCATTGAACGACAGCAGAATATCGGCGCCACGCTGTATCACCATGTCGACGCTGGCGCCGTAGTAACCGGAGATCAAGCCGATGGGTACACCTATGGCGGCAGCTATGGCCACCGCAATCACCCCTATGAGCAAGGTGTAGCGGCCGCCGTACATGATGCGCGCCAGCACGTCGCGTCCAAGATTGTCGGTGCCCAGCCAGTGCGCGGCCGACGGCTTCTGGAACGCTTGCGACAAATCCTGCAACGTCGGGTCCCAGGAGCTCAGCCAGGGCGCAGCCAGCGCCATGACTATGAGGATGGCCAGCACGATGGCGCCGGCGGTGGCGGCGCGGTTGCTGACAAAGCGCCGCAGGAAACGGTCCTGCGGCGCTGCCGGCGCGTCGTCATCGGCCATGGGAGCGGGCGCACCGGCCGCAGGGTCCTGCTGCGTAGCACTCGTCATGCCAGTCATGCCGCTCTCGATTCCTTCAGTACAGCCGTACACGCGGATCAACCACGGTATAGAGGATGTCGGTCACGAAATTGACGACGATGAACATGGCGGCAAAGATGAGCACGATGCCCTGCACCATGGGGAAGTCGCGTGCCTGTATGGATTCAATCAGCAGGCGGCCAATGCCCGGCCAGGAAAAGATGATTTCGGTCAGCACGGCACCGCCCAGCAGCGTGCCAAACTGCAGGCTGACCACCGTGAGGATGGGAATGGCCGCATTGCGCAGGGCGTGCCGGGTGGCCGTGATCTCGCGCACACCCTTGCCACGCACGGTGCGCACATAGTCTTCGTCCAGTTTTTCTATCATGGTCGATCGCGTCATGCGCGAAATGATGGCCATGGAAAAAATGCCCAGCGTCAGCGACGGCAGCACGTAGCTGGCCGGGCTGTCGGCGCCGCCGGCCGGCAGGATCTTCCAGGTCACGGCAAACAGCACGATGAGCAGGATGCCGGTCCAGAACACCGGCAGGGAGATGCCGGCCACGCCGACGATGGAGCCCAGCGTGTCCGGCCATCGGTCCTTGCGCACGGCGGCCACCACGCCCAGCGGCACGCCAAGAATCACGCCCAGCAGTGTGCCCAGTACGGCCAGCGCTACCGTGTAGGGCAGGCGCTCGGCAATTTCGTCCAGCACCGGCACCCGGGTGCGCGGCGAGGTGCCCAGGTCGCCCCTGAGCACCTTGCCGACATACTCCACGTACTGGGTGACGGCCGACCGATCCAGTCCCATCTCGTCGCGGATCTTGGCCACCGCCTCGGCGCTGGCCATGGGGCCGGCTATGACGCGCGCCGGATCGCCCGGCAGCACCTGGAACGTGAAGATCAGGACCGCGACGACACCCAACAGGGTGACGATTGCGGCGAGCAGCCGGCGTACGCAGTAATTGATGAACGCGCCCATGGACGACGCGGCTCCGGGATCAGTCCTTGGGACGCGCGTAGATGGTCACGAACTTCTCGTTGGGCTGGTAGCTGATGCCCTCGATGTTCTTGTTGTGCGCCAGGATCAGGTTCTGCGACCACAGGAACATCCAGGGTGCGTCCTCGAAGATCATTTTCTGGATCTGGCAGTACATGTCGTTGCGCTTGGCATCGTCGATTTCCCGCTGTGCCTTCTCAAAGATGGCTTCCATTTCCGGATTGTCGTAGAAGGTGCCGTTGACGCCGTTGGGCGGCCAGCCTATCTTGGAGAAATACGTCATCTGGAACATGGCGTCCATGGCCGGCGGCGCCCAGCCCAGCAAAAACAGGTTGTACGGGTTGCGGTCCACGCTGAAGATGTCCGCCGTATACGTGGCCCAGTCCGCAGTGCCTATATCCACCTGCACGCCGACCTGGCGCAGGTAGCTGGCAATGGCCTGCGTGGCCTCGTAATCCTGCGTGTAGCGGCCGCGCGGCGTGCCCAGCTTGACCTGGATGCCCTCGGCGCCGGCGTCCTTCAGCATCTGCCTGGCCTTGTCCGGATCGTATTCGTAAACGCCGGTCTTGCAATAACCCGAGACCGACGGTGCAAACGGCGAATCGGAGAGGTTGACGGCATCGAACATGACGTTCTTGATGATGGCTTGCTTGTCCACCGCGTAGTTCAGCGCCTGGCGCACTTCCCTGGAATCAAAGGGTGGCTTGTTGGTCACGAACGACAGGTACACCGAGCGGTCGCTGGGCGCCTTGATGATGGCGATGTTGGGCTGCGCCTGCAGCGCCGCGATGTCGCTCACCGGCGGATTCATGATCAGGTCCAGCTGCCCCGAGCGCAGCCCCGCTTCCAGCGCGTTGCTCTCCGGGATGATCTTCAGCACCACGTTCTTGTAGTAGGGCTTGTCGCCCCAGTAGTCCTCGTACCGCTCGAACACCAGCTGGCTGCCCCGCATGTGCCTGACCAGCTTGTACGGCCCGGTACCCACCGGATTTTGCAGGTTCTCGTATGAATTGCCCTTGGCATCGACCGATGCGGGCGACATCATGGCCGACACCGTATCGCCCAGCGCAAGCAGCAGGTCGGCCGTGGGATATTCCAGATCCAGCCGTATGGTGTGCGGGTCGATGACCTCCATGTTCCGGATCACCTGGTACGACTGGCCGTTGGGCGTCGAGACCCTGTCGTCGATGAGCCGGCCCAGGCTGAACTTGGCGGCCTCGGCGTCAAACGGCGTGCCGTCATGAAACTTCACGCCCTCGCGCAGCTGCAGCGTCAGCGCGTCACCGGAATCCGACCACTCCCACGCGGTCGCCAGCAACGGCTGCAACTCGCCCCTTTCATTGAAGGTCACCAGTGTCTGCACCTCGTAATCCAGGACGTTGCGCACCGTGGTCGTGTTTTGCTGCGCCGGGTCAAGCGTATTCATCGTGATCCCGATGCCGATGGTCATGGTAGCGTCCGGGCTGGTGTCTGCCGCGAACGCGGGCAGGCTGGCGCTCAACACGCACGCTGCCAACGCGCTGGCCACTGCAAGGCTGAGTTTTCTCATTGTTGGGTCTCCACAAAACAGGTCAAGATCGCCAGCGTCCGTTCTTCTTGGGAAAGGTTGCCCTGGAGCATTCCCGGCGACGCGCGGCGTTGCCCGGCCAGTATAGGGGAATGAGGCGATACTCTGCGCGCGCGTGTGCGGCCTCAGGTAGCTGCGGCAACCGTTTCCGGCAGGGTGCGCAGCGGGGCCACGCCACAAGCCCCGAGCACTGCCCGTACACGGCAGATATCGCGCCCGGATTGTGACAACACGCGGAAAAGCCGCGCTTGCCGCAAAATAGGGGCATGGATACACTGAACGTCACCGACTACACGCGCATGCTGGGCGTACAGGCGCGGGCTGCGGCAGCAGCCATGGCCCGCTCGTCCACGCGCGCCAGGAACAGTGCGCTGCGCACGCTGGCACGCCTGCTGCGCGAGCAGGTTGCGTCCCTGCAAGCCGAAAACGCGCGGGACCTGCAGCGCGCCGAAGCCGCGGGCTTGGCGGCGCCCATGGTCGACCGCCTGCGCCTCACGCCGCAGGTGGTTGAGACCTGCGCGCAAGGCTGCGAGCAGCTGGCCGGCATGCCCGACCTCATCGGCGAGGTCATCGGCCTGCAACAGCAGCCCAGCGGCATCCGCGTGGGCCAGATGCGCGTGCCCATAGGCGTATTCGGCATGATCTACGAGAGCCGGCCCAACGTCACCATAGAAGCGGCCAGCCTGTCGATCAAGAGTGGCAACGCCTGCATCCTGCGCGGCGGATCCGAGGCGCTGGAATCCAACAAGGCGCTGGCGCGGCTGGTGGCGCAGGCGCTGACGCAAGCCGGCCTGCCTGCAGACGGGGTGCAGCTGGTGCAAACCACCGACCGCGCCGTGGTCGATGCCCTGATCGCCATGCCCGAGCATGTGGACCTCATCATTCCACGCGGCGGCCGCGGCCTGATCGAGCGCATTGCAGCAGGTGCGCAGGTGCCGGTCATCAAGCACCTGGACGGCAACTGCCACACTTACGTGGACGACCCCTGCGACCTGGCACAGGCGCTTGCGGTGGTCGACAACGCCAAGACACAGAAGTTCAGCCCCTGCAACGCCACCGAGAGCCTGCTGGTGGCCCACGGCGTGGCCGAATCGTTCCTGCCGCAGATTGGCCAGGTGTTTGCCGGCAAGCACGTCACCATGCGCTGCGATGACGCGGCCCGCGCCATCCTGCAGCAGGCGCTTGCCGGCGATGCCGCAAAATGGGTCGAGGCGGCCGACGCGCAGGACTGGACAACCGAATACCTGGCGCCCCGGATCAGCGTCAAGGTCGTGGCGGGGCTGGACGAGGCCATTGCGCACATCAACCGCTACGGCAGCCACCATACCGACGCCATCCTGACCAGCGACCACCGCCACGCCCAGCGCTTCCTGCGCGAGGTGGACTCGGCCAGCTGCATGGTCAACACCAGCACGCGCTTTGCCGACGGCTTTGAATACGGCCTGGGCGCTGAAATCGGCATCAGCACCGACAAGTTCCATGCGCGTGGCCCGGTGGGCCTGCAAGGCCTGACCTCGCTCAAGTGGGTGGTCCTGGGCGACGGCGAGCTGCGCGGCTGAGCGCGTCGCGGTATCGCCTGGGCGGCCCCTGCTTGACAGTGCCCATAAAATGGGTGGTTGTCCCCATGCGCGACCGCGCGGCAGCGTTGCGCGGGCCTTGAAATGACCGCCCGCGGCCCCCATTTCTGACGTGAGTGGATGGCCGATACCGCGCAAGCGGCGCACGAGGCGCACGGCCCCGTGCAGGCCAGCCATCAGGAAGAAGTCATGGTTCCACATCTTGTCACGGCCCTGAGCAAGGGAGCAATCAACGAACTCGAGCAACGCCTGCTCGACGCCACGCCCGTGATCGAACGCTGGTTCCGCCTGGAGTGGATGGAGCACACGCCACCGCTGTACTGCGCCGTGGACCTGCGCAACGCCGGCTTCAAGGTCGCGCCGGTGGATACCGACCTGCACCCCCAGGGCTGGCACAACCTGTCGCCCGAGACGCTGCCGCTGGCCGTGCAGGCGGCGCAGGCCGCCATAGAAAAGGTGTGCCCGGAAGCGCACAACCTGATGATCGTGCCGGAAAACGGAAAGCGCCCCGCGTATTACTACGCCAGCCTGGCCAAGCTGCAGGAAATCTTCCACATGGCCGGCCTGAACGTGCGCTTTGGGTCCATAGACCCCGATCTCAAGCAGAACACGGAGGTCAGGACGCCCGGCGGCACGACCTTGATCATCGAGCCAGCGCAGCGTTCGCGCTACCGCATGGGGCTGGAGCACTTTGAGCCCTGCACCATCCTGCTCAACAACGACCTGCGCGACGGCGCGCCCGGCATACTTGAAGACCTGCACGAGCAGTACGTGCTGCCGCCGCTGCAGGCCGGCTGGACCGTGCGTCGCAAGAGCCGCCACTTCCAGTGCTACCAGGACGTGGCCAAGCGCTTTGGCAAGCTCATCGGCATAGACCCCTGGCTGATCAACCCCGAGTTTGCCTCCTGCGGCCACATCAACATCCACGAGCCCAATGGCGGCGAGTGCCTGCGCACCAACGTCAAGGCGGTGCTGGCCAAGGTGCGCCGCAAGTACAAGGAATACGGCATCAACGAAAAGCCCTTTGTCGTCGTCAAGGCCGACCACGGCCCCAGCGGCATGGGCATCATGATCGTGCACGACCTCAAGGAGCTGGACGAGATCGGCAAGGATGGGGCGCAGGCCAAGACGGCAGCGCAGGTGCCGGCGGGCGAGGTCATCATCCAGGAAGGCGTGCTCACGTCCGAGCGCATCAACGACGCGGTGGCCGAGCCCGTGGTCTACATGATTGACCGCTACGTGGTCGGCGGCTTCTACCGCGCCCATGCCGAACGCGATGCCGATGAGAACCTCAAGGCGCCCGGTGCCCGCTTCGTGCCGCTGCCCTTTTCCAGCGATGCGCACCTGCCGCGGCCGGGCACCACGGGCGGGCCGGCCAGCACCAACCGCTTCTACATGTACGGCGTCATCGCCCGCCTGGCCATGGTGGCCGCCAGCTACGAACTGGAAGCCACCGACCCGGAGCTGGCCGAGCTGGCAGCTGCCTGAAACCCTGCCACCGCTCCGCGCGACGGACCGGAACCATCATCCCAGAATCATGAACCTGCTGTTCGTTGCCGACCCGCTGGAAGGCTTCCAGATCCACAAGGACACGACCTTCACCATGATGCGGGAAGCGCAGCAGCGCGGCCACCGCATCGCGTTTTGCCAGGATCGCGACCTGTCCTGGCAAAAGGGCGGCGTCGTGCACGCCTGGGTGCGCTTCATCGAGCTCACCGGCAACGCCGATCCCTGGTTTCGGCAAACCAACCACGCCGCGCACGCGCTCAGCGACTTTGACGCCGTGCTGATGCGCAAGGACCCGCCCTTTGACGCCGAATACATCCACGCGACGCACCTGCTGCAGCAGGCCGAGCGCGAGGGCGCGCGCGTCTTCAACAGCCCGCAGGCGCTGCGCGACCATCCGGAGAAGCTGGCGGTCATGGAATGGCCGCAGTTTGTCGGGCCGACGCTGGTCACGCGCTCGCCCGAGGCGATCCGCCAGTTCCACCGCGTGCACCAGGACATCATCGTCAAGCCGCTGGACGGCATGGGCGGGGAAGGCGTGTTCCGCGTCAGGGCCGACGGCCTCAACCTCACCTCGATCATCGAGTCGCTGGGCGGCGGCGCGCAGACGCTGATGGTGCAGAAGTTCCTGCCCGAGATCAGCGAAGGCGACAAGCGCGTGCTCATCATCGCCGGCCGGCCCGTGCCGTACTGCCTGGCCCGGATCGCGCAGGAAGGCGAGGTCCGCGCCAACCTGGCCTCCGGCGGCACCGGCATCGCGCAGCCGCTCACCGACAACGACCGTGACATCGCCGAGCAGATCGGCGCCGCGCTCGCACCGCGCGGGCTGCTGCTGATCGGGCTGGACATCATCGGCACGCGCGTGACCGAGATCAACGTGACCAGCCCCACCTGCTTCCGGGAGATCCAGGACCAGACCGACTGCAACGTCGCGGCGCTGTTCGTCGACGCGCTTGAGCGGGCGCTGAAGCAGCCGGCCAGAACCTAGCTCGCGCAGGCCGGCGGGCACGGCCCGAGCGCCGCGGCCTCAACGGTACGCCAGCGCCTGGTTGCCGTGCATGTTCCGGATGTGCCAGGCCGCGTTGTCATGAAAGACCTGCGTGCCCACGTCGGGCACCTGCGCGGCAAACGCCGGGTCCGTGTCGCGCCAGTGGCGGATGAGGCTGCCTGCCAGCGCAAATTCCCGGGGCATGGATGCATGCTCGACGCCGGCGCCATCGGTGCCGAGCATGACGCGCACGCCGGCCATGAGCAGGTGCTTTAGCGGGTGGCTGCCCAGGACGCCGGCCACTGCATCGCTGTCGTCGGGGTCGGGCATGAGAAACGCCGAGAGGTTGTTGAGCTCAAGATTGCGCGCCGGGTCGGCAGCCGCGGCGGCCACGCGCGGGATCAGTTCCGCGGCGGCGGGCGCAGCGGTCAGCGGCCAGGCGCCGGTCGCGATGTTGCTGTCCAGGTTGACGTCCGCTTCCACGCCCAGCTCGGCCATGCGCCGTGCCTGCGCCGCGTCGGCATGCGTGACGTGGCCGAGCCGGATGACCACGTACTCGTCCAGGTCCGGATGCGCCTGGCGCGCCTGCGCGATCGCGTCCAGCATCAGCGCGATGTTGCGCGCGGGCACCTGCGCGCTGGTCACCACGTTGCCCGACAGGACGGGTAGCTGGGCAAACACGGTGTCAAAGGTCCAGGGCCGCGGCGGCGGCTGCTGCGCGTAGTAGGCGGTGAAGTTCTCGCCCACGTGCGTGTGCACGAGCAGCTTGCCGCGCCAGCCCATTGCGCGGCGCGCGCGCGCCGCGTCCAGCGTCGCCGCAATCAGGCGCTGGTAGTGCGTCATGCCGCCCTCGCTGAAGCAGGTCATTTCCGGCGCGGCGGTGTCTATTCCGGCCAGCGCGTCAAAAAACGCCATCTGCTGCCCGGGCGAAACCAGCTGCCGGCCCGCCTTGTCCCGGCCCAGCAGCGCGTCGTGCATCTGCTGCGGGCTGCTTGCGATGGCGGCGGGCATGGGTTCCCAGTGGCACTGGCCGCTGCCTTCAAAGGTCTGGAACGCGTCGCCGGCCGCGTTCTGCCCCAGCTCGTGCGTGTGCGTCATGAGGACGATGCGCAAGCGCGGCACCGGCAGCCCCAGGCGCTGCAGCCGGGGCGCCAGCTGCGCCGGGCGCTCGGCGGCGCACATCACGTCGCCGAGCTTGGATGAATACCCGCGCTCGTCGTGGCGCCAGCCGCCGATGAAGCTGATCGACTGCTCCGAGTGCGTGATCTGCGTGCGCGCCAGCTCCAGCACCTGCGCCGTGCACAGCGCCTCGTCCAGCGCCTGCCCATCGTTGCGGTAAAAGCGCTCGCGCAGCCACTGGCTGGCCGGCTTGTGCATGGCGTACGCGCTGTCGAACTCGGTAAACGGCGTCGCCGTGTACAGGCGCTCCAGCGCGCCGTCCAGCACCTGCGCGTCCATTTCGGCAGACGGCGCAAACAACTCCAGCGTGGCGCGGGCGCCCAGTCCGACGCGCTGGCCCGAGGCAAAGGCGCCATCGCCCAGCTTGTCCTTCTGTCCTGCGTACCAGGTTCCGGCCAGCCACTGGTAGAAAGCCAGCTTGTCGGCGTGCGCAACGCCGGCGCCCTCGCGCTCTATCCCGGCCACGTACGCGGGCAGGTTGGCGCGGGCATCCCAGGGCAACACGCCCGACAGGTGCGTGTGCGGATCGAAGTAGCCAACGCCGTCCGGCCACCGGGGCTGCTCGGGCGCGGTCGTGCACGCGGCCAGCATGAGCGCGGCCAGCGCCAGCAGCAGCCAGTGCAGCGCCGCCGGCCATTCCCGCAAAACGCGCAAGGGGCGCACAGCCCCCAACGATGCCGGCCGCATCCGGCCCCGGTCCCACCTTCGCACTTGCGTCTCCTCGTGTCACGGGCGGCACGGGCCCGCCGCTGTTGTCTGTCGCGCCATTGTGGCAAGCGCCCGCCACGACGTCAAACAATACCCAGCCGGCGCAGTTCACTAACGTCTTCTGGAGACATTTCCAGCACGTCTTGCAGGATGTGTTCGGTATCGGCACCCAGGCTTGGCGGTGCGTGGCGGTATTGCACCGGCGTTGCCGACAGGCGCATGGGGCTGGCCAGCTGCGGCACGGGGCCCACGCCGGGCAGCGTCATCTGGCGCTGCAGGCCGCGTGCGCGCACCTGGGGGTCGGCAAAGACCTGGTCCAGCCGGTTCACGGGACCGCAGGGGACGGCACGGGCCTCCAGCACGCCGATCCAGTCCGCGGTGCTGCGCCGGGCGGTGATCTCGCACAGTTGTGCAACCAGCGCGTCGCGGTGTGCCACGCGCGCGGCGTTGGTGGCAAAGCGTGCGTCCTGCGCCAGCTCGGGAGCGCCCGCCGCGTCGCAAAAACGGGCAAATTGCCCGTCGTTGCCCACGGCCAGGATCATGCGCCCGTCCGCGGTGGGGAAGTCCTGGTACGGGACAATGTTGGGATGCGCATTGCCCAGCCGCTGCGGGTTGCGGCCGCCGGCCAGGTAATTCATGGCCTGGTTTGCCAGGCAGGCCACCTGCACGTCCAGCAGCGCCATGTCCACGTGCTGGCCCCGGCCCGTTCGCTGGCGCGCCGCCAGTGCCGCCTGGATCGCGTTGGCAGCGTACAGCCCGGTCAGGATGTCGGTCAGCGCGACGCCGACTTTCATGGGCCCGCCGCCGGGCTCGTCGTCGGGCCGGCCGGTGACGCTCATCAGCCCGCCCAGCCCCTGCACCAGGAAGTCGTAGCCTGCGCGGTGCGCGTACGGTCCGTCCTGGCCAAACCCGGTGATCGAGCAGTACACGAGCCGCGGGTTGACCTGCTGCAGGCTGGCCCAGTCCAGCCCGTGGCGCGCCAGCCCGCCCACCTTGAAGTTTTCCACCAGCACGTCCGAGCGCGCCGCAAGCGCCCGCACCAGCTCCTGGCCTTGCGGTGTTGCGATGTCAATGGTGACCGACCGCTTGTTGCGGTTGGCGCAGAGATAGTAGGCAGCCAGCCGCTGCGAGGCATCGTCTGCTGCGCCGCCCACCCAGGGCGGCCCCCAGCCGCGCGTGTCGTCTCCCGTGCCCGGGCGCTCCACCTTGATCACATCCGCGCCCAGGTCGGCCAGGATCTGGGTGGCCCACGGACCGGCCAGCACGCGCGAGAGATCGAGCACGCGCGTGCCCGCCAATGCGCCCGTTGAAGCGTCTGGTGCCTGAGCCATGATCGGGCGGCAGCCAGCTCGCGCCGGCCTACTGCAGCAGCTCCTCCGGTGCTTCCTGGAGCCGGGTCAGCGCTTCGCGCGTGGCCTTGAGCATCAGGCTTTCCGCCGCCACCGGCGTGATCAGCCCGGCCTGGAAGAAGCCGGCCAGGCGTTGCGTCTGGACCAGGAACGTCTTTTGCCCGCCGGTGGCAAACAGGTGCAGCTGGCCGCGCTGGCTGCGCCACACGTACTGCACGTGCGTGGCCTGCCCGTCAAAGTCCAGCGCGAACCAGCCGCCGCGCGGCAGCTCGCGCACGGCGGCAAGCACCTCGGGGGTCGGGGGCTCACCGCCGTCGTCAATGACGGTGATGACGGCGGCGCTGTCCTCGCCAAACATGAGTTCGATGACGCCCGGATCCAGCATCATGTCGCCTTCGGGGTCGTCGCTGACCACGTCTTCCAGCGTATCCAGCGCCTGGGCAAACTGCGTGAGCTGTGACGATGACAAGCCTTCGCCCTTGCCCTGGAACGCCAGCAGGACCGCGTCCTTGAGCTGGCGGATGTGCTCCTCCTGCGCCGATTCGGCCAGCCCCACCGAGCGCATGCCCTCGCGCAACAGCGCCAGCAGGCTGGCCAGGCCCTGCATCATCTGCGTGCGCCGCTGACGATCGGGCTGCACGCTGGTGGCGCGGATGAGTTCGGTGGCCGCCGCCTTGAAGCGCTGCGTGTCCGCATGATGCGCACCGCTGCGCACCGCGGCCACCGCCAGCACGTCGGACCAGACCTGGAACAGGAACTGGCGCACGGCCTCGCTCACCGGCAGCGTCTTGAGCCGGTGCGCCAGCTCGATGCTGTACTGCACGACCAGCGCCTCGCGCTGCTCCACCCGCTGCGCCAGCGACGTGGCACGCTGCATCGGCTCGGAATCGGTCAGCCAACCCTCGAGAAATTTCTCGAATTCACGCAGCATGACGCCAAATACCCGGCCGCCGATGTCGGGGTACTGCTCGATGATGCGAACGATGCGCTGGATTTCCGATTCCAGTGGATCGGTCGGAACCGAAGCCGCGTCCAGTCCCATGGCGCAGCCGCCCATGCGGTCGATGAGCTGCCGCGTCGGATGCTCTTCGGCCGTGAAAAAGTCCGGGTCGTTCAGCGCGATGCGCAGCACCGGAACCTGCAGACGGGCAAACCAGACCTTGATGCCCGCCGCAATGGAGTCTTCGGCCAGGATGGCCTGGAACATGAGCGCCACCACCTCGATGACCGCGCGCTCGTTGGGTTTCTCCGCCCGCGACTTGAGCGCGTTGGCACGTTGGCGCAATCGGTGCGCCAGCACGCCCACTGGAAACTCGGCTGCCGCCAGCGCCGCGTCCTGCATGCCATCAACACCGGTGACGGCCTCGGTCGCGATGAACTGGGTGGCCGGCTCGGCCAGCGCCTGCACCAGCGCCGGCGACAGCGTCAGCCCCGCAGCACGCGTGGTGGCCGCTGCGTAACCAGGCACCTGCTGCGCCAGCAGGCCTTCGAGCTGGGTCCACAGTTCCTGCGGGCGCTGGCGCAATGCCCAGGCCAGCGAGAGGCGGCCGTACTGCTGCTCGGCCAGCGCCGTCGCATGCTCCTGGAAGCGCCGGTGCGCCAGCCCGGCGTCGTGTCGCGCGGACGCAGGCATGGGCAGAGAGCGGCTCCAGATGGGCTGCGCCCGATACGCGTTGACCGGCTCGGCCGGGGCCTGCGTCAGGCCGCCATGGCCGCCCGCCACGGCCGCGTGCGCCGCCGTCATCTTCGCGCCGCCCGTGGTTCGGCCCCAGGACGGCTCATGCGCAGATCCGGCAAAACTGCCGGCTGCCGTGGACGCCGCTGCCGGGTCCAGCGTTCTCCGCACACGCGCCTTCAAATCCAGCTCGGCCGGTATGCCGGCCTCGAACAACACGTCGTTGGCCGCGGCATAGGCCTCTTCGTAGGTCTGGATCAGCACCGGTTTGAGGCCCTTCTGCACCAGGGTCCAGACGGGCTGGCTCAGGCCGCATTCGCGCCACGCAATGAGCAGGCAGCGAACGAACACCTCGGCGCGCAGCGGGTCGTCGCTGGCGAGCTGGCCGCTGTACTCCAGCCGCTGCATGCGGATCTGCAACTGCGCCCAGATTCCCGCCACGGCCTCGTTGATCGAGCTGCCGAGCCGGGCCGCCAGGATCTTGCCCTCGACCACGGTGTCATCGACCAGCTCCAGCTGGTCGTCGCCGGTCGGCGGCGTCGCGTCCAGCAGGCTGCCGCCATGCGCGACCTGCAGCCAGTGCCGGCGCGCGGCCTGCTCCCACTGCTGCCGCGCCTTGTCAAACGCCCGCGGCGCCTCCAACGCCTCCTGCGGTGTCACGGGCAGCCCGCGCAGGCTGCCATGCAACGTTTTTTCCAGGAATTCGCCGGCCGTTGCCGACAGACGGGGCAGCACGGCGCCAATGCGGCGAGCAAACTGCTCGCGCACGTCCCGTGCCAGCTGATGGCCCGTGTCTCCTGATGGCATGGCGGCAACCCCGTAAAAAGTCCGTCAGACTCGTTGTACCACGAACCTGCGCCGGCTTTGCGATGCGGCCGCCGCAGATCCTCAGACCACGGCGCCGGCGTTGGGGTCGTCGCGATCGATCTTGGGCTGGCGCCGGATCAGGTCCTCGCGCCGTATGCCCAGCCACATGGCAATCGATGCCGCGACAAATACCGATGAATAAATGCCGAACAGGATGCCTATGGTCAGCGCCACCGCAAAGTAGTGCAGCGCCTCGCCGCCAAAGAACAGCATGGACAGCACCACCACCTGCGTGGAACCGTGCGTGATGATGGTGCGGCTGATGTTGGCGGTGATCCCGTGGTTGATGATGTCCACGCGGTCCATCTTGCGAAAGCGCCGGAACGCCTCGCGGATGCGGTCAAAGATGATGACCGACTCGTTCACCGAGTAGCCCATGACCGCCAGCACCGCCGCCAGCACCGACAGCGAGAACTCCCACTGGAAGAATGCAAAGAAGCCCAGGATGATGACCACGTCATGCATGTTGGCGATGATCCCGGCCACCGCGTACTTCCATTCGAAGCGCAGCGCCAAGTACACCATGATGCCGATGATGACGAATGCCAGCGCCTTCAGCCCGTCGATGGCCAGCTCGTCGCCCACCTGCGGCCCCACGAACTCGGTGCGGCGCAGCTCGACGTCGGGCGCGCTCTTTTGCAGCGCCTGGATCACGTGCTGGCTTTGCTCGGCCGAGGACTCGCCCTCCTTGGATGGCAGACGGATCAGCACGTCGCGCGAGGTACCGAAGTTCTGCACCTGCACGTCGCTGTAGCCCAGCGCCGAGATCGCGCCGCGGATCTGGTCCAGGTCGGCAGTCTGCTGGTACGTCACCTCCATGACCGTGCCGCCGGTGAACTCCACCGACAGGTTCAGCCCGCGCGTGACCAGGAAGAGGACCGCCAGCACGAACGTGCCAAAGGAGATGAGGTTGAACAGCCACGCATACCGCATGAACGGGTAGTCGCGGCGTATCTTGAAGAATTCCATGGTTGAGTTCCGGTGCGCCCGTGGCGTTTAGCTGGCGCTGGACAGCTGCTCGTCGTCCTCGGGCTTCCAGACGGTCCCTATGGACACCGTCCGCAGCCGCTTCTTGCGGCCATACCAGAAGTTGACCAGCCCGCGCGAGAAGAACACCGCCGAGAACACCGACGTGCAGATGCCGATGACGTGCACCACGGCAAAGCCGCGTATGGGCCCCGAGCCAAAGGTCAGCAGCGCCAGCCCAGCCAGCAGCGAAGTCACGTTGGAGTCCAGGATGGCCGACCAGGCGCGGTCGTAGCCTGCGTTGATCGCCGCCTGCGGCGACATGCCGTCGCGCAGCTCCTCGCGTATGCGCTCGTTGATGAGCACGTTGGCGTCAATGGCCATGCCCATGGTCAGCGCCATCGCCGCCATGCCCGGCAGCGTCAATGTTGCCTGCAGCATGGACAGGACGGCAATGAGCAGCGTGAGGTTGAACGTGAGCGCTATAGCCGAGAACAGGCCGAACATCATGTAGTAGATCGACATGAACACGATGATCACCAGGAACCCCCACAGCACGCTGTTGAAGCCCTTGGTGATGTTCTCGGCGCCCAGGCTGGGGCCTATGGTGCGCTCCTCGATGATCTCCATGGGCGCTGCCAGCGAGCCGGCGCGCAGCAGCAGCGCCAGGTCGGCGGCCTCGTTCACCGTCATGGACCCGGAGATCTGGAAGCGCGTGCCCAGCTCGGCCTGGATCACCGGCGCCGTCAGCGCCTCGCCCTTGCCCTTCTCGAACAGGATGATGGCCATGCGCTTCTTGATGTTCTTGCGGCTGACGTCGCGCATGATGCGCCCGCCCTTGGCGTCGACCGTCAGGTCCACCTTGGGCTGCTGCGTCTGCGAATCAAACCCCGGCTGCGCGTCGGTGAGGCTGTCGCCGGAGAGGATGACGTCGCGCTTGACGATGACCGGCCGGCCGTCGGGCAGCAGGAATTTTTCGTCGCCAAAGGGCACCGGGCCGTTGCCCAGCTCGGCAGCGCGCCCTTCCGGGCTTTCATCGACCAGCCGCATCTCCAGCGTTGCCGTGCGGCCCAGGATGTCCTTGGCCTTGGCCGTGTCCTGCACGCCCGGCAGCTCCACCACGACGCGGTCGGCCCCCTGCTGCTGGATCACCGGCTCGGCCACGCCCAGCTCGTTGACGCGGTTGTGCAGCGTCTGGATGTTCTGCTTCAGCGCAGTGTCCTGCACGCGGCGCAGGGCATCGGCGTTGTACGACAGCACCAGGTGACCTGCGTCGCTCTGCCCGGTGTTGACCTGCAGGTCCGGGAACCTGTCCAGCACCAGGTCGCGCGCTGCCGCCTGCGTGGCGGCATCGTCCGTGCTGATCTCTATGTGCTCGCCCACCACCTCGATGCCGCCGTGACGGATCTTCTTCTCGCGCAGCTGCGTGCGCAGGTCGCTGGCCTGCGTCTCCAGGTGCTTCTTCAGCGCCGCACGCATGTCCACCTGCAGCAGGAAGTGCACGCCGCCGCGCAGGTCCAGCCCCAGGTACATGGGCCGGGCGTTGAGCGCCAGCAGCCAGGCCGGCGTGCGCGACACCAGGTTCAGCGCAACGATGTAGTCCGCTGCCTCCGGGTCGGGGTTGAGCTCCTGCTCAAGCAGGTCCTTGGCCCGGAGCTGGACGTCGGTGGTCTCGAACCGCGCCCAGACCGAGCCGCCCTCCAGCGCCAGGTGCGTGCTGCTGATGCCGTTTTTCTTCAGGACATCTTCAACCCGGGCCAGCGTGCCGGCGTCCACGCGCGCCGTGGTCCGCCCCGGCGAGACCTGCACCGCCGGCGCCTCGCCAAAGAAATTGGGCATCATGTACAGCGCCGCCACGACGACGCTGGCAATGATGATGAGGTATTTCCACAGCGGATAACGATTCATGTGACAAACCCGGTTCCATGCCGTGCGGCAGCCGTGCCGGCGTCGCGGCGCAGTTGCTGCGGCATCAGGATTTCTTGACCGTGCCCTTGGGCAGGACCTGCGTCACCGCGCTGCGCTGCAGCTGCACCTCCACGCCCGAGGCAATCTGCAGGCTGAGGTGATTGCCGTTGATGCTGGTCACGCGCCCGAGCAGACCGCCGGAAGTCACCACCTCGTCGCCCTTGGCCAGCGCCTCGACCATGGCGCGGTGCTCCTTTTGCTTCTTCATCTGCGGCCGGATCATGATGAAGTACAGCACCACGAACATCAGCACCAGCGGCAGCATGCCCATGAGGGTGGACGACATGTCGCCGCCCGCGGCGCCCGACTGGGCAAAAGCATTGGAAATGAACACGGGAAAGCTCCTGGATCAAGGCAGCCGGGGGATGGCCCGGACCGGGCCACACCCACTGGCGTTAAAGAAGCGTGCAATGCACGGACGCCAGCCCGGGACCACGCCCGTCCGGCTCGCGCAAGACATCATGTGGAGAACCACAAGAAAGCCTTGTATTGTAAAACGCGCGCGCGCTGGCGTCTTGTCCCGGGCCAACCCGTCGTGCCAATGCGTCGGTGATTCGGCATGTTGCCCGCGCTGTGCAGGGCCTGCAGCGCCGCACGACTTACACTTGCCCCGATGCATAGCACATGGCAAAAGATCGCACTGGGCCTGCTTGCCGTCCTGTGGACCTGGCAAGCCGCTGCCGCGCTGCCGCCGGCGGTCGCGCAGGCACTGGACCAGGCCGGCGTGAGCCCCGAGCACGTGGCCCTGCTGGTGGCACCGGTCAACCCGGCGGGCAGCGATGCAGGCGCCGGCGGCCCGCGACTGGCCTGGCGCACCGGCGTTCCCATGAACCCGGCGTCGGTCATGAAGCTGGTCACCACGTACGCGGCGCTGGATACGCTGGGACCGGGCTGGTTCTGGAAGACCCGGGTCTACGTGGACGGCGAGATCCGCAACGGCACGCTGCATGGCGACCTCATCGTGCAGGGCAGCGGCGACCCCAAGCTGGTTGTCGAGCGGCTGCAGGCGCTCATTGCCGCCATCCGCGACAAGGGCGTGCACCACATCCAGGGCGACATCCTGCTTGACGCCAGCGTCTTTGACGTGCCGCCGCACGACCCGGCCGCGTTTGACGGCGAGCCGCTGCGTCCCTACAACGTCGGCCCCAGCGGCCTGCTCGTCAACTTCAAGGCGCTGGTGCTGAAGTTCTTTCCCGATGCCGCGGCCGGCACCGTGCGCGTGGAAAGCGAGCCGCCGCTGCTGGGCGTCAGCATCCCGACCCACATTGCGGCCGCGCGCGGCGCCTGCGGCGCCTGGCACGACAAGCTGGCCGCCAGCTTTGCCGACCCCGCCCACGTGCGGCTGGCGGGCCAGTACCCGCTCAGCTGCGGAGAACGCGAGTGGGCCGTGGCCTGGCCCGATCCGGACAGCTTTGCACCCCGCGCCTTTGCCGCGCTGTGGCGCGCCGCCGGCGGCACGCTGGCGGGCCAGGCGCGCTGGTCGCCACCCGTGCAACCGGCGCGGCTGCTGGTCACCGGCTATTCGCTGCCGCTGACCGAGATCATCGCGGACATCAACGAATACTCCAACAACGTCATGGCGCAGCAGCTGTTCCTCACGCTGTCTGCAGCCAATGGCAGCGCCGGCAGCCTGGCCGGCTCGACCGCCACCGTGCAGCAATGGTGGCAGCAGCGTTTTGGCCGGCTTGAAGCACCGGTCCTGGACAACGGGTCGGGGCTGACGCGGACCGGCCGCATCAGCGCCGATGCGCTGGCCGCCATCCTGCAGGACGCGGCGCGCGGCCCCAACGCCGGCCACTTCGAGCGCTCGCTGCCCATCGCTGGCGTCAACGGCACCGTACGCCACCTGGCCCGGCGCGTCCCGGACTCGCCGGCCATAGGGCAGGCACGCCTGAAGACCGGTAGCCTGCGCGATGTGGCAGCCATTGCCGGCTACGCCTGGGGCCGCTCGGGCAGGCAGTACGTGGTGGTCGGGCTCATCAATGACGAGCGCGCGCCCGCCGCGAGGGCGGCACTGTACCGGCTGGTCGAGTGGGCGGTGCTGGACGACTGATCGGTGGCCGTGCGGTTTGCGTCACGCGCCCGTTGATAACGTGTTCGATCGAATACAATTGATCCGTGTACCAGGTCGAGACCACCGAAACGTTTGACGCGTGGCTTCACGGCCTGAAGGACTCGGTCACGCGCAAGCGCTTGGCACTGCGCCTGCGCAAGGCCGAACTTGGCAACTTGGGCGATGTCAAAGCGGTGGGCAGCGGCGTGTGGGAAATGCGCGAATTTTTTGGCCCCGGCTGGTGCATGTACTACCTGCTGCAGGACAACGTGCTGATCCTGATGCGCGGTGGAGGTGACAAATCAAGCCAGCGCAAGGATATTGCGGCGGCGCTGAAACTGGCGGCACTGTTCAGGGAACCATGACCATGAGACCACAAACGCGACCTTTTGACGTCACCGAAATGCTGCAAACCGACCAGGACATTGCCGAATACCTGACCCTGGTCATCGAAGACGGCGACCCGGCGCTGCTGGCGGCCACCCTGGGCGACATCGCGCGTGCACGCGGCATGACGCAAATTGCCAGGGACGCGGGCATCGGCCGCGAAGCGCTGTACAAGGCGCTGCGCCCCGGTGCCGCCCCGCGCTTTGACACCATTGCGCGCGTGTGCAAGGCGCTGGGCGTCAAGCTGGTGGCGCAGGTGCAGGGGCCGGTCGACCGCGGTGCTGGCGACATGACAGATGATCTCGCCGCTGCGCAGCATGAATGATTGCAGCTGTGCCGCCATGATTCATCATGAGCCGCCACAGGCGGCTTTCATCCGGGGCCCGCAAGGGCCAAGATCATCCGTCATCCGTCATCTGTCATTCGGCACGACCGGCCATCACAATTCAACCCCGCGTGGCAACGACTTCGCGCGCAACCTTCCCTTGAGAGCCTCATGACCTCCTCATCCCAGCACCTCATCCGCATCGGCATCGTCGGCTACGGCAACCTGGGCCGCGGCGTCGAACTGGCTGTGGCCAAAACAGCCGACATGCAACTGGCGGGCATCTGGACCCGGCGCGCGCCCGCGCAGGTTCAACCCCAGCTGGCCACCAGCACCGTGCATCCGCTGGCCGAGCTGGACACACATGGCGATGCCATGGACGTGCTCATCCTCTGCGGCGGCTCCAAGGACGACCTGCCGCAGCAGTCGCCCACGCTGGCTGCGCGCTTCAACATCGTAGACAGCTTTGACAACCACGGCCGCATCCCCGAGCACTTTGCCGCCGTTGACGCCGCCGCGCGCGCGGCCGGCACCAGCGCGCTCATCTCCGCCGGCTGGGACCCCGGCCTGTTTTCCCTGCAGCGCGTCATGGGCGAGGCGCTGCTGCCCGACGGCGCCACCTACACCTTCTGGGGCAAGGGCCTGAGCCAGGGCCACTCCGACGCCATCCGCCACGTGCCCGGCGTTGCCGCCGGCGTGCAATACACCATTCCGTCAGACGAGGCCATTGCTGCCGTGCGCAGCGGCGCCCGGCCCGAGCTGGCCACGCGCCAGAAGCACAGGCGTGAATGCTGGGTCGTGCTGGAGCAAGGCGCCGATGCGGATGCCGTTCGCCACGCCATCACCACCATGCCCGGCTACTTTGCCGACTACGACACCAGCGTGCACTTCATCAGCGCCGAAGAGCTCGCGCGCGACCATGCCACCATGCCGCACGGCGGCTTTGTCATCCGCAGCGGCAACACCACACCAGGGCACGTGCAGGTCAGCGAATTCAGCCTCAAGCTCGCCAGCAACCCCGAATTCACCGCCAGCGTGCTCGTGGCCTTTGCCCGCGCCGTGCACCGCATGCACCGGGGCGGCCACCGCGGCGCACTTACGGTGCTTGACGTGCCACCCGGGCTGCTGTCGCCGCGCAGCGCGGCTGAACTGCGCAAAGACCTGCTTTGAGGCCATTGCCTGCGTGGCCACCGCGCAAGCAACGCTCCGTAATCCACCAAAGGCCATCGCCGGATGCGCTGCGCTTATCCAGCCTACACGTCCACCACGAAAACAACGCCCCGTAGGGTGGATAAGCAAAGCGCATCCACCAAAACGCCCGTGAAAACAACGCCCCGCAGGGCGAACAAACAACGCGCGCTCATCAACAACCGCCCACCGTCCACCCTACTCAAACTCCATCCCGCGCACCGCGTCCGGCTCGGTCGCGCCCCAATCCCGCACGTACCATCTGCGCGCAACAAACCGCGAGAAGCTGGACCACGGCCAGTCCGCCGGCCGCGTTGCGTATCCATGCTTGACCGGGTTGTAATGGATATATTCCACGTGACGCCGCCAGTCGTCCGCGTCGCGGATCACGTGTTCCCAGAACCGGCGCTGCCACACCTGGCGCTCGCCACGCGCGTCGGCCTGCGGCGCAATCGCGCGTGACGCCGCCTTCTTGATCTCGCGCCAGCGCGACGAGTAGTCGCCATCGCCCGGCGGCAGGCGCCAGATGCAATGCAGGTGGTCGGGCAGCACCACCATGGCCTCCACCGCAAACGGCCGCGTCGCCCTGACCTTGCCAAACGCCGCGCGCAAGTGAGCCACCGCGTGGTCCGAAGCAAAGACACTGCGACGCTGCCACGTGACCACGGTGAAGAAGAACGTACCGCCCGGTACCCGGGCACGGCGGTAGTTGGCCATGAGCCTCTCCCTGTTTGCCGCTTGCCGGATGCGCTTGTGCTTATCCGGCCTACAAGCCGCACGCACCACCACGTAGGGTGGATAAGCGCAGCGCATCCACCAACCCTTGCCCCACCGGCTCACCAATGCACGTGCGCCAAGCCGGGCCGGGCTGCTGCTCACAACACCCTGTGCTCAAGGTAGTTGGCCATGGACTCCTGCGTCTCTACGCGGTGACTATAAACACTCTGAACACTCGAATCGTAGGGTGGATAAGCAAAGCGCATCCACCAAAGCGCCAACACAGGCTTGGACCGGCCAGCGCCGGATGCGCTGCGCTTATCCGGCCTACGCGGTAACAAGATGCGAATCGTAGGGTGAATAAGCAAAGCGCATCCACCAGGCTTTGGCCCCACCGGCTCACCAATGCACGTGCGCCAAGCCGGGCCGGGCTGCTGCTCACAACACGCGGTGCGCCAGCGCCGGCAGCTGCTTGCGCCGGGCCGCGATTTCAGCGGCGTCCAGCTCGGCCAGC
>JALOAS010000021.1 GCA_023228705.1 Ottowia sp. | reverse complement strand
GCTATGCGCCCGATCGCACAGCGCTGGACGCGCCATGCTGCGTTGCTCCGCCTTGCAGACAGTAGTCTGCCGCGTTGTCGCGTCTTGCCTGGCACGCCCATCGCAGCACGCTCGAACGCATCCAACTACTGAATCTAGGTTGAAAACATAGACGTCCTGCTGGGTCGTCCGGTTTCGCTGGAGCCCGCGGCCGTGTTCAACAAGCTGGTCGTGCGGCGGCGCGGCGGCTACTGCTTCGAGCAAAATGGCCTGCTCCTGCAGGTGCTGCGCCAGCTCGGGTTTGACGCGTGCGCCCTGGGCGCCCGCGTCCGGCTCCGGATCACGGACCGCTCCATCCTGCCGCGGCGCACGCACATGCTCATTGCCGTGACGCTGGACGGTTCGTGCTGGCTCACCGACGTTGGCGCAGGCGCGGCGTCGCTGACGCAGGCACTGCGGCTGGTGCCGGATAGGGAGCAGCGCACGCCGCATGATCGCCGGCGTCTCGTGCACGAAGACCGGCAGTGGTTCCAGCAGATCTGGCGCGACGGCCAATGGGCCGATGTCTACCAGTTCACGCTGGATGACTTTCCAGCCGTGGACCGCGACGTGGCCAACTGGTACACCAGCACCCACCCGGCCGATTCGTTCAGCCAGGAGTTGATGGTGGCGCTGGCCCGGCCGGGCGGGGGCCGCACGACGCTGCGGGACGGCGAGTTCACGTTTCACCATCATGACGGGCGCCGGGACCCGCACGCCGTGCGGACGCCAGCAGAATTGGCCCGCGCGCTGGGGCAACTGGGCATCATGCTGGCATCCGATGAGCTGCGCGAGCTGGCGCAGCGCGCGGGCCTGGATCATGAACCGTGGCCGGCGTGCCACAAGCGTCACAATGGGTAGCTGAAACTGCCTGGCTCGTGCAGGGAACCCGGGCTGGGAACGGGCCCCACGCATGCGCGGAATTTTTTTGAAACATGAACCTTCGTGATCTTCACTATCTGGTTGCGCTGGCCGAACACCGGCACTTTGGCCGTGCGGCGGAGGCCTGCTTTGTCAGCCAGCCCACGCTGTCGGTGCAGGTGCGCAAGCTTGAAGACGAGCTGGGCGTGGCCATCTTCGAGCGGGCGCCAGGCCAGTTGCTCCTGACCGACGTCGGCGCCGCCATCGTTGCCCGGGCGCAGGCCGTCCTGGCGCAGGTGGAGGACATCCGCTACCTGGCGCGGACCAGCCTGGATCCGGAGTCCGGCTCACTGCGGCTGGGAATCTTCCCCACGCTGGCCCCTTACCTGCTTGCGCATGTGCTGGGGCCCATCCATGAACGCTTTCCGCGGCTGGAGCTGCTCCTGACCGAGGAGAAGACGCTGGAGCTGGTTGACCGCCTGCACCAGGGGCGCCTGGACGCGGCCATCCTGGCGCAACCGGTTGCCGATGCCACCCTGCATTCCGAATTCCTGTTTGAGGAGCCGTTTGTTCTGGCAACGCCGGCTTCCGACGCGCTGGCCCGGCGCAAGCACGTGACACTTGCCGAGCTGGAACACCACAGCCTGCTCCTGCTGGAAGACGGCCATTGCCTGCGCGACCAGGCGCTGGAGGTTTGCCGCATGTCCGGCGCGCGCGAGCGGCGCGGGTTCCGGGCCACCAGCCTGGAGACGCTGCGCCAGATGGTCGCAGCGGACGTGGGCGTGACGCTGCTGCCGGTGCTGACCGTGCAGCCGCCCATTCCCCGCGTTCCCAACATCAGCCTCGTGCCGTTCAAGGGGCAGGTGCCAAGCCGGCACATTGCCATGTTCTGGCGCAAGACCTCGGTCATGGGTGAATTCCTCTTGCAGCTGGTGCCGCTCCTGCGGGCCTTGCCAGCCCAGCTGCTCGACCCCGCGTCGCTGTTCAGCTCGCCCGACTGAACCGGCCCGGCGCCTGCCGCGCGCTGGCAGCCGGCGCTTGCCCCTTGCATCTTTGACGCAGGAATCCACGGTCAATGTTGAAATTCAGGGAATGCGAATTACTATCATTGCGCAGACGTACTAGAATGGCTTCATGTACGCGTCTTTGCCTATGGGCACCGTGACCGGACGCGATCCGGACACGGTGCCCGCAAATAAACAGGCCCTGTTCCGGCACTCCGTCGACCGCCACCGCCATGCCGACCCGGTCCGATGCTGGACGGCTTTGCGCCGGCAGGGCCAACCAGCCTGGGCATCAACCACAAGTTTGATACCGCGAGCAGTCCGGCAAGACAACCTGATCAGCCCTCATTTCGTCAAAGGAAATTTCATGCTCTCACGATTCAAATGGATGGCGCTTGCCGCCGCGGCACTGTGGAGCGCGCAGGCGGTGGCCGACATCACCGTCTACAGCGGCCAGCACAAGTCGGGTTCCGAGGCTGTGGCGCAAGCGTTTACCAAGGCCACCGGTATCAAGACAACGCTCAGGCAGGGCTCCAGCGAACAGATGGCTGGACAGCTCGTGGAAGAAGGCGAGCGCACGCCCGCCGATGTGTTCTGGGCCGAGCAGATCACGCCCATGCTGTCGTTGTCTGAGATCGGCTTGCTGGCCAAGTTGCCCAGCGATGTGATCAGCGCCACCAGCGGTGCCGGGTATGAGTCGGTGCCGCTGGCTGAAAACGGCGACTGGGTCGCCACCAGCGGCCGCGCGCGCGTGGTTGTCTACAACCCGGATCTCATCAGCAAGGACGAGCTGGCCGATTCCGTGCTGGACTACGCCAAGCCCGAATGGGAAGGCAAGGTGGGCTACGTGCCCACGTCCGGCGCGTTTCTCGAGCAGGTGATCGGCATTGCCAAGCTTGAGGGCGAGGATGCGGCGCTGGCCTGGCTTGAAGGCCTGAAGAAGTACCAGAAGTCCTACGCCAAGAATGCAGTGGCCATGACCGCGGTCGAGCGCGGCGCGGTGCCGCTGGCGCTGATCAACAATTATTACTGGTACAACATGGCGCGCGAGGCCGGCAGCCTGGACAACGTCAAGAGCCGGCTTGACTATATCGGCCACCAGGACCCGGGTGCCATGATGACGTACGCAGCCATTGCCGTGCTCGAGCATTCGGGCAACAAGGACGAGGCCATGCAGTTCGTTGAATTCGTCGTCAGCCAAGAGGGGCAGCAGGTCTTTGCCGACTTGCGCGCCGAGTATCCGCTGCGAAGCGACGTCTCTTCGTCCTTCGAGCTCTACCCCTACGCCAAGATCGAGCCGCCAACGATCAGCATCACCACGTTTGACGACAAGGAAAACGCCCTCCACTTGCTTGAAAAAGCAGGATTGAAGTAAACGACCCATCAAGCGGGGCTTGCCCCGGTCAGCGGGACTGCGTTGCAGCCACCGCTGTTTTAGTCATGACGACGCAAACGGCACGGTATTCATCCAGCAATACCGGCAGCAGGAGGCTGCCGGTATTCCGCGTTCTGCGCGTGTCCCCGGCCGTTGCCCGCTGGCTTGGCATTCCGCAGGAGAAGATCCCGCCGCTGTGGCTGCGCGCACTGGTGCTGCTGATCAGCCTGCCGCTGCTGCTGCCGTTTGCCTACGTGCTCCTGCGCTCGTCCGAGGTGGGCTGGCAGCGCGCCGTGTCGCTGGTCTTTCGCGAGCGCGTCTGGATGCTTTTTGGCAACACCGTGCTGCTGCTGGTGCTGGTCACCGTGCTGGCCATCACGCTGGGGACGCTCTCGGCGTTCCTGCTGCAGCGTTACCGTGTATTTGGCGCGTCGTTCTACCGCGTCGCATGCACGCTGCCGCTGTGCATCCCGGCCTTTGTCGCCAGCTACAGCTGGATCAGCCTCAGCTTCAGCTTCGAGGGACTGCGCGGCGCGGTGCTGGTCATGACCATGACCTCCGCTCCGCTGGCGTTCCTGCCGGTCTCGGCCGTGCTGCAGCGCATGGACCGCTCGCTGGAAGAAGTGAGCTTCTCGCTGGGCAAGAGCCGCGCGTACACGTTCTGGCACGTGACGTTTCCGCAGCTCAGGCCGGCGCTGGGCGACAGCTTCCTGCTCATTGCGCTGCACATGCTGATCGAATTTGGCGCCGTATCGCTGCTGAACTATTCCACGTTCACGACGGCCATCTATCAAGAGTACGACATGGCGTTTGACAACGCCACGGCCGCGCTGCTCTCGCTGGTGCTCGTCGTCCTGTGCCTGGTGGTCGTGGGGTTGGAGATGCTGTTCCGCGGCAACGAGCACCTGGCCCGCGAAGGCAAGGGCGTGGCCAGGCAGCCGGCGCCACGCCGCCTGCCGCGTCCGGCCCAATGGGCCGCGCAGGGCTTCCTCCTGCTGCAATTCGTGCTGGGCATGGGCGTCCCGCTGGCGATGGTCGGCTACTGGATCTACGTAGGCTCGTCGCTGCAGACCGCATTCCACTGGGTGGAGTTCTTCCGCTCGCTGGGCTTGTCGCTGCTCATCTCCAGCGGCGGCGCGCTGCTTTCGGTGCTGGCGGCCATGCCGCTGGTCTGGTGCGTGGTGCGCTACCGCAGCGTGCTCACGCTGTGGATAGACCGGCTGCCGTTCCTCTTGCACGCCATGCCGGGTATTGTCATTGCACTGGCGCTGACGTTTTTCTCAATACGCTACGCCTATCCGCTGTACCAGACGTTCATCCCGGTGCTGGTAGCCTATCTCATGCTCTACCTGCCCATGGCGCAAACCACGCTCGGGGCCTCCCTGCGCCTGGTGCCGTCCAACGTGGAAAACGTGGGCAAGTCGCTGGGCCGGTCCAACTTCTTCGTGTTTCGTACACTGCTGGTTCCGGCGATACTGCCTGGTGTGACCGCAGCGTTCGCGCTGGTGTTCCTGAACCTGATGAAGGAGCTGACCGCAACGCTGGTGCTCACGCCAACGTCGGTGCAGACCATGGCGGTCTCGGTGTGGGAGCTCACCACCGTGGGTGCGTACGCAGCGGTGGCACCGTACGCCATGGCGCTGATCATATTCTCCGGCGTGCCGGTCTATCTGCTCAAGAAGTACGGATTCAACTGACGTGTCTCCTGCCCTGCTCACGCTGGACAACATTCAAAAGTCGTTTGGCAACACGCGCGTCCTGGCGGACGTGAGCCTGCAGCTGGGACAGGGTGAAATCCTGTTCCTGGTGGGACCGTCGGGCTGCGGCAAGACCACGCTGCTGCGCATCATTGCCGGATTCGAGGTGGCCGATCTGGGGCACATGCAAATCGGGGATCGCCTCATTTTTGACCAGCACCATTTTGTGCCACCCAGAGACCGGCACCTGGGCTACGTGCTGCAGGAAGGCGTGTTGTTCCCGCACATGAGCGTGTACCGCAACATCGCGTACGGGCTGGGCAACGGCAAGGGCAGAACCGAGGCGGAGCGCGCGCGCGTGCACGAGGTCATGGCGCTGACCGACATCAGCGAGCTGGCCGAGCGCAAGCCGCACCAGATCTCGGGCGGCCAGCAGCAGCGCGTTGCGCTGGCGCGGGCACTGGCGCCCGGCCCCAGCATCATGCTGCTGGACGAGCCGTTCAGCGCACTGGACGAGCACCTGCGCGCACAGATCCGCGACGACATCATCGACATCCTGCGGCGCAGCAACTCCGCGGCAATCATCGTCACGCACGACCGCCACGAGGCGCTCAGCTGCGCCGACCGTGTGGGCCTGCTCGACAACGGGCACCTCTTGCAGCTGGACACGCCGGAAAACATCTACCAGCGACCGGCCAGCCCGCTGGTTGCCCGCTTCATCAGCGACAACAGCCTGTTGCTCCCTGCCGAGCTCGACGCCGGAGCGTGTTGCGCGCAGAGCGCACTGGCGCAACGTGTTCCCATAGAAATCATGTCGGCGCAAGGCCTGGGGCAGCACGCCAGGACAGGCAAGCTGCTGATTCGCGCCGACCAGCTGGAGCCCACGCGCGTGGGTGGCGACGGCGCGATCTGCTCGGCGTCGGTACAGCGCATCAAGTTCCACGGCAGCCACAGCCAGGTGGACCTGCTGGCCGGCGACACGCGCATCAGCCTGGACCTGACGGGCGGCGTGCACGCCCAGCTCAGGATAGGCGACACCATCGGCTTGCGCCTGGTCGGCAACGGCCTGTTCTATCCGCATTGAGAGGTTGAGCGAAGTGCGTTGAGCGTCCAGCGAATGGTGGGAGCGGCGCCCCCGCCGCGATTCCCCGCTGATGACAGAATGATCTCGGCCCTTGCGGGCCTTGTATGAAAGCCGCCTGCGGCGGCTGATGAAGGTTTGGCGTCAAGCGTTCGGCGTCCAGCGTGTGCGCACCACGCTCAACGCCCAACGCTCAACCTCCCCATCATGGCGGCGCAGCCGCAGTCATTGCCGCCGCGCAGCGGCGCGGTCATCGATGCGCGAGCGAGGTCATCTGTCATGCTGCACGCTTGACGCCGGATCGCTCGCATCCAACCACCCTCACTGGCGCAGACAGGCGCTCGGCTGCGCGGCACATTCGTCGCCGCCCGGCCCTGTCGGGTCCTATTCCTGCAAGCCCACCACCACGGTGCGTGCCCGCGAGCGCGAGAACACGCCCGCCGGCACGTCGACCGGGATGGACTTGACCTCAGCGAGCGTGTGCGAATCAAAGATCACGAGCCGGCCGCCCGCCCCGCCCATGCTGCGGTCGCCACGATACCGCGCGCTGACGTAGAAGAAGTCGCCGCGCGCCGTGTACTCGGGGAAATGCGAGTGCCCGAGCGTGCCCGCGACTTCAAGCGTGCGCACGACCTCGAGCGTGTCCTTGTCTATGAACTGGATCTTGGCCGCGTTGGGGCCGGTACCGATGATATCGACGATGATGTAGGGCGCGGCGGGATGCGCAGCCGGCGACTCGGTCGGGCCAATGACCGGGATGCGCTTGACCACATCGAATGTGCTCATGTCAAATACGGTGACTTCAAACGACGCGCAGTCTTCCTCGCCCATGTTGGTGCCGATGCCGAGCAGGCGGCCCTTCGATCGCACCACTGCCCCCGAGCCCAGATGCGGCTGGCAGCCGGCCGGGATCTTGCGCACGATGCGCGCTTCGGCAAGGTCGATGACCGCGTTCAGGTGATCGTCGTACGAGGACACGACGAAGAATCTGCCATCGGGGGAGAGAAATCCGTCGTGCAGATGGCGGCCCACCCCGGTGATCTTGGTGACCGGCATGCCGGGCTGCTCCAGATCGACGATCCACACCTGGCCCGCCTGCTCAAGCGCGACCACGAAGACGTTCGCGAAGGGCGTGGCGACGATGATGCCGGCGTCTGCCGTCACCATCCTGCCGTCGGGGTCGATCCCGGCCAGCTCGAGCAGGTGCACCGGCTCGAGCGTGTCCGCATCGAGGATCACCATCGTGCGCGGCACATACGAGCCGGCGGCCACGTAGCGCCCATCGCGGGACACGGCCAGCGAGGTGCCGTTCAGGCCGGCACGCACCTTGCGCACAATCTGCATCGAGTACAGGTCGACCTTGTGAACGTAGCCAACGTCATCGCGCACGTAAGCCCAGCGCGGCTGGGTCGGGTGAAAGTCCATCAGGTGCGGCGCGTGGCCGGTGGCCACTTCGCCGACCTTGCGGTGCGTGTGCCCGTCGTAGAAGAGCACCTTCGCCTCTTTTCCTACCGCCCTGCGCCCGCGCGACATGACCGCCATCAGATCGTCGATGCGGGCTATCCTGTATCCGGGTGCCGCCGGAAGCCGCGATTCGTCTGCAACGAATACCTCGAGTGACTTGCGCACGTCGTCTATGCCCCAGGTCAGCGCGGCCTTCGGTTGCGTCGTCACCAGTTCAACCAGCAGCGCGCGGTCCTTTGCCGAGATGCCGGCGCCCCATGAAGGATGCGCCGGCATCAGGGTGGGCGGCGCGCCGCCCACGATGGTCTGATCGATGACCGCCGGGCTCAGGGTGGTTTCGTCGCGGTTGAGTGCCGGTGCGATATAGCCGCCACGATCGGCTCCGTGGCAGACGGCGCAGTGCTGTTCAAAGACGCTCTCCGCTCGCACGATATCAAAGGCCTGTGAAACAGACGGCGCCGCCACGCTTGCCAGCAAGATCACCATTGCACGCATGAGGTTCATGACAGTTCCTTCCACCTCTACAGATGAGCCAAATGGAAAGACCCGCCCGGCCTTGCGGCGTGACGTGTCTGAAGAGGACACCCGGGCCGGCGCCGCAGCATCGGGGTGGTCTGATGACGCCCCCGGCGACCAAGGTGCGTACAAGCACAATAGTCGGACTCTCTGCCCAGGTCAAGCGCCACCGGCGTACCGTCGTCTGAAAGCACCGCTTCCTGTACAAGGCTGGGCGGTGCTTTATCCATGAATACTTCGGGCTATGATGGACGCCGGCAGACTGGGCCCGACTCGCTTGCAGGCATCATGGTGGTTTGCTGCCGCCGGGCGGGCGATACAAATGCATCCGGCTCCTGCACCGGTGTTTTCAGATCAGCGAGGTGAAGGCCGATGTACAAGACAAGACTGCTCGCCTGGGCCACAGCCCTGCTGGCTCTTGGCAGCAGCGCTGCGCTGTCCGCTCCTGCCGACATGGAGCGCGGCAAGGAGCTGGCGCAGGCCTGTGTCGCCTGCCACGGCGCCGAAGGGGCAGGCATGGCCACCGGGGGCTTCCCCCGGCTGAACATTCTTACCTCCGGGCACATGGTCAAGCAGTTGCAGGACGTCAAGTCCGGCACGCGCGAGAGTGCCGTGATGATGCCCTTCGTGGCCGGCATGGACGAGCAGCAGATGCGCGATGTATCGGCCTGGTTCGCGGCACAAACCGCTGCGCCGCCGGCACCGCCCGAAGCGGATGCCGAGCTGATGGCGCTGGGTGAGAAGCTGGCCAGCCGCGGCGACTGGGATCGCTACATTCCAGCCTGTCACTCTTGCCACGGTCCAAAAAACCAGGGCGTGGGCGATGCTTTCCCGGCGCTGGCCGGGCAGCACGCCGGCTACATCGAGTCGCAGCTGAACGCGTGGCGCAACGGCAGCCGCGACAACGACCCGCTGCAGCTCATGCTGGCGGTGGCCGAGCGCATGAACGATACCGACGTCAGGGCGGTGGCAGCCTGGCTGGCAGCGCAACCTGCAGATGGAGATGACAAGCCATGAACAAGGGTATCCTGATCACTGCGGCACTCGCGCTGGCAGCCAGCGTGGCGCTGGCCCAGCACAAGGTGCCGGTGAAGCTGCCCGCCGCCGAGCCGGGCCAGTACGAGCACGTCGCACCCACGCTGGAGCAGCTGCAGGAAGACGACAGCATCCATCCCGAGCTGCGCAAGGCCATCATGCGCGGCTACGACCTGTTCATGAACACGCAGCAGCTGCGCGGCAAGCACGTCTTCAACGACATGAACTGCGTGAGCTGCCACATGGGCGAGGGCCGCATGGCATGGTCGGCGCCGCTCTGGCCGACCATGACCACGCTGCCCGACTACCGGGGCAAGAACTGGCAGGTCAACTCGGTGGAAGACCGCGTGATTGGCTGCTTCTCATTCTCGATGAACGGCATCCCGCCCGACTACGACAGCGACATCATGGTCGCCCTGCTGGCCTATCAGCAGTGGACTGCACGCGGCGCACCGGTTTATGACTGGAACATCGCCGGCCGCGGTTTTGGCAAGGTCGCCGACCCGCCGAAGGCGCCCGACTATCAGCGCGGCGAGAAGGTGTTCGCCGACAACTGCGCGCTGTGTCACGGTGCCGACGGACAGGGCCAGTACGTTGATGGCGTCATGCAGTTTCCCTCGCTGTGGGGTGACCGCTCGTACAACTGGGGCGCCGGCATGTCGCGGGTCGACACCGCCGCCGCGTTCATCAAGTACAACATGCCGCTGGGCCAGCCTGGCAGGCTGAGTGACCAGGACGCCTGGGACGTGGCGTACTTCATCAGTGCCCAAGAGCGTCCGCAGGATCCGCGCTACGAGAAAAGCGCCAGGTACACGCGGGAAAAATACAACAACTTCCACAGCCGCACGCTGTATGGCACCATCGTCAACGGTCGCGTGCTGGGCGAGCACGTCAATACCGGTGAAAAGCCCATACTGATGCCCGAAGCCCTGTCGCGCAAGCGGGTCTTCGACTGAGGGCAGGCCGAGCCAGAGGGCCTGCATGCTTGCGGGCCCCCACGCGCCGGCTTAGAGCAACTGTGCGACATGCCGTGTCTCCGAGCCCCGGCCCTGGGCACGGGAGACGAACTCATCGCTGCAGTCTTCTCGCAGTTGCCGGCCCCGGCACCTTCCTGCAGGCGTTGCCCCGGCAGTACCGTGCGCCGATCAGGACATCTTTTCGGCCAGGTAGCGCTCTTCTCCAAGCCGGTCCATCAGTTCCAGCTGCGTCTCCAGCCAATCGATGTGCGTTTCCTCGTCGGCAAGGATCTCCCGCAGGAGATCGCGGCTGACGTAATCAGCCACTTTTTCGCACAGCGCGATTCCTTCCCTCAGGTCCTTGGACCCGGACAGCTCGATCTGCAGGTCGCATTCGAAGACTTCGCGCGGCGTCTCTCCGACCAGGAGCTTGTCCAGTTTTTGCAGGTTGGGCAGGCCTTCCAGGAAGAGGATGCGCTCGATGAGGCGGTCGGCGTGCTTCATCTCGTCTATGGACTCTTCCCGCTCGTGCTCCTCCAGCGCCTTGTAGCCCCAGTTCCCAAGCATCCGGGCGTGCAGGAAGTACTGGTTGATCGCGGTCAGCTCGTTGGTCAGCACGGTATTGAGTATCTTGATGACTTCGGGGTTGCCCTTCATTTCTTTCCTCCATGGATGACAACAAACGAGTATACGCACCGTGCGCTGTCCCCGTGCGAGCAGGCCCGTCCAGCGTCCAGCGTATGCCCACCACGCTCAACGCTCAACGCTCAACGCTCAACGCTCAACGCTCAACGCCCAACGCCCAACGCCCAACGCCCAACGCTCAACGCTCAACGCTCAACGCTCAACGCTCAACGCTCAACCTCTTCAAAGCGTCAGCAAGGTCATCCATCATGCACCTGATCCTGCTGGTCATCGTTTCCTGCCAACCATTTTTAATGACAATGATTCGCGTTTGTGGTTTAATCGGTGCAGGACTTTGAATTTCACATCCATGCCATGATCGTTTGTGTTTGCAACCAGGTCTCCGATCGCCAAATCAGGCGCTGCGTCAGAGCCGGAATGACGTTCAGCGACATCCAGCTTGAGCTGGGCGTGGCAACCTGCTGCGGCAGTTGCGAGCCCTGTGCCCGGGAACTGGTTGCGCGGTTCGAGCGCGAGGCGGTGCCGGCGCGCTCTGACCCGCCCCGCCCTTCCGTCCCCCATGGCGTCGCGCACGCTGGCGCGCGCAGCGCCTTTGCGTAGGCGGGCTTGCCGCGCCGGCGCGGGCAACCCTTTCGGCTTCATCCTCCTGCGATCGCCCACCGTGGGCAGTCAGTCAGGCAGTTCCAGCGTGACCGCATGCGCCTGCTGCAGTCGCGCAATATCGCCGGGCGTATCCAGGTCGCTGGTGTAGCGTGGGTGTGAAACCGGCAGCCACCGCACAGCGTCCGGGTGGCCCTTGCGCCAGGCCGGAACGCTGTCACCGGCCAGGACGGCGTCACGCACCGAAGCGGCAAAGACCAGCGGATGACCCGGCGCTTGTTCGTGTTGCGGCAGCAGCATCTGGATGCCGTCGCCGCGCTGGTCCCAGGCTGCCAGCAGCGCCTGGATGTCGCCGGCCTCAAGCAGCGGCTGGTCGCCCAGGACGACCAGGGTCTCGGCCAGCGCGTCAGGCAGTCGCCGCAGCCCGCAGCGCAGCGACGAGGCGGTACCCTCGTCCGGCTCCGGGTTGATGGTCCACTTGAGCGCAACCCGGGCAATGGGCGAATCCGCCGACGACCAGCGCGTTTTTTCCAGGACCTGCGACACCTGCATGGCGTAATAACCGAGCACGACCACCATGTTGACCACGCCGGCCTCGGCCAGCAGGCGGATCTGGCGCAGCAGCAGCGGCTCGCCGTCACGCCTGATCAGCGGCTTGGGAACACCGCCCATGCGGCTGCCGGCGCCCGCCGCCAGGACGACGGCACCGGTGTGCGGCCGTGGCTCAGGACGATGCAACTGCGGGCTCGGCCGTTTCGGCAAGGTCGATGAGGCAGGCGGTTTCGCCGTCGGGCAGCCCAAGTGCGTTCTTGACCTCGGCAACGTCCATGCCGCGGGCAAGCGCGATGCCGTTCTTGACGGCCAGTACCTCGGCCATGACGCTGACGGCGATTTCTGCCGGCGTCTTGCTGCCTATGTAGATGCCGACGGGGCCGCGCAGGTCCGCAAGACTTTCTTCGGTCTGGTCGAAATGCTCGATCATGCGCTGGCGGCGCTGGTTGCTGTTGCGCCGGCTGCCGATGGCGCCGACGTAGAAGGCGGGCGTCTCCAGCGCCTGCAGCAGCGCCAGGTCGTCCAGCTTGGGGTCGTGCGTGAGCGCGATGACGCAGCTGCGCGCGTCCGGCGCAAACGTGGTGACGGTATCGTCGGGCATGGTCGAGACGACCTTGACGCCCGGGACGTTCCAGTCGCCGCTGTATTCCTCGCGCGGATCGCAGACGGTGACGGCAAAGTTGCACATCAGCGCCATGCTGGCCAGGTACTCGCTCATCTGCCCGGCGCCAATGAGCAGCATGCGGTATTCGGGGCCAAAGGTGTTGACCAGCTCGTCGGGCGTGATCGAGAGCGCGTCGGGCTGGTCGGTCTCTTCGATGTGCACCGTGCCATCGTGCAGGTTCAGGCGCCGCCGCACCAGCTTGCCGGCGTCCAGTGCAACCATGAGCGCGTCCATGGACACGGGGTCGGGGTCGAATTCAAGCAGTATCTGCAGCGAGCCGCCGCATGGGAGGCCAAAGCGGTGCGCTTCTTCGGCCGTGATGCCGTATTTCTCAAAGCGTGGCGGTCCGGTGCGCGGCAGCGGGTCCTTGGCACCGGGCTGCGTGTAGCGGGCGATGAGGTCGTCTTCCAGGCAGCCGCCGGAGATCGAGCCCTTGATGAGGCCGTCCTCGCGCATGGCCATGACGCAACCCACGGGGCGCGGCGACGAGCCAAACGTATGAACCACGGTGGCCAGCATGGCGTGCCTGCCTGCCGCACGCCATTGCTGCACCGCGCGCAAGACGGTGAGATCCAGATTTTCCATGATGCACTCCTTTCTCTTGCGCCGCCTGCATCGGGCGGGCCCTCCAGGGGCCACCGCCATGCAAGCGGCAGCGTGGGTGGCAGTCGGTACCCGCTGCTGCTTGCAGCGTGCCCGGCCGGTGACCTGCGCCGTGGCGCCGGGTCACCGGCCTGGCCGCGCGTCCGCCCGGACCGCCTGCCGCATGGTTGCTTCCAATTTACACCTTTTACACGCGTACTGCCCAGACCACGCCCAGAATGAAAATGATGGCCAGCACGATCCAGGTCCACTTGGGCAGGCCGCGACCCTCTTTCCGGGCCGCGGCGGCCGGCGCATCCTGTGCGCGGTCCGGGGCCGCCGCTGACGGATGCCGTTTTTGTATTTCCTCGTCAAAATTGCTGAAGAATTTTTCCGCCATGGACCGGGCCACCCCGTCGATGAGCCGCTGGCCAACCTGCGCTATCTTGCCGCCCACGCTCGCGTTCACGGTGTATGCCAGCTCGCAGCCGCCGTCCTGCTCGGTCAGCTTGACTTGCGCGCTGCCCTTGCCAAAGCCGGCCGGGCCGCCGTCGCCCTCGAAACGGATGGTGTAGCTCTCGGGCTCCTTGATATCGGACAGCGTCAGCGTACTTTTGAATTTTGCCGAGACCGGACCGACCTTGACGGCGTTGACCAGGGCAAAGGTGTTGTCCCCGGTGGCCTCCAGGCTGCTGCAGCCGGGAATGCAGGCCTTGAGCACCTCGGGGTCGTTGAGTGCATCCCAGGCCTGCTGGCGCGTGACCGCCAGTTGCCGCGAACCTTGCATGTCCATGTGGTCCTACCTCCAGAACTATTGGTTGATCAGGGCGGAAATGGCCCCTGCAAGCTCCTGCAGGTGCTCGATGTTGTGTACCGCCAGCATGGCGTCGGCCGCCTCGTGCAGGACGGCCGCGCCGCGCGCGCTGGGCTGGTAGGCATCAAAACGCAGCAGCGGGTTGAGCCACAGCAGGCGCCGCGTGTGCTGGCCAAGCCATTGCAGCTGTTGCCTGAGCTGCTCCGGCTCGCCGGTGTCCAGGCCGTCGCTGATGATCATGACCAGCGTGCGCCCGCCGACCAGGCGCCGTGCGTGCTGCTTGCGCAAGGTGTGCAGCGAATCACCGAGGCGCGTCCCGCCTGCGTAGTCCTGGATGAGCGTACCTGCCTTGAGCAGCATGGCATCGGTATCGGCCAGCCGGAAGACGTCGGTCAGATCGGTCAGGCGCGTGCCAAAGGCAAACACGTTGCGCGGTACCAGCGTGCGGCGTCCGTTGATGCAGGACCAGCGTGTGGCTGCGTGCAGGAACGCAAGCAGCAGGCGCGTGTAGCGCTCCATGGAGCCGGAGACGTCGACCAGCAGCAGCAGCGGCAGCACCTGGCGGCGGCGGCGCAGGCCGCGCAGCTCAACGACGTCACCGCCACGGCTGGCTGCCGCGTGCATGGTGCGGCTCCAGTGCACGCGCGCGCCGCGGCTGCCGGCCTGCGTGCGCCGCGCTGCCACCGTAGGCACCGGTAGCGGGATGTCGCGCACCAGTCTTTCAACCAGCTGGTATTCGCTGGCCGCAAGCTGGTTGAAGTCGGCGGTCTTGAGCCGCTTGATGCGGCTTGCGGTCATGGCCGCGTCCAATTCGATTTCCTGCTCGTCGGCAGCGGCCTGCGGTGCCTGCCTTGGCTGCATGGCCTCGCGCACGCGTGGGCGCTCGCTGTGCTCGGCGGGCGCGGCCGGCGTGGTCGGCAGCATCTGCGCCAGCAGCTTGCGCGCCAGCTCCGGGTCGCGAAAGAACAGGTCGAACAGCTCGCGGAAGACACCGCGGTCCCCTTCCCTGCTGACCAGTACCGCTTCCATGGCGGCGCTGACATCTGGCTTGCTGGCCACGCCGATGATTTGCACGGCCTGCTGGGCCAGCGCCATGCGCGCGGCATCCACCGGTACGCCGGCGCGGCGCAACGCCCGGCCAAAGGCGGTCATGTTGTCCGCCAGCTTGCCCGAGCGTGAATCGCCCAGCTGGGCGCTGCGCCGGGCTGCGCGCGCGCGCGCCTGCTCGTGGACGGGCGTATCGGTCAAGCTGCCTGCTCCCTTGCACTGGCTGCGGTTGCCACCGCCTGGCCGGCGTCCTGCAACACCTCATCTGCCAGCGATGCGTTCAGCGCCGCCACGTCATCGCGCTGCTTGAACAGCACGCCTGCCGTGTCGGCCACGATCTCCGGATCCAGCACCAGCGCGTCCAGCGCTACCAGCGCCCGGGCCCACTCGACGGTCTCGGCAATGCCGGGGACACGCTGGAAATGGTCGCTGTGCGGAATGCTCCGCAACTGGTGCACGAAGGCGGCCACCTGGTCGGCCAGTGCCTGCGGCATCTGGGGCACGCGCGCACGGACGATGGCCAGCTCGCGTTCGCGGTCGGGGTAGTCCACCCAGTGGTAGAGGCAGCGGCGCTTGATCGCGTCGTTGAGTTCGCGCGTGCGGTTGCTGGTGAGAATGGCCACCGGCGGCACCACCGCCGAGACGGTACCCAGCTCGGGAATGCTGACCTGGTACTCGCCCAGGTACTCGAGCAGGAACGCCTCGAAGGGCTCGTCGGCGCGGTCGATCTCGTCGATCAGCAGCACCGAGCCGGGCGCCGGCGCCTGCAATGCCTGCAGCAGCGGCCGGTGCACGAGGAAGCGTGACTGGTACACCTCGCGCTCCAGCTCCTCGGCTGGCGCACTGCCTTCGGCCGCACGCAGGTACAGCAGCTGCGCCGCGTAGTTCCATTCGTAGAGCGCTTCGCGCTGCTCCAGCCCGTCAAAGCACTGCAGGCGGACCAGCTTGCGCTCCAAGACCACGGCCAGCGCCTTGGCCAGTTCGGTCTTGCCCACGCCGGGCTCGCCCTCCAGCAGCAGCGGGCGCTGCAGTTGCAGCGCCAGGAAGGCGGCTGTTGCCAGGCGCCGGTCGGCAAAGTACCCTGCCGTCTGCAGTGCGGCGATCAATGCATCGATGGAGGCAATGGGTGCAGCAGATGCGGCAGGAGAAGAAGACGCCATGCAATGAATGTGGGGGTGGATGCGTGCAAATGCCAGGATTTTGCAAATACCCGGCAACCGGCACCGGAACGACGCGTGCGCACGGCCAGCCCCTGGAGCCGGCCCGTGCCCACGGTATGGCGGTCAGCCCAGCGCCTTGGCCACGGCGCGGCCGGCCATGACGTCGACCAGGTGCGCACGGTAGGCAGCGCTGCCGTGCAGGTCACCGCTGATCTGGTCGGTGCCGGTCTTGATGCCGGCCAGCGCACCGGCGGAGAAGTTGCCGGCCAGTGCTGCTTCCATGTCGGTCTGGCGGAACACGCCGTTGCCGCCGCCGGTGACCGCCACGCGAACCCCGCCTGCGGTTTCGGCAACAAACACCCCAATGAGGGCAAAGCGTGATGCGGGCTGCGCAAATTTCACGTAGGCCGCCCGCTTCGGGACGGGCAGGCGCACGGAGGTGATGAGCTCACCCTCCTCCAGCGCCGTGGCAAACATGCCCTGGAAGAAGTCGTCGGCGGGAATTTGCCGGTCGGTGGTGACGATGGTGGCACCCAGGGCCAGGGCGCCGGCCGGGTAGTCGGCGGCCGGATCGTTGTTGGCCAGCGAACCGCCGATGGTGCCCATGGCCCGCACCTGGCGGTCGCCGACCATGCCCGCCAGCTCGGCCAGCGCGGGTATGGCGGACTGGACTTCGGCGCTGCTGGCCACCTCGGCATGGCGTGTCATGGCGCCGATGACCAGCGCATCACCGTCGCGGCGGATTCCGGCCAGCGCGGCTATGCCAGCCAGGTCTATGAGCTGCTCGGGCTGCGCCAGGCGCAGCTTCATGGACGCAAGCAGCGTCTGGCCGCCGGCCAGCAGCGTGCCACCGGCCCTGGCCAGGCGCACCGCATCGGCCTCGGAGGCGGGGCGTTCGTAGTTGAATGCATACATGGCTGTGTTCCTCTTGCTTGTACTTTCGGTACCGGGCTCAGGCCGCGGCCTTCTGTATGGCTTCCCAGACGCGGCTGGGCGTGGCCGGCATGTCGATGTCGGTGACACCCAGCGGCTTGAGGGCATCGAGTACGGCGTTGATCACCGCCGGCGGCGCGGCGATGGTTCCCGCCTCGCCGCAGCCCTTGCTGCCGATGGGGTTGTGCGTGCACGGCGTGCAGACCATGCCGAGCTGGATGTTGGGCATGTCGTCGGCGCGCGGCATGGCGTAATCCATGTAGCTGCCGGTGAGCAGCTGCCCGGAGTCCGGGTCGTACACGCCGTCTTCCAGCAGCGCCTGCCCCACGCCCTGCATGATGCCGCCGTGTACCTGGCCCTCCACGATCATGGGGTTGACGACCACGCCAAAGTCGTCGACGGCGGTGAAGCGGTCTATGCGCACGACGCCGGTTTCCGGCTCCACCTCCACCTCGCAGATGTGCGTGCCGCCCGGATACGTGAAGTTGGTCGGGTCGTAGAACGCCGACTCTTCCAGCCCCGGCTCCAGCTTGTCCAGCGGGTAGTTGTGCGGCACGTAGGCAGCCAGCGCCACTTCGCCAAAGGCCACCTTCTTGTCGGTTCCCTTGACGCGGAGCTCGCCACTGGAGAACTCGATGTCGGCGTCGCTGGCTTCCAGCAGGTGCGCAGCGATCTTCTTGGCCTTTTCCTCTATCTTGTCCAGCGCCTTGATGATGGCAGAGCCGCCCACCGACAGCGAGCGCGAACCGTAGGTGCCCATGCCAAAGGGCACGCGACCGGTGTCGCCGTGGACGATTTCCACGGCGTCGATTTCAACGCCCAGGCGCGCGGCCACCAGCTGGGCAAACGAGGTCTCGTGACCCTGCCCGTGGCTGTGCGAGCCGGTGAACACGGTGACCGAGCCGGTGGGATTGACCCGCACCTGGCCGGACTCGAACAGGCCGGCGCGCCCGCCCAGCGCACCGACCACGTTGGACGGCGCCAGGCCGCAGGCCTCGATGTAGCTGGAATAGCCGATGCCGCGCTTCAGGCCCCTGGCTTCGCTGGCCTGGCGGCGCTGCTCGAAGCCGGCAACGTCGGCCAGCTTGTTGGCTTCCTCCATGCACTTGTGGAAGTCGCCGGTGTCGTATTGCAGCGCCACCGGCGTCTGGTACGGAAACTCGGTGATGAAGTTGCGGCGGCGGATTTCATCCTGCGCCAGGCCCAGGTCCCAGGCGCAGCGCGTGACCAGCCGCTCGACCAGGTAGGCCGCCTCGGGCCGGCCGGCGCCGCGGTAGGCATCGATGGGGGCGGTGCTGGTAAACCAGCCGTCCACCTGCACGTAGATCTGCGGCGTCGTGTACTGGCCCGCGAGCAGCGTGCCGTAGAGGATGGTTGGCACGCAGCTGCCAAAGGTGCCCAGGTAGGCGCCCAGGTTGACGTCCGAGTGCACGCGCATGGCCAGGAACTTGCCGTCCTTGTCCATTGCCATCTCGGCGTGCGTGATGTGGTCGCGGCCGTGCGTGTCGGCAATAAAGCTCTCGCTGCGCTCGGCGGTCCACTTGACCGGAACGCCAAGCTGCCGCGCCGCCCAAGTCACGGCCACGTCTTCCGGGTACAGGTTGATCTTGGAGCCAAAGCCGCCGCCCACGTCGGGCGCAATCACGCGCACCTTGTGCTCGGGCAGCTGCAGCACGAACGCGCACATCAGCATGCGCGCCACGTGCGGGTTCTGGCTGGTGACATAGAGCTGGTATTCGTCGGTGCCCCTGTTGTAGCTGGCGTTGGCCGCGCGCGGCTCCATGGCGTTGGGGATGAGCCGGTTGTTGACCAGGTCAAGCCGGGTCACGTGCGCGGCGCTGGCAAAGGTGGCGTCCACCGCGGCCTTGTCGCCCAGCGTCCACGTGTAGCACTTGTTGTCGGGTGCTTCCTCGTGCAGCGCGGGGCCGTCCTTGGCCCGGCGCATGTCGACCACCGCGGCCAGCGGCTCGTAATCCACGCTCACGGCCTCGACCGCATCCTGCGCCTGCTCGGCCGTGTCGGCGACCACCACTGCCACGCACTGGCCCACGTAGCGCACCTTGCCTATGGCCAGGAACGGGTACATGGGCTCGGCCATGGGACTGCCGTCGGGATTGCTGATGAGCCAGCCGCAAGGCAGGCCGCCGGCCTTGCCTTCTATGTCCTTGCCCGTGATGATTCCGATGACGCCCGGCATGGCGCTGGCGGCGCTGGTGTCCATGCCCCTGATCGCCGCATGCGCGTGCGGCGAGCGCACGAAGCGGGCGTATTTCTGGTTTGCCTGCGTGACGTCGTCGACGTAGTTTCCCGTGCCGGTGATGAAGCGCAGGTCCTCCACGCGCCGTACCGACTTGCCGATGTGCGGCATCTTTGCAAATTCATTGGCTCCCATGGCCTGGTCTCCTGTTCTGGTATCTGGACGGCAGCCGCGTCAGGCGGTGGCCATCTCCTTTTGCGCGGTCTGTACCGCCTTGACGATGTTCTGGTAGCCCGTGCAGCGGCAGAGGTTGCCCTCGAGCTGGCTGCGGATTTCTTCCTCGCTGGCATCCGGATTTTGCTGGAGCAGGTCCACCGCGCTCATGATCATTCCCGGCGTGCAAAAGCCGCATTGCAGCCCGTGGCACTCCTTGAAGGCGGCCTGCATGGGGTGCAGCGTGCCGTCCGCGCTGGCCAGCCCCTCTATGGTGGTGACATCGGCGCCCTGCATTTGCGCAACCAGCACGTTGCAGGACTTGATTGCCTGGCCGTCGGCCAGCACGGTACAGGCGCCGCACTGGGCGGTATCGCAGCCGCGGTGCGTGCCGGTCAGCAGCAGGTGCTCGCGGATGAATCCGGACAGCAAGGTATTGGGCGCCACATCGGCGCTCACGCTCTTGCCGTTTACGGTGAGTTCGACTTGCATGGTCAGCGTCTCCTTGTCAATAGTCCATGGAACAATAATGGATTATTTGCCGTGCCGCAACACCGCATGCCGGGGTAAACCCTCGGTTGGGCGAGCTGCGCGGCACTTATTCTCAAATTGAGACGCCGATTGAGAAAAACCGGCCCTTCTTATAGACTCCGTCCATGAGTGCAACCCAGTCTGAGCCACGGCTTGCGCAGATTGCGCGGGCCCGCAGCACGCTGCTTGCGCGCGGCGCGCATCCGCTGCAGCCCGGGCCGCCAGACCGGGACGGGCGCGACTGGATCCGGCAAAGCTGGCAACGCTGCTTGGCGCGCGGCGCCGAGCCGGAGCGGCGCATAGACTTTGAGCCGGTCCCGCACTTGAGCGACAAGCGCATCCGGGAGTCGCAGCGGCGCTTGCTGCACGTGGCCAACCCCATCCTGCAGCGCCTGGCCCGCACCATTGCGCCGCTGCATTATTTTGTCCTGCTCACCGACGCTGCCGGAACCGTGATCGGCACCGCGGGCGTGGACCGGCGGCTGGGCGCCGATGCGCGGGCGCTGGCCCGCGTTGGAGTCGACCTGTCCGAGCCCAGCGTGGGCACCACGGCCATCTCTGGCGCGCTCCGGGAACAAAGGCCGGTGTGGTTGCATCGTGGCGAGCATTTCTTCAGCAACGTGGGGGTCTTCAGCTGTGCCGGCGCGCCGCTGTGGGATCCCGACGGGCAGTGCATCGGCATGATCGACCTGACCGGCGTGCACGCCGCCGAGCGCCCCGAGCTGGTGCATCTGGTCGCACGGTACGCGCGCGAGGTCGAGCATGCGCTGCTCGCGTCCACGCCGCATGCGCTTGCGCTCGCGCTGAGCTGGGCGCCTGGCTGGCAGGTCGCGGGCAGCGCAGACCAGGGCCTGGTCTGCAGCGATCGCGATGGATGCGTCGTTGGCGCCAACCGGGTGGCCCGGCAGATGCTGCCGCAGCTGCAGGCTGGCCGGGCCGAAGGCTGGCATCTGAAGGACCTGTTTGCCGTGGCCTGGACCGAGCTGTTCGACCTGGCAGCAAGCGGGCAGGGCAAAACGATCCCGTTGTGGTCCGGGCTGCGCGTGCACGTTTCAGCGCAGCGCGACCGCAGCCAGAATCCCGCGGCTGGCGGTGCGTCCGGCCCACCGGGGCAGCCGGTGCGGCCGCTGCGGGCCGTCGAGGCCGAGCTGGTCTTGCGGGCCGTGCGCGAGGCCGGCGGACGCGTTGACCTGGCCGCCCGTGCGCTGGGCATCAGCCGTGCCACGGTGTACAGGCGCCTGCGCGGCCAGCGCACGGAACCGGCCAGGGCGCGGCAGCCCGATGCGCGTGCCGGCAACCGCAGGGACTGATCCGGTGCACGCGGTGCGTGGGCGCTCTTGGCCCGGTCCGGCACCGGCAGGCGCCGCGTTGGCCGCATAATCCGCATTGCCCATGTCCGCTGTTTTCGACTTCACCTTTGTTCCCTGGTTTCGCTCGGTGGCCCCGTACATCCACATGCACCGGGGCGCGACCTTTGTCGTGGGCATGGTGGGCGAAGCCATTGCCGCCGGCAAGCTCAGCGGCATCGCCACCGACCTGGCGCTGATGCAGAGCCTGGGGATCAAGGTGGTGCTGGTCTATGGCTTCCGGCCGCAGCTGGACGAGCAACTGCGGTCCAAGGGCTACGCGGGCCAGTACGCCAGCGGCATGCGCATCACCGACGAGGTGGCGCTTGACTGCGCGCAGGAAGCTGCCGGGCAGCTGCGCTTTGAGATCGAGGCCGCTTTCAGCCAGGGGCTTCCCAACACCCCCATGGCCGGTTCGACCGTACGCTTGGTCTCCGGCAACTTCCTCACGGCCCGGCCGCTGGGAGTCATTGACGGCACCGACTACCTGAGCACGGGCGTGGTGCGCAAGGTCGACGTTGCGGCCATCCGGCGCTCGGTCGAGGCCGGCGCGATGGTGCTGCTCTCCCCGTTCGGCTTCTCCCCCACGGGCGAGGCGTTCAACCTGGTCATGGAGGAAGTGGCGGCGTCGGTGGCCATTGCGCTGCAGGCAGACAAGCTCATCTTCCTGACCGAATGCCCGGGAATACACGTGCTGCCGGACATGCCGGACGCCAAAGACAACCCCATAGACACCGAGATCCCGCTGGAGCACGCGCGCGCCCTGCTGGCGCGGCTGCCGCAATCGGAGTCGTCCAAGAACCAGAGCTTCTACCTGGCGCATTGCGTCAATGCCTGCGAGCACGGCGTCCCGCGCAGCCACATCCTGCCGTACGCGACCGACGGTGCGCTGCTCATGGAAATCTACATGCACGACGGCATAGGGACCATGATCGTCGACGAGAAGCTGGAGAGCCTGCGCGAGGCCACCGCCGATGACATAGGCGCCATCCTCAAGCTCATCGGGCCCATGGAGCAGGACGGCACGCTGGTCCGGCGCGACCGCACCGAGATAGAGCGCGACATCGCCAACTACACCGTACTCGAGCACGACGGCGTGATCTTTGGCTGCGCCGCACTCTACCCCTACCCCGCGGACAAGACCGGCGAGATGGCCGCGCTGACCGTCTCCGACCAGAGCCAGGGACAGGGCGACGGGGAAAAGATCCTCAAGCGCATCGAGCAGCAGGCGCGCGCAATGGGACTGTCCAGCATCTTTGTCCTGACCACGCGCACCATGCACTGGTTCCTCAAGCGCGGCTTTGAAACCGTCGATCCGTCCTGGATGCCCGAGGCACGCGTGCGCAAGTACAACTGGAACCGCAAGAGCGTGGTTCTGGTCAAGAGGCTGGATCGATAACCGAGCCCCGCGCAGCGTTCAGGCCGGGGACGCGGCAGCGTGCTGGCGCTGCAGGAAGCGCCGCACCGGCGCGGGCAGGCCAAGCGCCGGCCATTCGGTGGGGGCAAACCACCGGCCATCGGCCAGGCTGAATCGCTGCGCGCGCACCGGCACGCTGCGGACGTGGAGCGACAGCTGGCGATGCGTCAGCGCATGGGCAATCGGGTCGTGACGGACCGCCGCGCCGGTTGCCGCCAGCGGCAGCGCCTGCTCAAGCTCCTGCGGGCTGGCAAAGGCAGGCAGGCAATGCAGGCTCGCCCAGATGCCGCGGGACGGCCGTCTTTGCAGGAAGACCCGCCCTGCCGCGTCGGTGCCATGCAGCAGCCACAGGCTGACCTCCGGCCGCGGCAACGGCCTCTTGCGCATCGGGTAGTCCTCGGGACGGCCCCGGGCATGGGCGATGCAGTCGGCTTGCAGGGGGCAGGCGCTGCATTGCGGCGCGCGGGGCGTGCACAGCAGCGCGCCCAGGTCCATCAGCCCCTGCGTGTAAGCGGGCATCTGGCGTGCCTGCGGGAGCAGTGATTGCGCCCGCTGCCGCAGCGCGCGCGCCGGTGCGGCGCGGCCCAGGTCGTCGGCCACGCCCCAGTAGCGGCTGAGCACGCGCTTGACGTTGCCGTCAAAAATGCTGCTGCGCTCGCCAAAGCAGAACGCGGCAATGGCCGCTGCCGTTGACGGTCCCACGCCCGGAAGCCCGAGCAGTTGCGCCGATGTGGCCGGAAACCGGCCGCCATGCTGATCCACGATCTGGCGTGCCGCAGCGTGCAGGTTGCGCGCCCGGCTGTAGTAGCCCAGCCCGCTCCACAGTCCCAGCACGTCGTCCTCTGTAGCTGCGGCCAATGCATGCACGGTAGGAAACCGCTGCAGGAAGTGCGGGTAATACGAAAGCACCGTTTGCACCTGCGTCTGCTGCAGCATGATTTCAGACAGCCAGACGCGGTACGGATCGCGGCTTTTCTGCCAGGGCAGATCATGGCGACCACCGCGCAGCTGCCATGCAATGAGACGGTCGGCAAATGACTGTGGCATGCGGTGGATCAAAGTGACGTGGCAACGGATGGCCAGGGGCAACGCCGGCTCAGAGCTTGAGAATGAATTGATCGCGCCCGAGAGGATCGCCCAAACCCGTCCAATCAAGACGCAAAGCGCAGGCATGGCCCGTGCCATGGCGAGCATTTGCAACGCGGAGTGGGCGGGTTTGGGCGGTCAAAGCGGGCATGAGGGATTCTTTCTCAAGCTCTCAGAAGCGCTGGCAGCAGGGGCAAAAGTAGCTGGAGCGGGCGCCCTGCGCCGTTTTCCGGATCGGCGTGCCGCAGCGCTTGCACGGCAGGCCTTCGCGTCCATAAACCGCCGCGTCCAGCTGGAAATAGCCCAGCTCGCCCGTCACGCCAGCAAAGTCGCGCAGCGTGCTGCCGCCCCGCGCAATGGCCTGCTGCAGCACGTCCCGGATCGCAGCGTGCAGCCGCGCCACGCGCGGTCGGGACAGCCGCGCGGCGCGGACCGTGGGCCGGATGCCGGCCTGGAAAAGCGCCTCGCAGGCATAGATGTTGCCGACGCCAACCACGCAATCGCCCGCAAGCAGCACCTGCTTGATCGCCGCGCTGCGCCGCCCAAGCGCCTGGTAGAAGGATTCCGGCTGGAAGCCCGGCTCCAGCGGCTCGACCCCCAGGGTGGAGAGCAGCTTGCCCGCCATGCCCGCATCGGCCGCAGCAGCCCACACCAGCGCGCCAAAGCGGCGCGGGTCATGCAGGCGCAGCGTGCCCTGCGTGGTCTGCAGGTCCGCGTGGTCGTGCCTGCCGGGCGGCGGCAGCATCGTGTCAAAGCGCAGCCGGCCGGACATGCCCAGGTGCACGAGCAGCACGCCCTGGTCCAGGTCCAGCAGCAGGTACTTGCCGCGTCGCCGCACTTGCACCACGGTGCGGCCCACCAGTTCGTCGGCCACAATGCCCAGCGGCCAGCGCAGCGGCTGGCCCAGCCGCAGTCCTTCTATGCGTGCGCCGGCGATGCGCGAGGCAAAGCCCCGGCGCGTGATTTCCACTTCAGGCAGTTCGGGCATGGGATGGGCAGATCCTCCGGTCGTCTCGCAACTTTGACCGTCTCAGACGAGTCTTGACTTATTATCCGATGATGTATTTTTCTGCCCGCCTTCTGCCCTGCCTTCTGGCTGCCTTGCTTGGTCTGTCTGCGTGCGCCCAGATTGAACCCGCCGCCGACGGTGCCGAAACCACGGAGGCGGCTGCAGGTGAAAGCGGAACGGAGAAAGAACCGGTCGTCAACTCGCCGCTGAACGCGCCGTTGATGTACGACATCCTGGTGGGAGAAATCAGTTTCCAGCTGGGCGACGTTGCCGACGGAACAAGTTACCTGCTCGAGGCGGCGCGCCTCGCCGGTGACGAGGCGCTGTACCAGCGGGCAGCGGAGATGGCCATCCAGGCGCAGTCGGCCAGCCTGGCCCTGCAGATTACCGAGGCGTGGCGCCACGATTACCCCGACTCGCTGGCGGCGTTGCGCTACGAGCTGCAGGTCCTGCTTGCCACCGGCCGCGTCATGGAAACGCGCGAGCCGTTGCTGCAGCTGCTGCGCACGTTGCCGGAAGATGAAAAAGAGGCGCTGATCACGGCCATGCCGGCGTTCTACGAGCATGCGCGCAACCGCGAGGAAGCGGCCCGCGTCGTCGAGGACATCCTCGCCGATACCACGGAGCAGCCCCGGTTTGCCGCTGCGGCCTGGACCACGATAGGCCGCATGCGGCTGCGCGCCGGAAACGCCACGGGCGCGCTGGCTGCGGCCAGGCTCGGGCAGGCCTCGGACCCCGACGCGCAGTGGCCCGCCATCCTGGCGTTGCAGCTGCTGGCCGAGGGTCCGGCGGACCTGGCCGCATCGGCCGAATCGGTGGTCACGGGCTACATGGCGCGTCCGGACGCGGAGCCGGACGTGCGCATGGGCTATGCGCAATTGCTGCTCGAGGCCGGGCGCTACGACGAAGCGCGCGAGCAGCTGGAGCAGCTGACGCGCCGCCACGCCGGCTACGCCGAGGGCTGGCTGCTCATGGGTATCCTCGATGAAAGCCAGCGCCGCGACAAGCCGGCGCGGCAGGCGCTGGAGCGCTACCTCAAGCTGGTGGCCGATGACAAGGATGAGGCCGGCTCGGCCGGCGGCAACGCAGACCGCGCGCGGCTTGCGCTCTCGCGCATTGCACAGCGCAGCGGAGACGATGCCCAGGCCCTGGCGTGGCTGGACGCCATCGACGACGCGGGCTCCACGTTTCAGGTGCTGGCGCAGCGTGCCGAACTGCTGGCGCGCCAGGGCAAGCTGGCACAGGCGCGCGCGCTGATCCGCGGCGCGCCGGAATCGGGCCCGGAAGACGCGCGCCTGAAGGTGATGGCAGAAGCGCGGCTGCTGCGCGAGCACGGCCAGCCCGAGCAGGCATACCGCCTGCTTGCCGATGCGCTGGACGCGGCCCCGGATGACCAAGACCTGCTTTATGACACGGCCATGGCTGCAGAGCGACTGGGCGACGTGGCCACGCTCGAGCGCCTGCTGCGCCGACTGATCGCGCTCAACCCCGAGGCCGCGCACGCGTACAACGCGCTGGGCTACACGCTGGCCGAGCGCGGCATCCGCCTGCAGGAAGCGCAGGCCCTGATTGAAAAGGCCGCGCGGCTGGCGCCCGAAGACGGCTACATCCAGGACAGCCTGGGCTGGGTCTACTACAAGCAGGGAAACCTGCAGAAGGCCCTGGACATCCTGCAGGCAGCGTACAGGCAGCAGCCCGATGCCGAGATCGCCGCGCACCTGGGCGAGGTCCTGTGGCAGATGGGCGAGCACGATGCCGCCCGTGCCGCATGGGAAAAAGGCAGGAAGCTGGACCCGGACAACGCGGCGCTGCACGAAACCATGCAGAGACTGGGGGCGACCCCATGAACCCGGCGCCTGACGTGCCGCTGCCCCTGCTGCATCGCCGCAGCCTGCTTGTGGCGGCGCTGCCGGCCGCCCTGCTGGCGGCGTGCGCAACGCCGCGCTCCGGAGTCGAACGGGCACCGTCGCAGCCGGAGCACTGGTCCGGCCGGCTCAGCCTGGTCGTCCAGACCACGCCGCCCGAGCAGTTCTATGCATCGTTTGACCTGACCGGAACGGCGGATGCAGGCCAGCTGGCGCTGACCTCGCCGGTGGGCAGCACCATCGCCCTGCTGCAGTGGAGCCCGGGCCGGGCGGTGCTCAGGCAGGGCGGGCAAGCCAGGCAGTACGCGTCGCTGGACGAGCTGGCTGCTGCCGTGACCGGCACCGCCATCCCCATCCGCAGCCTGTTTGCCTGGCTGCATGGCGAGAACGTCACCGTTGCCGGCTGGAGCGCCGACCTGGAGAAGCTGGCGCAGGGCCGGATCAGCGCGCAGCGCCATCATCCGGCGCCAGCCGCGCGGCTGCGCGTCATTCTCCAGGACGACGCCTGACGCGGCAGCTGCCCAAGCCCTGCAAGCCTTCCCGTGCGCGCACTCTACGACGTACCCGCCCCGGCCAAGCTCAACCTCTTCCTGCACGTGCTCGGCCGCCGCAGCGATGGCATGCATCTGCTGCAGTCGGTCTTCATGCTCATAGACTGGTGCGATGTCCTGCACTTCCAGCTGCGACGCGACGGCCAGATCCGGCGGCGGGACAGCGGCGCCGCGCTCCCGGCGGACGACCTGGTGGTGCGGGCCGCAACGCTGCTGCGCAGCAAGACGGGCTGCCGCCATGGCGTTGACGTGCATCTGGAAAAGAACATTCCGCTGCAGGCCGGACTGGGCGGCGGCTCCTCCGACGCCGCAACGACCCTGCTGGCGCTGAACCGGCTCTGGGATCTCAACCTCAGCCGCCGTGAGCTTGCCGGCATCGGGCTGGCGCTGGGCGCCGATGTGCCTTTCTTCATAGCTGGCCACAACGCCTGGGTCGAAGGCGTGGGCGAGCGGGTGCGGCGGGTCGAGGTGCCTGCAGCCCGGTTTGTTGTAATCAAGCCACCCTGGGGCCTGCAGACCGGAGCAGTTTTCCAGGCGCTGGGGGCGGCGTGCTGGAGCGGTCCTGCTACAATGGCGGACTTTGTTGCGGCACCGTTTGCATTTGGCAAAAACGACCTGCAGGAAGCGGCTGGTCGAGTCTGCCCGGAAATGAAAACCGCGCTTTCGCTGCTGTCAGGACGCCATCTTTTTGGCAAAATGACGGGTGCGGGCAGCGCGATTTTTGCGAGACTGCCAGATGCTGGCGAGCAGCAGCAGGTGCTGGAATGTCCGCCCCGGTGGCAAATGCGCGTGTGCCAGAACCTGATGGAACATCCGCTTGTTCACTGGGCACGCTGAAACGGGGCATGGTCGAACAGCCGCCCACAAAAGGGGAGTAGCCAAGTTGGTTAAGGCACCGGATTTTGATTCCGGCATGCGAGGGTTCGAATCCTTCCTCCCCTGCCATCCTTTCCGCTGATCCGCCCTCACCCCCGATCCAGCCCGCGTCCGTTCGCATTCAATCTGCCGACAACCCCATGCATCTGTCTTCGCTTCCAGATTTCCTGGTGTTTTCCGGCAATGCCAACAAGATGCTCGCGGCGGAGATTGCCAGCAGCCTGAATACCCAGCTGGGCGCCATGGAGGTGGGCCGCTTCTCTGATGGCGAGGTGACCGTCGAGATCAAGCAGAACGTGCGCGCCCGCGACGTCTTCGTGGTGCAGCCCACCTGCGCGCCGACCAACGACAACCTGATGGAGCTGCTCATCATGATCGATGCGCTCAAGCGCGCATCGGCCGGCCGCATCAACGCGGTGATTCCGTATTTCGGCTATGCACGGCAGGACCGCCGGCCCCGCTCCAGCCGCGTTCCCATCAGCGCCAAGGTGGTGGCCAACCTGCTGCAGAAAATGGGCGTGGGCAGCATCCTGACCATGGACCTGCACGCGGACCAGATCCAGGGCTTCTTTGACATCCCGGTGGACAACATCTACGCGTCCCCGGTCCTGCTTGCCGACCTGCAGCAAAAGAGATACGAGAACCTGCTGGTGGTCAGCCCCGACGTGGGTGGCGTCGTGCGCGCCCGCGCGCTGGCCAAGCAGCTGGGTTGCGGGCTGGCCATCATAGACAAGCGCCGCCCCAGGCACAACGTGGCCGAGGTCATGCATGTCATCGGCGACATCGAAGGGCACAACTGCGTCATCATGGACGACATCATCGACACCGCGGGCACGCTGGTCCAGGCCGCGCAGGTGCTGAAGGAACGCGGGGCAACCAGCGTGTACGCCTACTGCACGCACCCGGTCTTTTCCGGCCCGGCCATAGATCGCATCAGCAGCGACGACGCGCTGGACGAGGTCGTGGTGACCAATACCATTCCACTGGGCGAGGCGGCGTCCCGGTGCAGCAAGATACGCCAGCTCTCGGTGGCGCCGCTGATCGCACAGACGATCCGCCGCATCGCCCACGGAGAGTCGGTCATGAGTCTGTTCCGGGAGCAGGAAACCCTGTTCTGACGGAACATGCAGCAACGGCGCGGCTGCTCTTGCGGGGGCCCATGCGCCGTTGTTTTTTAAAGCCCGGGTCGCACTGGTCGCGGTGGACCCAACAAGGAGTTTGTCATGAAAATCATCGCTCAAAAGCGAACCAGGCAGGGAACGGGTGCGAGCCGCCGCCTGCGCAACGCGGGGAAAGCGCCTGGTGTCATTTATGGCGGAGGCGAGGCCCCGCAACTGATCGCGCTGGATCACAACGCGCTGTGGCACGCGATCAAGCAGGAAGCCTTTCACTCCAGCGTGCTGGACATAGAGCTTGATGGCGTTCCCGGCCGTGTCTTTCTGCGCGACGTGCAGGTCCATCCCTTTCGCCAGCAGGTGCTGCACGTCGACCTCCAGCGCGTATCGGCCACCGAGAAAATAACCATCGAGGTGCCGCTGCACTATGTTGGCGCCGAAGAATCGGATGCCGTCAGGCTGGAGAGGTGCTTCGTTGACCACATCCTGACGGAAATCGAGGTCAGCTGCCTGCCGGATGACCTGCCCGAGCGCATCGAGGTCGATCTGTCATCGGCAGAGGCCGGGCAGACCTTCATGCTGGCCGATATCACGCTGCCCGAGGGCGTTGAACTGGTTCTGCGTGGTCGCGACATCGATGACTTCGTCCTGGCCACCGTGGTGGTTCCAAGGGAAGAAGAGGAGCCGGAAGAGATCGAAGCACTCGAGGACGCCGCCGAGGCCGCGCCGGCCGAAGACGGCGAACCCGGTGCCGACGAGTCGGAAGCGGAGGACGAGAGCAAGGAATAATCCGCCCTGCATCTCCTGCCAAGCGGCCCGCCCCTGCGCGGGCCGCTTGTTTTGGTGCGCCTCTGCACGCCAGCGGGGACGGCGATAATCGGCAACCATGATCAAACTGTTTGCCGGCCTGGGCAATCCCGGCGCGCAATACGAGCAAAGCCGCCACAACGCCGGTTTCTGGTGGATAGACCACGCCGCCGATGTGCTGACGGTCTCTCTGGCGCCCAGGGCTTCGTTCCACGGGCAGGTGGCGCAGACGCGGCTCGCCGGCCACAACGTCTGGCTGTTGCAGCCCCGGACCTTCATGAACCGCTCGGGGCAATCGGTGGCTGCGCTGGCGCGCTTCTACAAGATACAGTCGGAAGAAATCCTGGTCGTCCACGACGAGCTGGACCTGCCTCCGGGCACGGCGCGGCTCAAGCACGGCGGTGGCCATGGCGGCCACAATGGCTTGCGCGACATCCACAGCCAGCTCGGCAGCGCCGATTACTGGCGATTGCGGCTTGGGATCGGCCACCCGGGCAGCGGGCAGGACGTCACGGGCTGGGTCCTCGGCCGTCCCCAGTCCAGCGACTTTGACGCCATTGCCGAGGCCATCCGGGAAACCGTCAAGCACCTGGAGCCACTGGCAGCAGGCCAGATGGACCGGGCAACCCGGGACATCCATACCCGGCTGCGGCAGACAGAAGCGCCCGGCGCGGACCCGCAATGAACCGGTACCGCGGGCGACACGGGCGCACGCCACCGCGGTAACCGCGGGCGCGCACCCCACTCCTTAGAATGAACGCATGAGCACGCGCTACGCCAACCCCGACCTGCACAGCCACTCCGTTTTCTCCGACGGCACGCTGCCTCCCGCAGACGTGGCGGCGCTGGCCGCCAGCCATGGCGTTGACCTCTGGTCGCTCACCGACCACGACGACCTGGACAGCCAGCCGCATGCGCTGCGCGCCGCGCACGAGCATGGGATGGACTACCTCAGCGGCGTGGAAGTTTCGGTGACGTACGAAGGGATCACGGTCCACATCGTCGGACTTGGCTTTGACGTCTCCAACGTCAGCCTGATCCGCGGCCTGCAGGAGACGCGGGCCAGCCGGCAGGAGCGCGCCCGGCAAATAGGCGAGCAATTTGCCAGGCTGGGCATCGCCGGCGCGTATGAAGGCGCGCTGCAGCTTGCCGAGCATCCCGAGGCCATCGCGCGCCCGCACTTTGCCCGCTTCCTGGTGGAACAGGGCGTGTGCCGCAACGTGCAGCAGGCGTTCACGACGTACCTGGCTGACGGCAAACCCTGCGACGTCCCCAACCAGTGGGCCACGCTGGCCGATTCCGTGCGCTGGATCACGGACGCGGGTGGCATGGCCATCATTGCGCACCCGGCCCGCTACCGCTTCAGCGAAAGCCGGGAAACCGCCTTTTTCGAAGCGTTCCATGCGCTGGGCGGACGGGGGGTTGAGGTCATTGCCGGCGGCCACAGCGCCCGCGAGGCGCGGCGCTATGCCAGCATGGCGCGCCGCTTCGGGCTGGCGGCCTCGCGGGGCAGCGACTTCCACAATCCGGGCGAAGGACGCAACGAGCCCGGCACCCTGCCGCCACTGCCCCCGGACCTGGACCCAGTCTGGTCGCTGCTGGACGATCGCATCCAGCGCGTCGCGCACTGAACCGGCGCAACCCTTCTGTTCTTGCCTTCCTGCCCATGACACAACTGTTTCGCATCCACCCCGAAAACCCACAGCTGCGCCTGCTCCGGGCCGCTGCCGCGCTGCTGCAGGACGGCGGCGTGCTGGCGGCGCCCACCGACACCAGCTACGCCCTGCTCTGCGGCGTTGACGACAAGGACGGCCTGGAGAAGCTGCGGCGCATCCGGCAACTGGACAGCAGGCACCTGATGTCGCTGGTGTGCCGCGACCTGAGCGAACTGGCAACCTACGCGCGCGTGAACAACACGCAGTACCGGCTGCTCAGGATGGCCACGCCCGGCCCGTTCACCTTCATCCTGCACGCCAGCAAGGAAGTGCCCCGGCGCATCGTCAACCACCCCAGGCGCAAGACCATAGGCCTGCGCGTGCCCGAGCACCGGGTGCTCCAGGAGCTGATCGGCTGCCATGGCGCGCCGCTGCTGGCGACCACGCTCATCATGCCGGGCGAAGACGAACCATTGCACGACGCTGCAACGATCCAGGAGCTGCTGGCCGGCCAGATAGAGGGCGTCATCGAGTCGGGCAGCTCCCCGGGGGGGCTGAGCACCGTCATAGACCTCAGCGGCCCGGTCCCCGAGGTGCAACGGCAGGGGCTGGGCGACGCGGCGGCGCTGGGGCTGCAAGCTTAATTCCACCCGCGGCCGACGCGCGCCGCCACACCGGTTCCGCGCGCATCCTCCCGGGAGCTGCCGCGCCGCATCTTGCCGCCGTTGCCGGGCCCGCGGCACCTGCCCCACCCTTTTGTGGCGCGCCGCGCGCGCCCATCCCGTCTGCGACAATACCGCGGGTGGATATCAGCAACATCATCCAGACCATTGCCGTCTATGCCATTCCGGTGCTCTTTGCCATCACGGTGCACGAGGCCGCGCACGGCTACGTGGCAAGGCACTTCGGTGACGGAACCGCGGCCTTCCTGGGCCGCGTCACGCTGAACCCGTTCAAGCACATAGACCCCATAGGCACCATCGTCATGCCGCTGGTGCTCTATGTTGCCACCGGCGGGACCTTTCTCTTTGGCTACGCCAAGCCGGTGCCGGTCAATTTCGGCAACCTGCGCAACCCGCGGCGCGACACCATCTGGGTCGCGCTGGCCGGCCCCCTGTCCAACCTGGTGATGGCCGTGGGCTGGGGTGCGCTCCTGTACATCCTGATCGGCACCGGGCTGAACGAGCCCTTTTTCATCAAGATGTGCCAGGGTGGCGTGCTGTTCAACATCCTGCTCATGGTCTTCAACCTGTTTCCGCTGCCGCCGCTGGACGGCGGCCGCGTGCTGACCAGTCTGCTGCCGCCGCGCGCGGCCATGCAGTTCAGCAGGCTGGAGCCCTGGGGGCTGATGATCCTGCTCGTGCTCATTTTTGCCGGCATCATCACCAACCTGTGGATCGCGCCGCTCATGCAGCTGAGCTTTGCGCTGGTCGACCTCATCCTGTGGCCGCTGAAGGCCCTCCTGTTATGACCCCTTCCCCCCGCCTTCGCGTGCTCACCGGAATCAACACCACCGGGACGCCGCACCTGGGCAACTACGTGGGCGCCATCCGCCCCACCGTGCGCGCCAGCCGCCAGCCTGATACCGAGAGCTTCCTGTTCCTGGCCGATTACCACTCGCTGATCAAGTGCCAGGACCCGGAGCGCGTGCAGCGCTCGACGCTGGAGATCGCCGCCAGCTGGCTTGCCGCCGGGCTGGACCCCGAGCACGTCACCTTCTACCGCCAGTCGGACATCCCGGAGATTCCGCAGCTCACCTGGCTGCTGACCTGCGTCACCGGCAAGGGCCTGCTCAACCGCGCGCATGCGTACAAGGCGGCAACGGACCAGAACCAGGCCGCCGGTGCCGAGCCTGACGATGGCGTGACCGCCGGCCTGTTCATGTACCCCGTGCTCATGGCCGCCGACATCCTCATGTTCAAGGCGCACAAGGTGCCCGTGGGCCGCGACCAGGCGCAGCACCTGGAGATGGCGCGCGACATTGCGGCCAGCTTCAACCACCTCTACGGCGACCTGCTCATCCTGCCCGAAGCGCAGATCGACGACCACGTCGCCCTTCTCCCCGGCCTGGATGGCCGCAAGATGAGCAAGAGCTACAACAACGTCATTCCCCTGTTCGGCCCCGCGCGCGAGCTGCGCAAGCAGATCATGGGAATCGTCACCGACTCGCGCGCGCCGGGCGAGCCCAAGGACACCGAGGGCTCGGCGCTCTACGCCATCTACCGCGCCTTTGCCGAAGACGACGAGGCTGCCGCCTTTGCGCAGGCCTTTGCCGACGGCATCAGCTGGGCCGACGCCAAGCAGCAGCTCTGCGACCGCATCGAGCAGGAAATCGGCCCCATGCGCGAGCGCTACGACCACCTCATGGCGCACCCCGCGGAAATCGAAGCCCTGCTGCTGGCCGGCGCGCAAAAGGCACGCGCCATCGCCACGCCCTACATCGGCACGCTGCGCCAGGCCGTGGGCCTGCGCCCGGTTGACGCCACGCCCAAGAGGGACAAAAAAGCCGGTCCAGCCAGGACGGGGCTCCCCAGCTTCAAGCAGTACCGGGAAAAGGATGGGCTCTTCTACTTCAAGCTCACCAGCCCGGACGGCACCGTGCTGCTGCAGAGCAAGGGCTTTGAGTCCCCACGCGACGCGGGGCGGGTGGTCAAGCAACTCCAGACCGAAGGCTCCAGTGCGCTGGCCGAGCTTGAAAACAATCTGGATGCATTGGAAAGCCAGCGGCAAGAGGTGGAAAAGGCGCTTGAACAGCTCAGGATGGTTGCCGAGGCGTGAGGGACGGCACGATGTTCATCCGGCGAATTTCAGTTCGCCGGACCATGCTTGCTCCCTGGAATTGTGGATGCTATGCGACGTTGGGAGGTTGCGTTCAGGGCGTATAACCCATAGTTGATGTTGCATCCCGGGCGACTGCATGGATGTGTGATTGCATGGATAATAGACGGCACCCTCTGTTCAGGCGCGCGCCGTGCTGACCGGGCTGATCGCATGCTTGCAAAATCCCGAGAAAGTTTTTAGTGGTTGCCCTGCACAAGAATGCCCGTACCACGCCTGCGATACGCCGAGAAATCGCCCGCAGTAGCGAGGCTGCTGCGGCGCGGGCGGCCCGCAACGGTATTGCTGAGCCCAAGCGTCAGGTGACGTATGAGAGACTGCTGCGACCACAACCCCGAGCTTGAGTTGCTGCGAGAGCGGCAGAGCGGTACATTGAAGATCGTGCTCGCGATCAATACGGTGATGTTCCTCGTCATTGTGGCTGCAGCATTCTATGCCGGCTCTTCCGCGCTTCTGGCTGACAGTATGGATAATCTCGGCGACGCCTTGACGTACGCACTCAGCCTTTGGGGTCCCTCGTCGTTTTGTGTGGAAACCTGCCGCTGAGCATGGTCTAATTTCTGGCTCGTAGTAGCGCCCTGTGGGCATGTGTGCAGGTTGCCGCAGGCAATCTGTGCACATGTCCACAGGGCCAGCC
>JALOAS010000045.1 GCA_023228705.1 Ottowia sp. | reverse complement strand
GCACCACGCACCACGCACCACGCACAACGCACAACGCACAACGCTCAACGCTCAACCTCAATCAAGGCGCAAGCGAGGTCATCGGTCATGCGCCTGATCTTGGCGAGTATCGTTTCTGATCAGGAAGAACATTGAAATGAACACCGATCTCTCCCACCCCACGCGCCGCGACCTGCTGCACTATGCTGGCGCCGGCTCGGCCGCGCTGTTGGGCGGCTTGCCCGCCGTGCGCGCATTCGCGCAAGCGGCTGACACCTTCAATCCCGACCTCGCGCTCGAGCTGCGCGCAGCGCCGAACAGCGTTGCGCTGCGTCCCGGCGCGGCAACGTCCGTCTGGTCCTATCAGGCGCGCGTCCTGAAAGGCGATCCGGCCAGCGTCCAGCCGCTGCCCGGCAGCTACCTCGGACCCATCCTGCGCGTGCGCCGCGGGCAGAAATTGCGCATCGATTTCATCAACGACCTGGACCAGGCCAGCATCGTGCACTGGCATGGCCTGCACGTGCCCGATACGATGGACGGGCACCCCCGCCTGGCCATCGGGCCGGGCGAGCGCTACCGCTACGAATTTGAAGTGCAGAACCGGGCCGGCACCTACTGGTATCACCCGCACCACCCTGGTGCGCGCGCTCACGCTCAATGTGTTGCAACCCATGGAGGATTCATGAATGCAAACCACCATCACCCACAAGATCGTCATCGCCGCCGGAGTGGTCGCGCTGCTGGCGCTTGCAGCATTCGCAGGCCGGAAGTTCCTGGCCCCGGCCGGCGCGCCGGTACCCGATGCGCCTGCGCCTGCGGCCAGCGGTTTCCCGGACTCCTCGACACACGTATCGGCGTCGTTTGCACGGCAAGGCCAAACCGGCGTGGTCACCCTGCACACCGCAAGCGGCTGGCACGTGAACGCCAACCCGGTCTCGCTTGAGGGCCTGATTCCGGCCACGGTCTGGATCGAGCAAGACGATACGCGACGCCCGGCACAGGCATCGTATCCGCCCGGTCAAAGCATAGGTATCGCCATCGACGACAAGGACATCCTGGTTTACAAGGACCGCACCCGCATCGAGATTGCGGGCCTGGACCAAGCGCAAGACAGCCGCGTTCTGGTGCACATGCAATCTTGCAGCACGCAGGGCATCTGCCTGGCGCCGGCAACGATCGTCGCAACACATGAAACCGACTGAGCAACTTGCCTGGTTTGACTGGCAGGCACAAACAGATCCCGCGACCCTGGGCGCCCTGCGGCACGCATTTCAACCAGTGCAAGCCGGCGCCCGGGCAGAAGCCAGGAGCCAAGACTGCCAATGCTGAGCAAAAAGTGGGTTTTCAGCGGCATCGGCGTGCTCCTGATCGGCGCCCTTGCCGCCGCCGTGTACGGCAACCGGGCCCCTGCCACGCCGGGTTTCATAGATCCTGCGGACAAGGCGCTGGTGGCGCAGGGCAAGACGGTCTACGCAAGCGCTTGTGCGGCCTGTCACGGCGCGGCGCTCGAGGGGCAGCCCAACTGGCGCCAGCGCCTGGCCAACGACAGGCTGCCGGCGCCGCCGCACGATGAAACCGGCCACACCTGGCACCATCCGGACGCGCTGCTCGTTGACATCGTCACCCACGGCTTGGTGCCCGGCAGGACCGCACCGGAAGGCTATGAAAGCGACATGCCGGCGTTCAAGGGCACGCTGTCTGACGAAGAGATCGTTGCCGTGCTTGCGTACATCAAGAGCTCCTGGCCCGCCAGGGCCCTGAGCTGGCAAAAACAGGTTACCGTGCAGCAGCAATGACTGCGTCCGGAGCTGGTGCGGACGCCATGGGCTTGAGGTTGAGCGTTGAGCGTTGAGCGTTGAGCGCGGTGTGCACACGCTGGACGCTGAACGCTTGACGCCAAACCTTCATCAGCCGCCGCAGGCGGCTTTCATCCATGGTCCGCAAGGGCCGAGGTCATCGGTCATCCGGACAGGTTGAGCGTTGAGCGTGGCGCGGCATACGCCGGACGCTATTCGCTGGACGCCGGACGGCCGACTCGCTGGACGGCCTACCCGCTGGACGGCCAGCGCTTCAGCGCATCGACCGATGCAGCGCATGCCTGACGTGGCGGCCGGCAGGTTCGTCGTCGCGGTGGTGATAATGATCGCCATCACCCGCTTCTTCGCCCGGGGCCTGCTCGGGCCCGGGCCGAGCCCGGTGTTCGGCGCTATCAGCGCAGTGGCCGGGCTGGTCTCGCTGCGGCTGCGGCAGGCGCTGCCATGGCAGCGTGTCTTCAAACGTGTCAAGAAAGGTCAACTCTCATGATGAATGGAATATCGATGAACGGGGCGGCCGTGTGGTTCGGCGCCCAGGGCTGGTTCATGCTGCTGATCGCGGTCGTGGTCGTCCTGCCGTTCTGGAAGATTTTCTCCAAGGCCGGGTTTCCCGGCTGGCTCAGCCTGCTGATGCTGGTGCCGCTGGTCAACCTGATCACGCTCTACGTGATCGCATTCTCGCGCTGGCCCGCGCGGCGGGATCCTGAATTGCTGAAATGACGATGCACGGAGCCGCCTGGACGCCAAAGCCGACGCGCGGCTAGCAAACGGCTCTCCATCGTTTCCAAGTCTGGCAGCGCCACCCGGATTGGTCACCGGGCCGACTTGAGCATCAACGGCGGCCGGATCGACATCGTTCGATCCCACACCCGCGACGAGCGTCTGCAAGACTGGCTCTCCACACGGTCGGATCGCCTTGTGCGAATCAGCATGGCGCTTCGGGGAGCCACCGATGACACTCCGGCATACGACGTTTACATCATCGACACACAGGGCGCGGTAGGCCATCTGCGAGACGCCGCGGTCAACGCTGCCGACGTGTTGATCACGCCGTGGTGCGCAACATCCTTTCAGCACGCGAGTTCGTTGCAGGCACCCTGCAACTGCTCGAACGCGATGAATCGGTGGTCAATGGGCTATAAGGTACCCGCGATGAAAGCAGTCATTAACCTGCTTCCAGTGTCGTGAATTGTGTCATATCGCTGGGGCATCTGCGGCCAGCGTGGCTGACGGCTGGTGATGCGTTGGAGATGGCTACATTTCTCTGTCATGGAAGTTGGCTTGCCGTCGGGCTGGTTCTCGACTGGCGCCCGATCCAGCGCCACTTTTACGTCTACTGCAAGCGCCATGATGCTTGACGCCGCAGACTCAATCCTGTAGTCTTTCAAACGTGAATTGCCCTACGGGCACCACGCGGCGTCCCAACTCTTGAAAGGCGCACGATCCGGCTCCCAAAGCCGGATTAGAGTCGTCATTTTTAGCAACCCGGACAGGGATTTTGCGTTCCCTGTCTTGGCCTTGCGGCCTGTGCCGGGCTGCGCGATTTCCTGCGTCCATTCTTGGAGATCGTCATGACTACCCAGCAACGGCAAAACTTCTTCAACCTCCATGTATCGGGGGTTGGCTATATCAACCGGATTCGGTGGGTCGAACCCAGCCGTCAGGCTGGCCGACGCAGCGAACCGTTCCTGGCCTGCTCGATTTCAGCCGTCCGCGGCAGCGCGGACAATCCGGCAAGCGCCTACTTCGAGGCAACCAAGGCGCAGCCTGACCAGGCTGCCGCAGCATGCTGTGGAACCGCTCCAGCTGCAGGTTCGGAGCGACAGGAGTCTGCCGCCAACTACGCATCCAGCACTAATGCACCGAACAGGCCCAGCAGCCCGTTGCCGTCCGGGTCCACGCCGTCCGGGTCGGCGATGGCGTCGGTCTGGGGAATCACCTTGTTGTCTGTCGGGCCGGCCCATACCGGCGCGCAGCGACCGAGGCCGCCGGAAGCGAGCAGTTCCGCCAGCACGGCGAAAGCACTCTCCGGTTCGGCAAGCCGGGTCCACAGCGCGGTGCTGTTGCCCGGTCCGGCAGGCACGTTTACCCCGAGCTTCGCTGCCATCAGCTCCTGGCGAAACCGGGCGATGCCGGCGGAGGTGCCACGCGCGCCGAATGAACGGTCGATGCTCACCACGTCCGCGCCGCCGTCGAACGTCATCCCGCGCCGGCGCATGTGGCTGGTGCCCACCAGCGTCCACACGTCATCCACGATCACCACCGTGCTGCGGATCGAGGTGGCGCGTCCCGGGAAGCCGATGGGCTGGAACGCAGCGACGCGCTGGCGGTCCTGCGCGGTCAGGGTATTGATGGCCTGCTTGCGTTCGGCCAGCGCAGCGCGCACCCAGTTGGCCTTGGCCGGATCCATGTCCGGCTCACGGGGAACGCAGAGCATGACTTTCAGTCGCGGGTTCGCCGCCATGCGCGCGCGCAGCACCTCGACCAGATCGATCTCGTGGGGTTTGGCTGCTCCGGTCGGGCGCGCGGTACGCGCGAAGGCGGGGCTCTCGATATACACGAACTCCCGCGCCTCGGTGAACGCGCGTGCAAGCGCCCACAACGCGTCGCGCTGGCCATGTTTGGCCGTGATCATCTCCCGTTGCAGCTCACGACGCAGTCGGTCCTCGTTCGCGGTGGAAAACGTCACGTGGGGAACGCCCAGGAGGTCGGCCAGTGCGTTGATGCCATTCTGGATGGTGTCACCCGGCTGCGGTACCGGAATCGCTGAAATACCCAGCTCCGGGGTGTCGCAGAACGGGGCAATGGTCTCCAGCATGGCCGCGGCGACCGTGCCGGTGGTGTCCGGCGCGGGGTCGTTCCAGTTGTCGCCGCCCGTGGTCATGAGCCATCCCGGCGTGCCCGCTGACATGGGAATGATGGGCTGCGTACGCTTGAGCGCATGGAACGCCAGGTCGTAGCCGAGTTGTCCCTCCACGCGCACACCGGCGGCGTGCACGTCGGGGCCGGCCGGGTTACCCGGGTCGCCCAGCTCGGGCTGTGCGCTGCGGCTCTCCGGGGTCCAGCGCGCGCCACTCAGCACGGCCTTCCATGCCAGTGGTTGTCCGGATGCTGGCGTGGCACCCACCGCCCATACGGTATCGAAGCGGCCTTGAGTGGGCAGGTGCGGACCCTGTCGCGGAGCCGTAGTCTCGTTGGCCAGCCGCCGCACCAGGCCGAGGATGCCGGTGGGCGTGCCACCCGCCGGCGGTACGCCCGGCGGAATGCCGAACAGCGAAGCCGGCGCCACCGCAGTGGCGCCAAATGCTGACATCAGAGCGGTCACGGTCGGCACGTTCAGGAGTGCCGTGCCACCGAAGCGGGCGCTGTGGTCCGTCCATGATGCGGTGGTAGTACTTACGTCCAGGTCCACCGCCGAGTGCAGCCGGCGCTGGCCGTTGCGGCCGACGGCTACCACATCCACGGTGAGGCGGGCGGCGACGGGCAGCGGGTCAGTGCCTTGCAGCGCGAACGGGTTGACCAGCAGTACGGGGGTGGGCTGGCCGGCCACGGCGATACTGGCTCCGCCATCGGCACGAACGAACGAGGGCTGCTCGCCGATGGCATCGATCTCCATGAAGCGACGCGGAAATATCCGCAGGTGGGTGCCAGCGGGCACGGCATCGGCGGCGATGGTCACGATGACGTCGAGCTTCGCATTCGCGCCATCCGCAGGCGCGCGGAACGCGGCGATCAGACCCTGGGTGGCGTCTGCGCTGGCGGTCAGCCTGCCGCCGGGATTGGGCGAGGGAAAGGCCGGCCAGTGTCCCGCCGCGCCCGGCCCAGGTGGTAGCGCAAGCGTGGTGTCGATGGCGGGCGAGGCGAGCAGCGCCAGCACGTCCGCGCCGGACGGCGGGAAGCCCGCGGCAATCTGGTTGGCCGCACCCAATACGTCCATGGCGTCCACCAGATAGTCGAAATTCGGCACGGCGGTACGCACTATCGGGAGTGCGAAGTCAGGCACCGTGTCGTCGTCACCGGGCACTTCGTTTACCGTTGCCGCCGTGCGGTTGCCCAGCAGATGCCAGTCCAGGTCCACCGCAACGACGCGGAAGAACTGGGTGGCCAGCGTGACGCCGCCGGGTAGTGGCGGCGGTACCAGCGCAGTGCGCGCCAGTACCGCCTGATGGGCCCAGCCCCATTGCAGGGGTGGGCGCCGCTGTGTGCCGGCGAGGGCGGTATTCTCGGCGCTATCATCGGCGCTGGAGCGGCCGATGCGTTGATTCGCTGCCAAGGTGATCAGCCCACTGTCGGCAACCGCAGAGACCTCGGCGTTGCCGGCGTCAATGACCTTGAGCCGCGCCGCGTCGCGGTTGGGTACGTAGCCTCGGCCGTGGGGATCGATGACGTGACAGCGTATCGACGAGGTCACCAGGGCGAGGATGCCGTTGAGCCCACCTGCAGCCCCGACTGCGGGCATGGCCGGGTCGCCGATCCGCAACGCGGGGCGCCAGGTGAGCAAATCGAGGAACAGCGCCGCCATCGCCAGCGGATCGATGGGCAGCCCGCGGGCATCGTGGAACGACACGGCGTGTGCACCGGCGAAGCCCAGGGCTTCGCCGGCCCGGAACCAGTTGATGGGCTGCGGTGTGGCAGGTGCGGACACGCCATGCACCAGCATCGCCACCGGTAGCGGACGTATCAGGGGCGCGCCGAGGCGCACCTCAACCAGCTTTGCCAGGCGGTGCGCCGCCTCCGGATGCAGCGCCAGCACCGCTACTGGCCCGCCCACCGGATCGCCGTTCAGGTCGCTCCACACCGTCGGCGTCTGCTCTATGCGCAGCGGCGCGCGAAATGGCGCGCGCGGATTGCTCAGCGTCAGCTGCAGGGAAGCCGCGGCGTAGTCGCTGGCCGTGGGCGTGGCATCGGCCCATCCCGAGCTCAGGTTCGGCGCTGTCAGGCCCAGCGCGTCCAGCGTGTTGGCCTGGAGTTGATTGGCCGCGTCCGTGGAGGTGAGGACGGTCTGTGGTGGGATGAGTGCAACCATGAACGTTTCCTCCGGCGCTATCCTCGGCTCAGCGTACGGCGCAACGACTTGGTGCGTCCGTCCGGCGCGGTCAGGGTGATGGTCAATTTGCCGCCCAGGCTGCCCCGCACCGCCACGGCAACACGTGTGTGTGCCCCGGGCCCCGGTGCACGACGCAACGGAATCGCATCGGAGTCGGCGAAAACATTCTCGCCTGCCGCAGCGATGCGGATGTCCGGCAGGGGCTTCTGCACCGAGATGGCCATGCCTCCCGGCCGCCGTCGCGGTCCAGGTAGGGGCAGGGGCAGTGGGAACAGCAGGCGTGGCACGTATTTCGCGCTGAGCACGTAAGGCCCCGCGGCCGTGGGTGTCACCGGCACCGAGGTCTGGAACGAGACCACGAAACCCTTGCCCATGATCTTCACCACTTTGGGCATCAGGATATCCGGTGCGAGCAGTGGGCTGCCGGCTGGCACTTCGAGTGCCCGTTCGGTACTGCGTCCCAGCGGATCACTGAGTAGCAAGCGAATCTTCAAGCGGTCACCGGTCGAGGCGCGGCGTGCCAATACGTGCAATCCGCTCTGACCGGGCGTGCCGCTGGGGGTGCGCCAAAGGCCGTGTGTGCCCGGCGCTGGGGGGCTGGTGGGGACCGCGTTGAGATGGTCCCCGTCGCCTGGCGTCGGCGGATAGGTGAACAGCATTGCGCTGGTGCCGTCGTCATGCTCGGCCAGCACGTCCACGCGGATTCGATGCGGACCCAGTGGCGTGTCTTCAACCGGCGCAAGGCTGGTGGCGTCGATCCGCGCATCGCCGAGAGCACCGCCCGGCCAGTGCCAGGTCAAAGCCGACAAGTCCGGTGGCGTGGCCGGCGGCACCACCACATCACGCAGCACGCTGGCCTGGGAGCGTCCACCGTAGAGCCCACGGCCGGGATCGTTGCCGGCCCACGCCACCGCGCGGTAGAACACGCGCTTCCACGAACCGCCCACGGCGTCCCGGCCGGTGATCGTCCCCAGGGGTTGACTCACCCCCGCCTCGCTGGAGACCGTGGGTGTCACCGCATAGTCGGCCGTGGCGCCGCTGATGCGCGCGATGGGTGGCCCCATGGTGTCAAGTAACACCGCGGCTCCGGATACACGCACCCGGTACAGATCGATGCGCGTGACCGTCGCGCCGGACTTGGCGCGCACACGCAACTGCGCGCGATATGCCGGCGGTACCACACTGGTATCCAGTACCCGTGACACCTCCAGGTCGGGTGGGGCCGGTATCACCACCTGCGGCGCGGCATAGGCGATGGGGCGTTTGCGTAGCGCGGGGTCGCCCGGTTGCGGCCACGCCGACTCGACTTGTCCAGCGCTGACCCCCAGCACGACGTAGAGGTGAATCTCCTTGGAACCCCGCGGCAGCGTGACCTGCATCCGGGTGCCCGGCACGGGTTGCGGATTGACACGGGTGAACGAGCGCCGTGACGGGTTCGCGGCAAATGCGTCGCGCAGGGCCAGCAGGCGTTCGGCCAGCGTCGACGAGCGCAACGGGGAGGCCATGCCACGGTCGGCGCGCAACTTCTCTTCGGTGGTGGTGTAGACGAAGTAGCCGACGCTGCCCGATGCCGCAGGCCACTCCAGCTGGGCGTGGTGCAAGCCCGCGGCGTCAGCCATGCTGGCCATGAGCACATCCTCATGCTCCAGCATGATCACCGGAGGGCGCGGGTCGGCGCTGGAGGTTACGGCTGGCCGCGTGCTCCAGGCGCCCACCCGGTGCGGTGCGCGATGCTCGATGGCGCGCGCCCACAGCGCCAATCCAAGGCGCGGAGCGGCATCGAAGTCCAGGCTCAAGCCCGTCACGGTGATGCGGTAGCGGCGTGGGCCGGCGGGAGTCACCGGGCTCGCTTCGATACTCTTGCCATCCAGGGAAAGAAATTGCACAACGGCCGTGACCGTGGCCGAGCCGGTCACCACTACCGGCGCTGCGGAGCCGTTGTAGTTCAGTGCAAGGATGAAACCCGGGCCACCCGCCAGACTGCTCTGCAGTCCCGTCGGCACGCTCAGGTTGGCGGGGGGATCGTCCAGTTTCGCCTGTGCATAGAGGCGTCCTGAGAACTCCACGCGCTGCGGACTGCGCGCGGCCCAGTCCCATGCGAAGTCCACCACCAGCCTGGCAGGACATGGCCCGGGGCGCACCGGCGTCACCTCCAGCCGGGTGGCGATGATCGACAGAGCCCGGACCGGGGGCTCGCCGATCGTCAAGGGGGTCGTTGCCCAAGCGCTCCACAGGCCGAACAGGTCCTGGTGCGCCAGGGCGTAGAGCAGCGTGTTTGGATTGGGAGCACCGGCGATTGCGTAGCGGTCGTCCAGCGCGCGCAGGGTATCCGGCGACTCTGGCTGGGCGCTGGTGGTGGCGCTGATGGGTTGCAGGGCGTGGTTGGGATCCAGAGCGCGCGGCTGCATCAGCGCCACCGCGGCGTGAGCTGGCGCCTGGGGTGCGCAGGCGAAGGCGAAACTCGCGACGCGAAACGGCAGCAGCGTATCGGCGAGCTTGTCCCAGGATACCCGCACCACGCCGTGCCAGTCGGCGTCCATGGTCTGCGGAGCACGCAAGCCGTCGCTGTGGGCGACGAGACCGGTGGGTACGGGCGGCGGCATGGCCACGCCGGGGGCAAATACGATGGCGGCAAACTCTGCGGGTGCGGATCTGCCGTCGAGCCCCTTGGCGTAGCGCGCGGTAACCATGAAGTCCCAGTCACTGTGGGTGGAGTCGTTGAACAGCGCACGGTCGCTGAGAATGATCGGCGGGATATCGATGTCCTCCAGTGCGGTCCCGAAGCCACTGATGAGCGAGGCCAGCGGGTCGGTCGCTGCGCCGAACAACAGGGTTGGCAGCGGCTTGAAGGTCGTGGTGGCAGACTCACCGTTGCCACTGGCGGGCGGCAGCACGTGCTGGACGGTAAATGCCGCCTGATCTGGGGGTGCGCGGGTCGTGATCATCTGGCGCAGGGGCCCGAGCACGTGTGAGGCCATCACCTGCAGCATCGCCTTGGGCTCTGCCAGCACCCACGGTGGTGCCGCCACGCTCGCGCTGATGTCCGTTGCCCAGCCATAGAACGGCGCACCGCGGCGAAAGCGATCCAGCGCCGCATCGCGCGGATCGGTCAGCGCGCCGCTGAGTCCCTGTTTCACTCCCAGATCGAGCACGCCGCTCCAGCTCGCGTCCACCGGGAGCCCGACAATCTCCGCCAGCTCCCAGCCAGGATCGTCCGCCGCCGCGACGTCCATGCCGGTAATGGACCGGATACCCACTCCGGCCGACACCACCAGGCATTGGATCGCCGGACCCGACAGGGTGATGATGCCGCCGCTGGCGGACACCGTCCGGAACGCCACCACGGATGAGACGAACGGCGCACCGGCGAAGGCCAGGATGGTGCCGCCGGACGAGCCCTGCAGGTTGACCCGTACGAACACCCGCGGCCGGTCGAAATTCACGATGGCCATGCCGAACATGTTCACCACTTCCCAGCTGACCACGCGCTCGCCCTGCATGGGTGCGGCAGGACGCCGCCATACCTTGAATGGCTCGGTGGGATAACCCAAGGCCGGCGTCATCAGCCAGCGCAGCTGCACCAGACGCGCGGATTTGAGCCCGCGCTCCTGCAAGATGTTTTTCGGCGGAGCAACGGCCAGATTGCGCGTGCTGCGCCACCGATTAATGGCTGCCCAATCCGTGACCGCGCCCAGCAGCATGAACTGGTTGGGATCGACAATGCGTTTTGCTGCCACAGCGCGCTCTCCTCGATCCGTCTAGCTTTCTTCCCAGGGCGCACGATCCAGCTTCAGCTCGATCAGCGTCGCGCGCTGTTCGGTCTGGGTCAGGAACGTCAGCGCCGGGAAGGCCTTGCTCACCAGATCGATTTTCAGGGTCTTGCCGCGGGCATTGGGCGCCAGCACGATGAGTGCGCGCTGCCCGCCGGGTGCCCGGATCAATCCGCCCGCGGCCACCACGCCGGCGACGCTCTGGTCCTGCAGCTCCAGCCATTCCGTGTCCGCCAGCACCCAGCGCTGTGCGGTCACCGGACCGGTGTCGTCAGTCACCGAGCTGGGGTAGGGGCGTGAGCGCCACACCGGCTCGGTGGCATCGACCAGCACGCCCGCCGGTTGTGGCGGGTTGCCGCCTGCCTGCGACCAGAACACCAGGATTCTTGCGTGGTGCGGCACCTCCAGCGGCTCGATGCCGTGGCTGCGGAGCTGGTCGTCGAGCTCGGCACCCAGCGGCGCGCGACCGTTGAAGTACGCGCGCACCGCATCCAGTGCGCCGGGCTCGCAGGCGCGTGCCGTGGGCCAGGCGCCCTGCAGCGAGGCCGCGAAATCGTTGAGCGTGGTAAATCCACCGGTGGAGAAATGGCGACGGTAGATGCCGGGACCGCGGGCGTCTGGCGCCGCACCCACGTCCACCATTTCCACGTCCATGATGTAGTCGGTAAAAAGCTCCAGCGGGATGGGGATGTCCACCTGGCTGTGCCGCACGCGGTCCCCGTCGCTGGGTATGCAGCTGCCTGCGAGAACCTCCTGGGCTGCGTCCTCCCATGGCGAGAGCACCGTCGCCTTCAGTGGTACCACGGTGGCGGCATTGATCGGGAATGGATGCGGCACCGCGCCGCCGCCTGCGGGGTGGCGCGAGGATGCGGCCTGGAAGCGCACGCGCAGCTCCTTGCCGTAGGCGGCAAACACGCGGTCCACGTCATGGGTGTTGAATACCAGCCGCGTGGGTTCGCCGGCGAAGCAGCCCGTCTCGCGGTCAGCCGGCAGAGTCACCAGCATCCACGGGTCCAGGCGCACGGGCAACGGCGGTGTGGACAGGAATACCGGCTTGGGGGGCGAGTCGCCGGTGACCCCGATACGGTCGGTCTTGAACCAGAAGGTCTGGGTCTCGCTGCCCCGGGTCTGGCCATCGGACTTGCGCGTCCCGCTCCAGGTGGCAGTGAGACGGTAGAGAGAGTCTGCGAACAGCAGCACGTTGTCACTGCTGCCCAGAGCCTTGGTGATGGTCTCGCGGTCACGGTCGATTTGAGTCTGGTCCCAGTCGCTGCGTGCCACCTCGGCAAAGGACACGGCGCCGATGGCCCCCACGTAATAGCCAGGGAACAGCTGCTTCTGGCCCGCGGCGACGCCGTCGCGTGCGTGCTTGGCGTCCGTGCGCGGGTCGGGCACGATGCCAATCTCCACACGGTCGGCCTTGGGCGCCTTCGGTACACGTACATAGACAGCGACGTAGCCGTCAAGCTGCGCTGGTGCTTCCAGCAACTCGGCGATGTCGTCGACCCAGGGGCCGGTGGGGTCGGTCCAGTGCGCCGGCAACGTCTTCGGTGGCGCGATGTCGGCAGTGCTGATGAACAGGCTGGTGAGCTGCTGACCGTTGCCGTCCAGAGTGCGCACCACGAGCTGCCGTGGCGACAGCAGGTGCCGGCGCACGAACAGCAGCAGGTCGAGTTGGGCGAATGCCCCCGTGTGCAGTACCACCACGTCATTCAACGGGCCATGGATAACGCCGTGTGCCTTGAGCTGCTCGGCTACCGTCTTGGCCTTGGCCGGATCACCGAATACGATCGGGCGGCCGTCGTCGAGCAGGGGTGCCTCCAGTGCCCGCACCTGGCAGCGCTTGCCCGGCACCAACATCATGGGGATGCTGGCTGCTGATGGTTGAATGGTTGCCATGGCACCAAAGGTGGCCAGCAGCTCGGCGTTGGCCAGTGGCTCGCTCTGTTGCAGTTTGCGCACGACCTCGCTGAGTGCTTGTGGCGGGGACATGACGGTTGCGGCGCCGGCAGACAGGCCTGTTGCTACGGCGTCCGCCAGACCGGTGCGCACCTTGGCGTGGAGCGCCGAGGTGATGCGTAGCGGCGCCTGACTGTCGCGCCGCACCAGCGCCGCGTGTACGGGATCGTGGGGTGCTGCGGCGGCGCCGGATGGCACCGCTGCGTGCACAGGGCCAACGCCACCCACGACAAGCCGAGGCAGCGTGGCCGGGAGTTTGATGACGTCCATGGGCGGGCGCCGGATGATGCCCGGCCCACCTTTTGCCGGCGGCTGATAGCAAGGCACCAAGCCGGCAATGACCATGGCGGGAAAGATGCCGCGCAGGGTATCCAGCGCAATATCGCCAGAACGCCAGCGCTCCGAGACATGCAACCTGGTCTCCGGCGGCGTGGAGCGCCGCGTGCCAGGCGGGTCGGGCCAGGCGATACCTTCCAAATCCCAGCCGGTGGGCGAGGGGCCAACGGCTTCCCAGCGGAACGTCCACAGTACGTCCGCCGCCGGCGCGGCATCTTCGCACACGCGGCCCCAGCGCTCGTGGATGGTTTCCTTGAGTCGGTCAGTTTTCTCCAGAGCCTTGGTGGCCGGGGCCGGGTCCCAGGTGAACAGGGCGAGCTGTGCGGTGGCATTGCTCCCGGTCGCGTCCTGCACGGTCCACCACACCACCGGTGCGGTGCTGCCCTGCACCGGGGGGGCGATCGACGCGCCCGAGGACGGGTCGATGCGCTCCAGAACGAGCGCGGACAGTTCGTAGCGGTAGCGCTCGCCGCCACGCTCCGCATAGCCATCGACAGGCACGCCCGGCGCACTTGGCACCGACGTGCCCACGCCACCAAGCGTCAGGCTCGCCGCCGCCACCGGGGGAATTTTCATGGAGACCACCGGCACCACATCAATGGGCACCACCGGCAGGTGTGGGTCGTTTACGTCGGGCTTGGCGTCCTGAGCGAGACAATCACCCAGGCTGGCGTCGATGCCGCGGTCCACGCCGGTGCCCACCAGCAACGCGGGTGAGTGGCTTTTCAGCGACACCTTGTCCACCAGCAGCGGCATGGGCGCGCTCGGGGATGGGCCGCTGATGGTCACGTCCACGCAGCCCTCGATGTCGAAGAACAGCAGGCTCACATGGCCGCACGCTTTGCCGTGGATATAGAGCGCGAGATCTCCATCGGGTTGCTCGTTGACTATGACCGTGAGCTGCGCGTCGGCGCCGATGGAGACGATGAACAGGCGCAGCTCACCGCTCACGTAGATGGTGCCGGCGAGCACGAACGGATCGAGGCCGAGCACCGCGTCCATGCCACCACCGATGCGCAGGTACAGCCCGACGCTGGTGTCCCCCCAGGTGAACGATGCGGCCACGCCCAGACCGATGCCGAAGCCTTGGATCGCCGGCAGCGTCGCGTTGTGGACGTGGTACGGGGGCAGGCCGTCACCCTTGAACATCAGGTAGCCGGTGCCCTTCACGATCCCCAGCACATCCACCTCGACGGGGCGTCCGAGATCGGGTCGCGCGCCGAGATAGATGTGCCACTTGCCGGAGTCGGGCGCGAACGGGAACAGCGCCTCGATGGGGATCTCGATCTTGATCAGGTGCTGGATGTCCCAGTGCACCAGGATGCCAAGCAGGAAGTGCTCAGGCGTGATCTCGATGACGGCAAGTACGCCGCCGGAGTTGCCCAGTTGGTCCATGCTCGGCGGTGGGGAGACGATGCGCGCGTTCATCATGATGAGCACGCGCGGTCCGGGCAGCTCCAGCAGCAGCGTGCCGTCCAGGTTCATGATCACGCCGCCTTCCATGGTCCCGACCAGCATGCCCAGGCCGAACGCCCAGCGGTCGACATGCGGCACCCACAGCTTCACCTGGGTGTCTGGATTGACCAGCAGGTTGGGCTTGCCGCCGGCAGCCTGCAGCCACGCCAGCGCGGGCACGCCACTGCCGGCGCCGATGCTGGCATTGCGCTCGTAGTGCATGCCGAAGATGCCGCGGAAGCCGAAGATGCCGAGTCCGGAGCTGCCCAGCGGCAGGCCCACCGGTAGCACCACGTTCAAGCCCACATACACGCCGGTGGCGGGGCCGCCGGCGTCTGCCGGGATGTTTGCCACCTCGACCGATGCGGCCACACGCAGGCTCAACGGGCGCAGCGTGAGATCGAGCTGGCCACCGATGGTGGAGATGGTGTGGCCGCCGCTGTCGGTAGCCGAGCCGATCTGCAGGTAGCCCGAGCCGACCAGGGCACCGGGGATGTCAACGGACGCGGCGAGTGCGGTCAGCTCCGGTGGATGCGAGCCGTCAAGATACGCGCGCACGCTGGCGCGGTCCACGGAAACCACACCCAGATCGACGCCCAGACCAATGTCGATCTCGAAGGTAAGGGGATTGGTCCGCGAAAGGCGCGCACCCAGCACACGCAGGATCTGCCCCAGCGGCTTGGCAATCTTCAGCGCGCCACCGCTCTGCAGGTCGATGGTGTAGCCGCGCGAGCTGTCGAATATCGGCCGCAGGCTGAACTGGGCCGTGCCGTCGTCGGTGCGGTTGCCGAAGCGCAGGCCGATGGCCTTGTAGCGCACCGACAGCGGATGCTCCTTCTCGATCTTGATGATGTCGAGCAGGTTCGCCGACCAGTCGATGCCCACGTCGAACAGCAGGTTGCCTTCGAATTCGTCACCGTGGTTGCGTTGCAGGTATTCCGCCCCGTAGACGATGACCCGCTCCACCTCGAACCATGGCAACAGCGCGATCGCGCCAGGCACCTCGAGGGCGGCGCCGGGGAGTATCGCGTCCACCAGCTCGCCCTTGCCGCCCGCTGCCGCTGCCACCAGCAGTGGCCAGAAGCTGAGGTATGAGCCGAGCAACGACAGCGCCATGTTCTTGTCGGAAGGCACCGCTTCGCCCGGCATCCAGCCCCAGCACGCCAGTCCGTCCTTGTCGGCCGGATCGGCGCCTACCGCCATCAGCGTGGTGACATTGCCGGTAGCGGGATCGGACTGGCACAGGATCTGGAACTTGGTGATGCCGTCAGCGGGGTTGTCCGGTCCGAGGGGCACGCCGTTCTGCAGGGTGTGGCCCTGCGGCGGTTGGGCACCACCCAACTGGCCGGAGGCGGCGAGCTTTTGTTCGGTGGCGGTCTGGAAGTCGATTTCCGCGTCGATCTCCGCCGCGATCAGCGTGCTGCGCACGATGCGCACCTTGAGCCTGGCCGAGCGGAACCAGTCTGGTGCCTGCGGTTGCGGGACCGGCGGGTCGCGCACCGGGATCTCCGCCGGCACGGATGGGGCGGTGGGGCGGTTGAGGGTTCCCTCGGCATCGTCGTCGGCAGTGCTGAGTCCGGCGGGAAGCTGCACGCTGGCCTTCCACCAGTCGCGGTCGTCAGGCGCTGCGTGGGTCATCCAGCCGGTGCTGCTCACCCAGGCATTGACCGCAGCGTCGTCCTGCGTGCCCTCGGCGGGAAGCATGCCCGTGAGGTCGAAATTCTTGGCGGCGAAATGGGCGCGGATCAGTTCCCGGGCGGTGATGGCCCGGCGCCGCGCCAGCAGGTAATTGAAGCGACGGTAGCTCGCTTCCGCATGGCCCTCGTAGCTCGCCTGGCCGATGATGCGAATGACCGAGCCCGCCGGAGCCAGATCGAACTGGGGCTTGTAGGCTATCCACGGCGGCCGGGATACGCCGTCGCGCAGCGGCGTGTCCTTGCTTACCGCGCGCACGTTGGAGACGTTCTGGCCCGCCTCGCCGAAGGACTCCAGACGCTGCGCATCATCGCCCAGGGAGTCTGGCGGCTCGTTGTAGTAGTAATAGAAGTCCAGGCTGCCGGGGACGCTGGCGCCGGGTTTGCGGGCGCGGGCCGTGTGTGTGTCGCCCGGAGCCAGGGTTACCAGGAAGCTGGTCTGTGGACCGGTCTCGGCCCCGCCATCCAGGCTCCACAGGATGGTCGGATCGGCGGGGTCGGTGGTGAGCAGCACGTCCTGCGTGGTCTGCGAGGCGATCACGATCTTCGGTGTGTCCGCTGCCGCGGTGAGGGTCGCGATGAGGACGGGAGCTGGCGTCTCGCCTGGCGTGGCCAGCACGGGTGTGGCCTGGCGGCGCTCGGCGTGAATGGTCAACGTCGCGTGCAGCGCTGTCCCGCTGGCATCGTCCACGGTGACCACGATGCCCTGGGGCGACGCCGTGGAGAGATCCAGGTTGAAGGTCATTCCGGTCTGCGCCGGTCCTCCGCCCACCCGTACCTTCCGGGTGTACGGTGTGCGCCCGCCACTGACGTCGACAACCATGCGCGTCTGCGCCGGCACGCGCGCCTTGGCGTGGGTGGCATCCACCTGTTCAATGCCGTAGGCGTGGCCTTCGCTGTCGAAGAAGCGTGCGCTGAGCTTCAGTTCGCCGCTGCCCTGGTTGATCAGGGCAGCCTCGAAGTCACCCCAGATGCCGTCGCCGTCGCCAAAGCCAATCAGCAGCTGGTTGGCACCCGCCTCGAAAGCGAAGTCCCGGGCCCCCTCCGGGGCGATGAAGACGCGCACCTCGGGCAGGTACAGACCGGTCCAGTCGTCGCCCACGCCGCACTTCTGCATCAGCGCCGGCGGCGTGGTGCCGTTGGATAGATCCAGCGTCGCTCCACGAAAGCCAATGCCAAACACGCGATCCTTCACGCTGCCGATGAAGGCGTACGGCGGCGTCATGGAAACAAGCTCTGCCACGTCGATATTGCCCGGATCGTCCAGACTCGACACCCCGGCTGATACCAGGTCGAACGTGAGCTGGCTGCCGCTGGCGTTGCCGTGGGCCAGGCGAAAGCGCAGCTTCGGCAGCGTGAGCGCTACCTCTTTCACGCTCTTGTCGGGGATGAGCATGCCCTGGGCGTCGAGCTTCGCCGGGTGCAGGAACGGCGGACGCACCGACGGTGCATCAAGGATCAGGTCCAGGGTGAAGCCGCTGGCCGGGTAGTCACTGGGTGCGGGATCCAGGGGAAGGGCGTCCCACGCGTCGAACACGTCGCGGGTAGCCGTGAAACCAGGGTCCGTGATCGTTGCAGCTCCGGCAGCGATGATGGCCGAGCCCGCGCGTGGCACGAACAGCTCGAACGCTACTGCGGTCTCACGGATGTCGAAGACGGGACTGCGGCGGTTGGGGTCAAATGCGGCTGCGCCCTCGTCGGCGCCTGCATCCACCCGCAGGCCACCGGGGTCGATGTTCATGTGTCCATTGAACTCGCAACGGCCGCGTACCACCACGCCGAAATCGTCACAGGCCTCTTCGCAGGACACCACTCGGAGAACGGAAAGCGCAGCATGCTGTGCACCGATGTTCTCGCCGCGCAGAACATACGGACTGATGAGATCCAGCAGCGCAAGATTTGCCATTGCCCGGTTCCCCGACAATCACCACATGGCGCCTGGGCGCGCATGCGTACGGTGTAGCGTTGGTACTAGTCAGGTCATGTACGCGGAGGTGACACTCGAAGCCCAATATACACCTGTCTTGTTATGTTATTCGTGAGCTGCGCCAAAAAATTTCGTTGTCCGTCACATTTTTCTGGGCGCAACGAGAATCGCCTTCGGCAAGCCGAACGCGATTCTGCACGATCAACCAACTGTGTGGAACGACTGGGGTGCGTCTCAAGGGCAAGCTTCCTCGGGTTGACGTTCAAACTCGTGAAAGAGGCCGAACGTTCATGGCGGCGCATCAATGCGCCAAGCCGTATCGCCGAGCCACTTGCCGGCACCGTCTTCATCGACGGCGAGCCCGCAAACCACGATGGACAGCACGAGCACCGGCGGCTTGTTGCCTGATCAACCATGCAAGCCTGCGTACACCAGATTTGACAGTAGCTCGGCTTGCAGGACTGGAGCGTCGACGAACCAACCGGGCAATCGCCGTACATCCAGTGTGGCTGGTATCTGATCGAAGCAAGCAAGGACGGGTGGCGTGACTCAGACACGGCTGATGAGACATCATCAGGTTCGGCGCCGCTGGAGTTCTGAACTGTACCGCCGTCCTCATGGCATCCCAAAACGTCGGCGCAGATGGGCAGGCCGCCTGCCTTGCCACATTCAACGCGCGGAGCATCTTGGCGGACTTGGCGGCGATCCTGCCATGATCCGATCAACGCCGCGCCATATCGTTAAGCCGTTGGAGCTGCTCAAGCTCTTGGTGCAGCCAGCCGCGCGCACATCTGGAGTCTGCTCTCGTCGCTTTGGCCGTTGCCCGGTCCTCGAACGCAAGAGATTGGCCTACTTTCTCGCCTGTACCACTACGGCCTTGGGCAGGGTGAAGCCAGGTCGGCTCAGAGCTTGAGAATGAATTGATCGCGCCCGAGAGGATCGCCAAAGCCCGTCCAATCAAGACGCAAAGCGCAGGCATAGCCTGGGCTATGGCGAGCATTTGCAACGCGGAGTGGGCGGGTTTGGGCGGTCAAAGCGGGCATGAGGGATTCTTTCTCAAGCTCTCAATCATGAATTCCCAAGTGACTGGGACCACGGCCTGCGTGCGTCGGTATCCAGCTTGTTGGTATCCAGCTTGGTATCCATGGAATCGCAGCTTGAACCCGCGCGTCCGCTTCGTTATTGAAACCTGCGCTGCGTTGATCCGCGCCTTGTTGCGGCTGCTGCGCCGCATGAGGTGGGTGTCCGGAGCTCGCGCTGACCTTGCAAAACCGCGTAACCTGTGCCGTGTAACTTGTCCGCAATCGCCGCTCCCAGCACTCGCGCGCAACGGAACACAAAATCATCAATCTCCGCTTCGCTCCCTTTTGGGGACAATACTGTTCATTTAACTAGAATTGATTATCAAGACAGGCACAGGCGCAATCTTGCGATGCAGTCTGGCGCCCCTGTGGCGCAAGTTGAAATGGCTCATCTTGCGCTTGACCCCACGCGGGTTGATGCGCCCGCGGCTGCTCACGGCCGTGCCCGCAGCAATCTCGGTGAGCAGCGCATCACGCCAGACAGGCAGACGCTCAGGGGGAACGACCGCCGCTTGTGGCAGGCGTCGGCGAAGCACGCGCACCGCGTGCACAAAGCTGGGCCTGTCCGGGTCCTGCTTTTGTCGCCACGCGGCCTGCGCCATGAGCTGGCGCACGGCAAAGTGCGCCAGCAGCAGCCCCCACAGCTCCTGCAGCACCAGCTCGGGCGTCTTGCTGCGCAGTGCGCTCGAATAGCCGCCGGCCAGGTGCGTCTTGAACTCACCAAACGTATTTTCTATCTCCCAGCGCTCGTGGTAGAGCGCAGCCAGCTGCTGGGCGGTCCCTTCCTCGGGGTCCAGGTTGGTGATGAGCCGGTACGTCTGCGCAGGTCCTGGTACGCCGGCCAGCGTGTACTCGATGACGCGCACCTTCTGCCCCTGGCGGCGCTTGCGATCGCCGCTGGCAAAGACTTCGCTCGTGTACGAGCCATCGCGCAGGCGCTTGTGCACGGGCAGCCGCAGGTTGGACTTGACGCGCCACAGCAGCTTGGCGCCGCTGGCCTGCGCCTTGTGCCACGGCGCAAAGGCGTAAAAGCTCCTGTCGGCCAGCAACAGCTGATCGGGTTGCAGCCGCTCGAGCAGGGCCAGCACGCCGGTACTGATCAAGTGGGCAACGTCGATCTGTTGCGGCAACGTGTTGCGGCTGCGCGCCATGAGCCTTCTCCATCTGGGGGGGTGGAGAAGAAGAGAAAAATTTTATCGCTTTTTATATTATCTGAACAGTATTAAGTTTAGATATCGCTCCTCCCTGAATCGCCCCGGTTTTTGAGAAGGCTGCGTGGTTAAAGTAGTGGCTTCTGCCAAGGCTCGTTCGATGGTTCGATCGCTGAAGTATTTTGCCTCAGCTTCTGCCGGTGCGATGTTGTCGATCGCTTCGAGTAGCCGGATGTTGTTGTACGAGTGCACCCAATCGAGCGTGGCCACGCCGCCACCGGATCGAAAGTCACTCCCTCTCACCTCATCGTAGACGCAGGCACCGCTATCCCGGTGCCGGGCCGCTGCGCCGCAGGACATGCCGAAACCATGCAAGCGCGCATGCCGCGACTATGCAGGACTGCGCATGTGCTGATGCAGGACAGGCGAACAAGTTGCGTTGTTGCCGCGGGCAGCCACGTGCTGCCGGCGGACCGGACCGGCCGCTGGTTACCAAGCTCGCCCCGTGCCGCGCGGCGTATGCTCTCGCCGGTGTTCTTCTGCGTCCATCCGCTTTTTCCCTGCACGACTGCGGGTGACCTTGTCCTGATGTGCGTATCGCAGAAGCAGCGGGCCGGCGCCTGCTTTTGGTGCAGCCGCATCAGTCGGCGGTTTCTTCATTGGCAACGGCACACGAGGGCACCGCGCAGGTCGCTGCAGGGCCGAGCCGGATCTCAGCCATCGACAGGACGGTGCGGGGGACCCGGTGCTGATGGGGGAGCCCGCAGCGCTCCAGGGCGCTGAGAAACGCCTTGCGCCATGCCCCGACGTCATGGGCTGAAATGCATTCAAACATGGCTTGCCAGCGGGCGCGCCGCTCGGCCAGTGGCATCTCCAAGCCTTGCACCAGGGCGTCGACCAGGTCGTCCGGGTCATAGGGGTTGACCAGGAGCGCCTGCTGCAGCTCTTGCGCCGCACCTGCAAATCGGGACAACACCAGCACGCCAGGGTCCGCCGGGTCCTGCGCCGCGACAAACTCCTTGGCAACCAGGTTCATGCCGTCGCGCAGCGGCGTCACCAGCGCAACGCGCGCCATGCGGTAGAAGCCCGTGAGCGTGGCGCGGGCAAAGCTGTGGTTGACGTAGCGTATGGGCAGCCAGTCCGGGCGCGCGTGATGGCCGTTGATGGCGCCGACGATGCGCTCGACCTCCAGTCTCAGTTCATGGTATTCGGGCACTTCCTTGCGTGAAATCGGCGCCACCTGCAGGAGCGAGACCTTTTTGCGCCACGGCCTGTGCTGCGCCAGAAACCGGTCAAACGCCTGCAGCCGCTGCGAAATGCCCTTGGAGTAGTCCAGCCGGTCAACGCCGATCACGAGCTTGTGGCCATTCACGCTGGCGCGCAGCCCGCGAAACGCCGACCTGTTCATCGCAGCCTCTGCCTGGCGCGCCACCAGAGCCGTATCGATGCTGATCGGGAACGGCGCAATGCGGGTCTGCCGGCCGTCCTGCGTCACCGTATCCCCTGTGCAGCTGGCGCCCGCGACATCCAGGAAATAGCGGCGCAGCGACGTGGCGTTCGCAGCGGTCTGCACGCCGACCAGGTCGTAGGCAAGCAGCGTGCGCATGAGGTCCGCGTGGCAGGGCAGGTCGGCCAGCAGCTGCGGCGGCGGCAGCGGGACGTGCAGGAAAAAGCCCATGCGTGCGCGGATTCCCAGCGCGCGCAGCTCGCTGGCCAGGGGGATGAGATGGTAATCCTGCACCCAGATGCGATCCGCGGGCCGAAGCAGCGACGCAAGCTTTTGCGCGAACAGCTGGTTGACGCGGCGGTAGCCTGCATACTCGGCGTGGCTGTACTGCATGCGCGTGGGCTGAAAGTGCAGCAGGGGCCACAAGCTGCGGTTGGAAAATCCCAGGTAGTACGCCTGATATTCTTCCTGCGTCAGGTCAAGGAGCGCGTAATCAATGGCGCCGTCTGATTCATGATGCAGCTGGCGCCTGTCCTCGGCAACCAGGTTGCCGCTCCAGCCGAACCACAACCCGCCGTTTTCCATGAGTGCCGCGCGCATGGCCGCGGCCAGACCACCCGCGCGAACCTCGTTCTGGCGTGCGACACGGTTGGACACGACGACCAGGCGGTTGCTGCCGGCGCTTCCGCTGCCTGCGCGCCGTCCCCGGCTTGCCTCCACAAGGCCAAAATGCGCCGGCACGCCATGGACGGCGTCTGCAATGGCCTTGCCGGTCGATGATGCGCGCCAAAACGAGCACTGCGGTGGCGCGGCGCTCATCTGGGGGAATGGTGAACATGCGATTTGAAGCACCAAATTCGCGGCATTGTGCCTGCTCGCTGATGTGGCAAGGCGTTTTCATCGCGGGCGCTGGTCGCGCCGGCGAGAACGCGTGAGCAGCGGGTTGCTGCCAGCGCACGCATGAAGTGTATCCCGGACATGCGCATCGCCCGGGCTGCATGCGACGCGGAGATCCAACGCGTCGGTTCCTGGCTGCCTGCGCGGGGTGGGTCCCGCGCGCTGGCCACAAGCGCGGCCCGGCCCGGTTCGCAGCTTGTTGAGCCAGCGAGCCGGCTGGCGATTGAAGTCCGGCTCAACCGCTCCAATGATGCCGCGTGGCGGCAAGGTCATCGAGGCACCGGTGGGGTCACCCGTCATGTGCTCGGTTGTCGTGCCGACCCAGTGTCTGCGTCGCCTGCCGCGCTCCTCCTGCGCCATGTTGTGCGTGTCGCTCGCGCAGCGCCACGGCCGCACCCAGCAGCCCCGGGTTGGCGTGGACGATGACCTGCACCGCCATGGATTTCATGTAGCGCGTGTGGCGCCCTTTTGCCACGAACGCGTCCATGAAGCCGCTGTTGCGGAAGAATTCCGCAAAATGCAGCACCATGCCACCTGCGATGAGCACGGTGCGCGCCCCATGCATCAGCGCCGCGTCGCCTGCCACCGCACCATAAATGCGGCAGAAGCGCGCCAGCGCACGCCGGGCGTGGACATCGGTGCCCTGCAGCGCGGCGTCAACGATGTCCTTGGCGTCACGTTCACCCTGCTGGGGCGCGGGCGCCGCGGCCGGCTTCAGCCCGCGCAGCGCGGCGTCTATGTGCGACAGACCCCGGCCGCTCAGCAGCCGTTCATTGGAGACCCGACCGTAGCGGGTGGCCAGCCAGTCGCCAATGGCGCGCTCCTCATCATCGGTGGGGGCAAAACCCGCATGACCGCCCTCGGTTGCAATCACCTGCCAGCGCTGCGCGGGCGGCTGCACCAGCAGACCGACGCCAAGGCCCGTGCCCGCACCCACCAGCGTGACCGGTGCTTCGGGCGGAATCCGGACCGGACCCTGCAGCGGAACCCGGTCGCTTTGCGCCAGTTGCGGCGCCGCCCATGCAATGGCGGTGAAGTCGTTGACCAGCAGCAAGGTATCGACGCCCAGCTGGCGGCGGAGCGCGTCGCGCCGGAACGACCACGCGTGGTTGGTCAGCGAAATCTGCTCGCCGTCTGCCGGTCCGGCCACTGCCAATGCAGCCAGACTTGGGCGTGCTGAGGTGGTTTGCAGAAAGTCCAGCGCCGCGCCGGCCAGGCTGCCGTAGTCCGCGTCGTCCAGCGTCCGTTCGTGCTCGAACCGTGGCTCGGCTGCGGCCAGGTCAGTGAGCGCAAAACGCGCGTGCGTGCCGCCGATGTCACCGATGAGAGCCCATTGCGTCATGGCTGACTGCGTTGC
>JALOAS010000096.1 GCA_023228705.1 Ottowia sp. | reverse complement strand
CGTCGTCCAGCGTCCGTTCGTGCTCGAACCGTGGCTCGGCTGCGGCCAGGTCAGTGAGCGCAAAACGCGCGTGCGTGCCGCCGATGTCACCGATGAGAGCCCATTGCGTCATGGCTGACTGCGTTGCTTGTCATGCCTGCAAGCATATGCCAGAGCTCCGGCACTTGCCTGGCAGGCCGGCCCCGGGTTGCATTGCCCGGACTGGCAGGCCGGCCCCGGGTTGCATTGCCCGGAATTCGCGGCCGCGCCCAGACCGTGGCAAGAACGCCGCGCAGATGACGTCTGTGCTGCAGCAGGTCCTGACGCTGATGCGCCGCTGAACGGCGCACCGCAGAGATCACGGACCAGCGCAGAACGTGACCTGAAAGCAGGCGGCGCACAGGCAGCGGCGAATCGTGGCTGATAGGGCGGTTCAGGCATTCGACGACCCGAGGCTTCGGCGTTGTCCTACGGCTGGCCTGCGGCAATGCGCGGAAAATGAAGGCTCGTTTCAACCACCCAGGGGACTGTCATGACAGCCAAATTTTCACACTCTGTCCTCGTCGTCAGCCTGGCCGCCGCGCTGGGCTTGGGCTACGGTACGGCCATGGCGCAGTCTTCGCCCGGCAGCAGCGATGCCTCGGGCGCACCTGCGGACCAGGCCAAGCCGGACAGCAATGCAAGTCAGGCAGGCCAGACGCGCGATGGAAAATCGACAAACCAGTCTTCGGGCACGGCTGGCAAGGGCGCGACGGGCATGTCCAGCAGCGGCCTGCCGGGGTCGTCGGGAGACGGGGCGTATGGCTCGGGCAAGTCCGCTGGCCAGATGTCCGGCAGCGCGGCCAGCTCGGGCACGCCAAGCACCGCCGACACGGCGTCTGACGGCAGCGGCAGCCCGGAAGACCAGAGCATCACCCGGCAGGTGAAGGAGGCGCTTGAATCCGAAGGCATCAAGAGCGAGGAGGTCACCGTCGAGACCCGGGACGGCGTTGTCACGATCAGGGGAGACCTGTCTGGCAAGGACCTGAAAAAGGTCAAGCAGGTCACGAAGGACCTGGATGGCGTCAAGGACGTGAAGATATCCGATCACAAGACCAGGTAGGCCAGGCCGCGGCCGCGCCCGTTGCACACGTGCCGGATGCGCAGCAGCGGCGTTCAACAGCCAGCCAGGCATCTGCCGATGGCGCTGGCTTTTTTCATGTCTTCCAGCCGGCTGCATCGCTGCAGGCTGGGCGTTCCGTGGCTCTTGATGAAGCCGCCTTCAACCGCCACCGAGCCGGAAGGGTGGCGGCTTGCATCCATCACCGAAGCAGCGGGACGGCCCTTTTCTGGCGACGGCGCAGGCCGGTTTGCGGGCAGATCTTGCGGAATCTAGGTTGAAACACGGGTGATGCGGCCAGCCTGAACCCGCAACCTCGCGCACGTGTTCCGGTGATTGATTCCAGAATGGAAAGAGCATGGTTCCCCGGCGGCCAGAACCCACGGGTAACGAACTGGGCGCCGCCGCCATCCAATGCCACAGAAGGCCGTCACCGATGGCTTTCGGGTTCCCGGCAAGGGCAACAGGCATTTGCCAGGATGTGTACGTTACGTTTGGGAGTATGAAAATGTCCAGGATCCACACCATCATCGCGAGCGCCGCCGCGGCGCTGCTGATTTCCGGCACGGCCATGGCCGCGTCGCTGCAACCGTCGGCCGGCGAGGCACCATTCTTTGACGGGCAGGCGGCGAGCAGCAGCACGCTGACGCGTGCGGCGGTCGAGGCAGAGGCTGCGGCGCAGCGGCCGGCAGCCGGTGAAATGAGCGCCGTCGCGGTCCGTCCCGCGATTGCGGCGCCAGCGCGCATTCACGCCGTGCAAACCGGCGACATGCCGGTTTCCGGCAACGTACCGTATTACGCCCTGTAATAGAGGTCGATACGGCAGCCGCCTGGGGAGGCGGCTTTTTTTTGGCTTCTGGCTCGGCGCACGGCCATGCGCCGCATGCCTGGGAGTCTGTCGCGGATAGGGCTGCTTCTACAATCGGTGCACCAGGGGGCCGCGCGCGGGAACTGGCGTGCACGTCAGGCGCAGCGGCCCATGCAGGGGTTCCGCCTGGGATGCCGCAACACCCGCGCCGCCGGGCCGGGAGTGGGGCGTCCCGCACATTTGTACAAGAGAGGATCGCCATGATCGCACTGGATCGCAGACGGTTTCTGACGCTGGCCGCGGGTGCCGGCACGCTGGCCGGCATGCCGGCGCTGTTGCAGCAGGCGTGGGCCGCGGACCTGGAGCAGGCCAAGGCCGAGGGCAAGGCGGTGTTTTATGCCAACATCACTGCGGTGGAGCCGGTGATGGCGGCGTTTGCCAAGGCGACGGGCGTGGACGGGCAGTACACGCGCATTTCCAGCTCCAAGTTCATCCCGACCGTGCTGACCGAGGCGGGCGCGGGCAAGTTGCTGGCCGACGTGGTGCAGTCGCCGCTGCCCATGGTTGAGCTGCTGGAGCAGCGCAATATCCTGGCCGAATACCGGTCGCCGTCTGCGCAGGGGTACCCGGCGTGGACCACCGAAAACGGGCATTACACGCAGTTTGGCATCGAGTATGTGTCCTACCTGTACAACAGCGAGCAGGTGGACGCCGCTGACGTGCCGCAGGATTACGCGGGTCTGGCGGATCCGAAATGGCGGGACAAGATCGTCATGGCCGACCCGTCCACGCACGCGTCGACCATTGCCTGGCTGGTGGCGCTGAAGGAGCAGTGGTTTGACAGCGAGGATGCATGGCTGGAGTTCCTCAAGGCGCTGGCGGCAAACAAGCCCATGTTCGTCGCGTCATTCGGGCCGACGCCGGCGCCGGTGGAAAGCGGCGAGAAGCTGATCGCCATTTCCATGCCCAAGTACATCGTGACCAAGGCGCCGGCACCGCTGGACTGGGGGCCGCGATCGGGGCCGCTGTTTGGCGCGGCACGCGCAATTGCAGTCACCCAGTCGGCACCGCATCCGGCCGCGGCGCGCGCGTTTGTCGACTTCTGGCTGAGCAGGCCGGCCATGCAGATCCTGGCCAGCCAGGTGGGCGAGTACGTGCTGGCGCCGGGCGTGTTCCCCGAGATTGACGGCATAGACCAGGTGCAAGTCAAGCCCGTGCGCGACTTGTCGGATCGCGAGCTCAAGACCTTCGGGCGCCAGTTCAAGCAGATCTTCTCGGGCCGTTGAGTCTCCTGCGCTGATCCTGCTGGCGGACTGGCGGCCGCACGCGGCGCGCCATCGCATCGCGATGCCGGGCAAGCACCATGGAAATACGCATCAGCGGCCTGAGCAAGACGTACGGCACGGGCGACAAGCGCGTCAAGGCGCTCAACGCGGTTGACCTGACCATCCCGGCCAACAGCATCTACACGCTGCTGGGGCCCAGCGGCTGCGGCAAGACCACGCTGCTGCGCTGCATCGTCGGCCTGGAGCAGCCGGACGCGGGTGAGATCCGCATAGGCGAGCACGTGGTGTGGTCCTCGGAGCAGGGCATTTCCGTGCCGCCGGAAAAACGCGGGCTGGGCATGGTGTTCCAGACCTACGCCATCTGGCCGCACATGAGCGTGTTTGACAACATTGCCTATCCGCTGCAGGTTGCCGGCGTGGCCAGGGCCAGCATACGCGAGCGGGTCGGGCGCGTGCTGGACTTCGTGCAGCTGCAGGGGCTGGGCGCCCGGCCGGCGACCAACCTGTCGGGCGGGCAGCAGCAGCGCGTGGCGCTGGCGCGGGCGCTGGTGGCCGAGCCCCGGGTCATCCTCTTTGACGAGCCGCTGTCCAACCTGGACGCCAAGCTGCGCGAGGAAACGCGCAAGGACCTGAAGAAGTTCCTCTCCAAGCTGGAGCTGACCGCCGTTTACGTGACGCACGACCGGGTCGAGGCGCTGGCGCTCTCGGACCACATCGCCGTGCTGCGCGCAGGAGAAATCGTCGAGACCGGCGCGCCGCAGGACATCTACTTTCGGGCCCGCAGCCGCTACGTGGCCGATTTCATTGGCCGCGTCAACCAGATCCCCGCCACCGTGGCCGGGCACGAGGACGGCCTGACGCTGGTCGACACCAGCATGGGGCAGCTGGCCTGCCGCAGCGGCGCCGAACTGGCCCGGGGCAGCGAGATCATGCTCTGCATACGGCCCGAGCAGCTGCGCTTGAATGCGGCGACGCCGGCGCCGGCGCGCATGAACGTGTTGACCGGCACGCTGCACGAGATCGAGTTTGTTGGCGAGGTCTTCGAGGCCAACGTGCAGATAGGCGGCGAGCGGCTGGTCGTGAGCCTGGATGCGGCGTCCGACCCGCACGCGGGCGATGAGGTCCAGGTGGCCGTGGCGCCGCAGCACTGCCTGCTGCTGCCGCGCTGAGCAGGCAGGCCGATGAACCGCAACCACCCCCGGCTGACGTGGGCCCTCATCGCTCTGGTCGCGCTGCTGACCCTGACGCCAGTGCTCATGCTGCTGCTGGGCAGCTTCTCCGAGGGGTTGACGTCGTTTGGCGCGTTCACGGCCAGCAAGTACGTGCTGGCGTACACCGATCCGTACCTGCTGGAAGTGGTGGGCAACACGGCGATCTTCGTCATCGGCTCCTCGCTGTTTGCCACGGTGCTGGCGCTGTTCCTGTCGTACCTGAACATCCGCACCAATATCCCGTTCAAGCCGATCTTCGTCGTGCTGGCCATCGTGCCCATGATGATTCCGCACGTGCTTTTCGCGGCCAGCTGGGCGCTGCTGCTGAATCCGTCCAACGGGGTGCTCAACCAGGTGCTGCAGCTGGTTCCGGGGTTGCAGGGCGTTTCGCTGAACATTTATTCGCTGTCGGGCATGGTTTTTGTCGAGGGCCTGCTCAACATGCCGGTGGCCTACCTCATCATCGCGCCGGCCATGAGCGCGTTTGACAGCGCGCTGGAGGAGGCTTCGCGCGTGAGCGGCGCCGGCGTGTGGCAAACGCTGCGGCGGGTGACGCTTCCCGTGCTGCGGCCGGCGATCCTTGCGGCGCTCATCCTGAGCATCGTCCGCGTACTGGCTGCCTACGCGGTGCCGCGCGTGCTCGGGACGCCGGGCGGCGTCGACGTGCTCGCGACCTACCTGTTCGAGATGATCTCCACCGGCTTTGCGCCCGACTACGGGCAGGCGGCGGCGCTGGGCATGAGCATGCTGTCGGCATCCATCGTGCTCATCGTCGTGTACCGGGCGCTGACAGCGCACGGCGAGAAGTTCGTGACCGTCTCCGGGCGCGGCTTCAGGCCGTCGGTCATCGACCTCAAGCGCGCCCGGCTGCCGCTGCTTATCATCGTCGGGCTGCTCAGCCTGGTCATGATCGTGATCCCGGTGCTGCAGCTGTTCTACACCTCGCTGATCCCCTACGCCATGGTGCCCGGGCCGCGTGCGTTCTCGCTCATGAGCTGGAAGAACTGGACCGACGTGTTTGCCGAGGAAACCACGCTGCGCGCGCTGCGCAACAGCATCTTCCTGGCCACCGTGGGCGCCACGCTGGGGGTGCTGCTGTCGCTGTTTGTGGCGTACATCGTCGTCAAGGCGCGCACGGTGGCGGCTACGCTGCTGGAGACGCTGACGTTCCTGGCGTTTTCGTTTCCAGGCATCGTCATCGGCATCGGCTTCATGTGGTTTTTCGTGCAGACGCCGCTGTACGCCACGCTGACCGCGCTGCTGCTGGCGTACATTGCCGCGTATCTCCCGTACGGCGTGCGGCCGCTGGCCAGCGCCTTCGTGCAGGTGCATGCGCACCTGGAGGAGTCGTCGCTGGTCTGTGGCGCCAGCATGCTGACGACGATGCGGCGCATCATCGCGCCCATCATCCTGCCCGGGCTGGTGTCCGCCTGGATCCTGATGGCCACCATGTTCATGCGCGAACTCACCGTGTCGGTGGTGCTGTCGCGGCCGGGCACCGAGGTGCTGGCGGTGCGCATCCTGGACTATGCCGACGACGGGCTGTGGGGCAAGCTGTCGGCGCTGGGCATCGTCATGATCCTGATTTCCACGGCGCTGGTGCTGGCGGCGCAGTGGGTGGGGCGTTGGGCGCGACGCTGAGCGCCCGGTGGCCGGGCTGGCAGCGACCGTCCGCACGCGCATCATGCGCGCCGGCCGCTGGCGGCGCCCGTTGCGGCTCACACGTTGCGGCGCGCACAGGCAACCGTCGTACACTAAACGCAATTTTGACGCGCGTGCAAACCGACAGGAGACCCGACATGGCAGACCATGGCACCGGCAACTACGAGAAGACCTACGCAGCCGCCAAGAACGACCCGGAGCGGTTCTGGGGTGAGGTCGCGGAAGGCATAGACTGGATCAAGCGCTGGGACCGGGTGATCGATGACTCGCGCAAGCCGTTCTACCGCTGGTTTTCGGGTGGCGTGCTCAATACCTGCTACAACTGCGTGGACCGGCATGTGGAAAACGGGCGCGGCGATCAGCTCGCCATGGTCTTTGACAGCCCGCTGTCCGGCACCACGCGCAAGTTCACCTATCGCGAGCTGCAGGACCTGACGGCACGCCACGCCGGTGCGCTGCGCGACATGGGCGTGGACAAGGGAGACACGGTCATCATCTACATGCCCATGGTCCCCGAGGCCATCGTCGCCATGCTGGCCTGCGCGCGCCTGGGTGCGGTGCACTCGGTGGTCTTTGGCGGCTTTGCAGCGCCCGAGCTGGCCAAGCGCATCGTTGACGCCAGGCCCAGGGTGGTGCTGTCCGCGTCCTGCGGCCTGCTGCCAGGCCGCACCGTCGCGTACAAGCCGCTGCTTGACGAGGCGCTGGAGATTGCCGGTGTCCCGGACACGCCCTGCCTCGTCCTGCAACGGCCCGAGCTCAAGGCAGACCTGGTTGCGGGCCGCGACGTGGACTGGGACGAGGCGGTGGCACGGGCCAGCCCGGCCGACTGCGTGCCGGTGGCCGCGACCGACCCGCTGTACATCATCTACACCTCCGGGACCACGGGCAAGCCCAAGGGCGTGGTGCGCGACAACGGCGGCCACGCGGTGGCGCTGCGCTGGTCCATGGAGGCGGTGTACGACACGCAGCCTGGCGACGTGTACTGGGCCGCGTCGGACATAGGCTGGGTCGTCGGGCATTCGTACATCGTGTACGGGCCGCTGCTGCAGGGTTGCACGACCATCGTCTACGAGGGCAAGCCGGTGGGCACGCCCGATGCCGGCGCATTCTGGCGCGTCTGCGCGGAGCACGGCGTCAACACACTGTTCACCGCGCCCACGGCGTTCCGCGCGATCAAGAAGGAGGACCCGAACGGCGAGCTGGTCAGGCAGTACGACATGTCCCGTTTCCGCTGCCTGTTCCTGGCCGGCGAGCGCAGCGTCCCCGACGACATCGCGTACGCAAGCGGCATCCTGGGCGTGCCGGTCATAGACCACTGGTGGCAGACCGAAATGGGCTGGCCGGGGTTGTCCAACTGCATGGGTATCGAGCATTTGCCGGTCAAGCCGGGCTCGGTGACCAAGCCGGTGCCCGGTTATGTCATCGAGATGCTTGACGAGTCGGGCCACCCGCGGCCCAACGGCGAGGTGGGCAACCTGGCGATCAAGCTGCCCATGCCGCCGGGCACGCTGTACACGCTGTGGCACAACGAGGAAGGGTACCGCGAGACGTATCTCTCGCGCTATCCGGGCTACTACCTGTCGGGCGACGCCGGTGTCTACGACACGGACGGCTACGCCTCGGTCATGGCGCGCATCGACGACATCATCAACGTGGCCGGACACCGGCTGTCCACGGGGCAGATGGAGCAGATCCTGGCTGCGCACCCGGCGGTGGCCGAGGGCGCCGTGGTCGGCGTGGCCGACGCGATCAAGGGGCAGGTGCCCATAGGCATGGTCGTGCTCAAGTCCGGCGTGGCCGAGTCCGAAGCGGAAATCTGCAAGGAACTGGTGGCCAGCGTGCGCAACCAGCTGGGCGCCGTGGCGGCGTTCAAGGACGTGGTGGTCGTCCAGCGGCTGCCCAAGACGCGCTCGGGCAAGGTCCTGCGCGTCACCATCCGGACCATGGCCGACGGGGTCGAGCCCAAGGTGCCGGCAACCATAGAGGACGACTCGGTGCTGCCGGAGATCACGGCGGCGTTGCAGGCCCTTGGCTACCCGCGGCAGGCGGCCTGAGCGGCGCCGCGCGGCCCGATGGCGAGCGGGGCGCGCGCCAAGGTGGCACAATAGCTGCAGGGTGCCGGCCCCGGCCCGTCGCGTCCGCCAAACGGTTCAGCCGGCAAGCGGAAGGATCAACCAGCTCGACTGCTTTGAAGAAGCATGGAAGGTGTGCGCAACATGAGTGAAACCAATCCCGCCTACGAGGCGTACCGGGGCAACAGCTATCTGTTTGCCGGCAACGCGGCCTATGTCGAGCAGATGTACGAGGCGTACCTGGAGAATCCCGCCAGCGTGCAGGATTCCTGGCGCGCGTACTTCGATGCGCTGCAGCACGTGCCGGCTGCCGACGGCAGCGATGCGCACGACGTGCCCCGGCTTCCGGTGGACAGTGCGTTTGCCGAACGCGCCAAGCGCGGCTGGATCAATGTCCTGGAAGCCACGGCCGCAGACCCGGAGCTGGGTCGCAAGGGCACCGCAGCACAACAGCTGATTGCCGCGTACCGCAACGTCGGCGTGCGCCGCGCCGACCTGGACCCGCTCAAGCGCGCCGAGCGGCCCGACATCCAGGAGCTGGAGCTCTCGTTCTACGACCTCACCGACGCCGACCTGGAGACGGTATTCAACACCAGCAACGCCTTTTTCGGCGAGGAGCGCATGCCGCTGCGCAAGCTGCTGAACGCGCTGCGCGAAACCTACTGCGGCACCATTGGCGTTGAATTCATGTACGCCTCCGAGCAGAGCCGCAAGCGCTGGTGGCAGGAGAAGCTGGAGAGTTCGCGCGCCAACCCGCAGCTCGATGCCGAGCAGAAAAAGCGTGTGCTCGAGCGGCTGACGGCGGCCGAGGGGCTGGAGCGCTTCCTGCACACCAAGTACGTGGGCCAGAAGCGCTTTTCGCTGGAGGGCGGCGAGAGTTTCATCGTCGCGCTGGACGAGCTCATCAACCGCGCCGGTGTCGAGGGGGTGCGGGAAATCGTCATCGGCATGGCGCACCGCGGGCGCCTGAACGTGCTGGTCAACACGCTGGGCAAGTCGCCAGCGGACCTGTTTGCGGAATTCGAGCACACGGCGCCCGAGGAACTGCTGGCGGGCGACGTCAAGTACCACAACGGCTTCAGCTCGGACGTGAACACCCCGGGCGGGCCGGTGCACCTGGCGCTGGCGTTCAACCCCTCGCACCTGGAGACCGTCAACCCGGTGGTCGAGGGCAGCGTGCGCGCGCGCCTGGACCGGCGCGGCGATCACGAAGGCAAGACCGTGCTGCCCATCCTGGTGCACGGCGATGCGGCATTTGCCGGGCAGGGCATCGTCATGGAGACGCTGGCGCTGTCGCAAACGCGCGGCTACTACACCGGCGGCACGGTGCACGTGGTCATCAACAACCAGATCGGCTTTACCACCAGCGACCCGCGCGACAGTCGCAGCTCGCTTTATTGCACCGACATTGCCAAGATGATCGAGGCGCCGGTGTTGCACGTCAATGGCGACGACCCGGAGGCAGTGGTCCTGTGCATGCAGCTGGCGCTGGATTACCGGCAGCAGTTCATGGAAGACGTGGTGGTGGACATCGTGTGCTTCCGCAAGCTGGGCCACAACGAGCAGGACACACCCATGCTGACGCAGCCGCTGATGTACACCAAGATTGCCCGGCATCCGGGCACGCGCAAGCTCTACGGTGACAAGCTGGTGGCGCAGGGCGTGCTCGCGGCAGAGGACCCCGACCAGATGGTGGCGGCGTATCGCGCCGCCATGGACGCCGGGCAGCATGCCCGTGATTCGGTGCTGACCAGCTTCAACCGCGACCACGCGGTCGACTGGTCGCCCTTTCTCAAGACCGCGTGGACCGACGCGGCGAACACCGCGATTTCACGCTCCGAATGGGAGCGCATCGGCGAGCGCATCACCACCGTCCCGGAGGGATTCAAGGTGCACCGGCTGGTGCAGCACGTGCTGGACGACCGCGCCGTGATGGCGCGCGGCGAGGCGCCGGTGGACTGGGGCATGGGCGAGCACATGGCGTTTGCCACGCTTGTGGCCGGCGGCTACGCTGTGCGCCTGTCCGGCCAGGACAGTGGCCGCGGCACCTTTGGGCACCGGCATGCGGTCTTGCACGACCAGCACCGCGAGCGTTGGGATGAAGGCATTTACGTGCCGCTGGCCAACGTCAGCCCGGATCAGGCGCCGTTCAACGTGATTGACTCCATCCTGTCCGAAGAGGCCGTGCTGGGGTTCGAGTACGGTTACGCGTCCAACGACCCGAACACGCTGGTCCTGTGGGAAGCGCAGTTTGGCGACTTTGCCAACGGTGCACAGGTGCTGATCGACCAGTTCATCACGTCCGGGGAGGCCAAGTGGGGGCGCCTGAACGGGCTGGTGATGCTGCTGCCGCATGGCTACGAGGGGCAGGGGCCGGAGCACTCTTCCGCGCGGATCGAGCGTTTCATGCAGCTGGCCGCCGAGACCAACATCCAGATCGTGCAGCCGACCACCGCAAGCCAGATCTTCCATGTGCTGCGCCGGCAGATGGTCCGGTCGCTGCGCAAGCCGCTGGTGGTCATGTCGCCCAAGAGCCTGCTGCGCCACAAGGACGCGACATCGCCCGTGGAGGAATTCACCGGGGGCCGCTTCCGTACCATCATTGGCGAGCAGGATGAGGCCATCGAACCGGCCCGCGTCAAGCGCGTGCTGGTGTGCTCGGGCCGGATCTACTACGACCTGATGCAAAAGCGTGCCGAAACCGAGGCCCGCGACGTCGTCATCGTGCGCGTGGAGCAGCTCTACCCGTTTCCGCACAAGGCGTTTGCGGCGGAGCTCAAGAAGTACGCCAAGGCGACCGAGCTGGTCTGGTGCCAGGACGAACCGCAAAACCAGGGCGCCTGGTTCTACGTGCAGCACTACATCTACCAGAACATGCGCGAGGGGCAGAAGCTGGGTTACGCTGGGCGCGCGCCATCGGCAGCGCCGGCGGTGGGCTACGTGCATCTGCACCGGACCCAGCAGGATGCCCTGCTCAAGGCCGCATTTGCGCGCATGAAAGGCGCGGCGCTCAGCAAGTAGTTTCCCTTTCACCGTTTGTTTCATGTGCCGCGCCGGCCGAACCCGGCGGCCCGGCCGAACACAATCAGAAAACCAAGCATCATGGCCATCATTGAAGTTAAAGTCCCCGAGCTGTCCGAATCCGTGGCCGATGCCACGCTGCTGGAGTGGAAAAAGCAGCCGGGCGAGGCGGTCCAGGTTGATGAGATCCTGATAGAAATCGAGACCGACAAGGTGGTGCTTGAAGTGCCGGCG
>JALOAS010000137.1 GCA_023228705.1 Ottowia sp. | reverse complement strand
TGGTAGGCACGATTGGATTCGAACCAACGACCCCCACCATGTCAAGGTGGTGCTCTAACCAGCTGAGCTACGTGCCTGCAAGGTCAAGCAAGTAATTTTAGCAGGAATGCGGGTGCCCCAGGCACCGTGCGCAAATTGCGCTGGCCAGGGCGAGGGCCGGGACGGGACCGATCTGCATGTCGGCCCGGGCAATCGCCTGGGCCACCGCACGCGGTCCACAGCGCGGGGTGGCCGCGTCTTTGGCTGACGGTGGGTCCGCGCGCTGGGCATCTGGCCCGGCGGCTGCTCAGATGCGCTCAGCCATGCGCACGCCGCTGACCTCGCGCACCTGGCGCAGCACGTCCTGCAGGCGGCCCGTGTCATCCACGCGCACGGTGAATACCATCTTGACCACATTGCGGCCGGTCTGCGTGTTGACGCCGACCAGGCTCATCTTCTCACGCATGAAGACGTCGGTCACGTCGCGCAGGACGCCGGGCCGGTCCAGCGTCCGGATGAGCACGTCCACGGGATACCTGGGCCGATCCGCGCCTGCAGGCTGGCTCCAGCTCACCTGGATGACGCGCTCCGGCGAGCGTTGGCTGAGGCTGCGAAAATTGGGGCAGTCGGCCCGATGCACGCTGACGCCACGGCCCCGGGTCACGTAGCCGGCAATGGCGTCGGGTGGCGCCGGCTTGCAGCAACGCGCCGGCTGCGCCATGAGCGAATCCATGTCCTCGACCCGGATCGCGCCGGCGGCAGCCGGCGCGGCGCTCGGCGCTGCGGTGGGGACAGGCGTTTCCGGCTGCCCGGCGGTTTCCGGATGCAGCGCCAGCGCAATGCTGCGCAGCGAGAGTTCGTCCTTGCCCACGGTTTCAAACAGCGCCTCGGGGCTCTTGAAGCCGAGGCTGGAAGCCAGCTGGTCCAGCCCCACGGCGGTCCGGCCTTCCTTCTGCAGCAGTTTTTCAACCGCGGCGCGGCCGCGTGCAATGGTCTCGTGCACGCGCTCGGCGTTGAACCAGGCGCGCACCTTGGCCTTGGCGCGCGAAGACACGAGGTAGCCCAGCTCGGGGTTGAGCCAGTCGCGCGAGGGGCCGCCGGTCTTGGCCGTGGTGACCTCGACGGTCTGGCCGTTCTTGAGCGGCGTATTGAGCGGCACCATGGCGCCGTCGACGCGGGCGCCCCGGCAGCGGTGCCCGACTTCGGTGTGCACCGTGTAGGCAAAGTCCACGGGCGTCGCGCCCGCCGGCAGCTCGACCACCGCTGCCTGCGGCGTGAGGACGTAGATGCGGTCGTCCAGCAGGCCATGCTGCGGCGCCGCGCCGGAGAAATCGCGTTCCCACGCCAGCAGCTGGCGCAGCGCGGCGATCTTGGCGTCGTACTGGCTGGCGGCGTTGACGCCGGCGTAGCCCTTGATGCCGGCCTCCTTGTACGCCCAGTGCGCGGCGACCCCGCTCTCGGCATGCTCGTGCATCTGGTGCGTCCGGATCTGCACCTCCCACATCAGCCCGGCGTCGTCGCGGACGACGGTGTGCAGCGACTGGTAGCCGTTGATCTTGGGCTTGGCGATGTAGTCGTCGTATTCGTCCGTGACGGGCGTGTACTGCTCGTGAATCCAGTTCAGCGCGGTGTAGCAGTCGGCCACGGTCTGGACGCAGATGCGCAGTGCGCGCACATCGTGGACCTCTTCAAAATCCAGTCCCTTGCCGCGCATCTTGCGCACGATGCTGCTGATGTTCTTGGGGCGGCCGGCAACCCGTGCATCGAGCCCCGCCTGCTTCAGTCCCGCCTGGATATCTGTACGGCGTTGCTCTATGGCCGCCTCGCGTTCGGCGCGCTTTTGCTTGAGCTGATGCGCGACCTGCCGGTAGATGTCCGGATCCTCGGTGCGCAGCACCAGGTCCTCCATCTGCCACTTGATCTGCCACAGCCCGAGCCGGTTGGCCAGCGGCGCAAGCACGTCGCGCGCCTCGCGCAGGATGTCTATGGGGACCGGCTGGTTGGCAGACGCGCAGTAACGCAGCGTCTGCAAGCGCGAGGCCAGCCGCAGCAGGACAACCCGCAGGTCGCGGCTGAATGCAAGCAGCATCTTGCGCACCACTTCGGACTGGTGCGTCGCCTGCTCCGGGTCATGCAGCGCTTCGCCGCCGCTGGCTGCGCGCGAGCGCTCCTGCAGCCGCTCCAGCCGGGCAGACTCCATGGCCAGCCGGGCCAGGTCGGCGCCAAACGCGGATTCCAGCACCGCCTCGGGCTTGCTCAGGGCCACGGATGCGTACGACAGGTACACCGCCGCCTGCACCGCGTCCGAACTGCCTATGGATGCCAGGATATCGGCCACGGCATCGGCATGCGCGAGCAGGCCCTCGCCTGAATTGGGCGCTCGATCAACCAGCAGCGGCACGGCAAACGCGCGTGCCCGGGCGCGCAGGCCGGCGGCCGTGCCGTTGTCGTTGGTCGCTGCAACGACGCGGGAAACCGGCGTGTCTTGTCTCGTTTGCAAATTGGACGAAAACTCAGTCATGGCCTGACCCGAAATACGCGTCCGGATACGGTAACACAAGGTGGCTGCCGGGCCGGCGCCATGGCGCCGTTTGCGCAGCCCTCCGGAGCGCCTGCTGCGGCCCGGCGGCGTTGCAGCCCAGCCGGGCTGCGGGCGCCTGTCTTTGCGTCGAACAAGGACGGGTGACCAGCTGGGTTCAGCTGCCGGGTCCAGTCCGCAACAAGCGGTTTACCATGGCCTGGCAGGGCTCTCCGGGCCGCACGCCCAGCTCGCGCGCGCTGACGTTGCAATGGCTGATGCGACCGTCCTGCAGCGTGCTGCGTGCGTCGCCAATGCGCGCGCTTGCGTGCGCCACCGCGCATGCGGCCAGGCCATGCCGCTGCAGGAAGCCCAGCGCGGCAATGCCGGCGTCGTCCTTGCCCACGCCGGCGTCGTTGAAGACCGACAGCAGCGGCCGGGCCGCCAGTGCGTAGCGCGCCGCGCTGATCCCGCCGTGCGAGCCGCTGACGGCCAGGCAGCCAACATGGAGCCCGGGCTTCAGCTCGGTGATGGAATCAACGACAACGAGCGCGGGCTTCATGGCGCAGGGCCGCGCGAAACGCCGGTCTGCACCGCCGCCGCAGGCCTGCGGCCCGCGTCATGCCAGCCAGCGCTTGCGCCGCTTGTAGCTCTTGACGTCGCGGAAGCTCTTGCGCCCGCCGCCGGCGATCCCCAGGTAAAACTCCCGCACGTCCTGATTGTCGGCCAGCTCATGCGCCTGGCCATCCATGACGACGCGGCCGCTCTCCAGGATGTAGCCGTAGTTGGCGTACTTGAGCGCGACGCTGGTGTTCTGCTCGGCCAGCAGGAACGTGGTGCCTTCGTTTTCGTTCAGGCTCTGCACGATATGGAACACCTCTTCCACCAGTTGGGGCGCCAGCCCCATGGACGGCTCGTCCAGCAGCACCACCTTGGGCCTGCTCATGAGCGCACGGCCTATGGCGCACATCTGCTGCTCGCCGCCGGAAGTGTACGCGGCCTGGCTCTTGCGGCGCTCCTTCAGGCGCGGAAAATAACTGTAGACCTTGTCCAGGCTGGCGGCGATCTCGCCCTTGTCGCTGCGCGTGTACGCGCCGGTCAGCAGGTTGTCTTCTATGGTCAGGTGCGCAAAGCAGTGCCGCCCTTCCATCACTTGCACGACGCCGCGCCGGACCAACTCGGCCGGGCCCAGGTCCTCGACGCGCTCGCCGCGATACTCGATGCTGCCCTTGGTCACCTCGCCGCGCTCGCCCTTGAGCAGGTTGGAGATGGCACGCAGCGTGGTCGTCTTGCCGGCGCCGTTGCCGCCCAGGATGGCGACGATGTCGCCCTCCGGCACGGTCAGCGACACGCCCTTGAGGACCAGGATGACGTGGTTGTAGATGACTTCTATGCCGTTGACTTCCAGGACGGCCTGCCGTGCGGTGTCGGTCATGCAAATCCCTTCAGGAAACGGCGGGACGCCGCCTGCGCGACGTCCCTGCCTGCGGGGCTGCCGGCCGGCAGGCGCCGGCCGGGCCATGCCGCGTCAGCTGTCACAGTCGCGCCGCTCTATCTTGTTGTCGGTCGCGTACTTGTCGGCAAACTGCTTGATCAGCGGATCGATGATCTCGCGGTTGCCCTCGTACCAGTCGCTGTTGATCTTCCACTCCTTGCCGTCCCAGACCGACATGCGGGCGGCGTAGGAGCCCATGTGGTGCTTGCACGACATCTTGAGCGGCTGCAGGATGCCGGTGAACCCGAGCTCGTCCAGATGCTCTGCGGTCAGGTCCATGTGCTCCAGCGCCCACTGCGCCTGGCTGCCGGTGATGCGCTTGCCCTTGCCAAACTCCTCCTGCGCGATGCGCACCGTCTCGGCGGTCAGCATGCCGGTGATCAGGCCCCGGACGTAGAGCACATCGCCCACGGTGCTGCGGTCCTCGGCCGTGCCCTTGCCGTTGTCGTAGAGCGTGGCGAGCACGTCCTTGATGACCTTGGCGTCGCGGTTGGCACTGGCCTGCAGCGCCGAGGCGTTATAGCCCTTGGCCGCCGCTTCCACGCCCTTGACGTCCGACTCCGAGCCGGACCACCAGAAGCCGTAGATCTTGTCGCGCGGATAACCCACCGACTGGGCTTCCTTGAGCGCCGTCGGGTTCATGACGCCGTAGCCCACGTAGAGCACGTAGTCGGGCTTGTCGCGGCGCACCTGCAACCAGGTGGATTTCTGGTCCAGTCCCGGCGCCGTCACGGCCAGCTTGTTCAGCTCGAACCCGTATTTCTCGGCATACGCCTCGAACACCGGCATGAACTGATAGCTGAACGGCGCGTCCATGAACACGTAATCCAGCTTCTTGCCCTTGAGGTTCTCCAGGCCACCCTCGCGATCGCCGATGGCCTGCATGGTCACGTCGGCAGAGACGTAGTAGGTCGGGATCACCGGGAAAATCCACTTGAAGACTTCGCCGTCGGCGGCTTCGGGCGGGCCGTAGCCGGCCATGATGACGGCAATCTCGTCCTCGGGCGCCTTCTTGAGCAGGGCCGAGGTCACGCCGGTGGAGATGGGCTGCACGATGGCCGCGCCGCCGTTCTTGTCCTTGGTGCGCTCGTAGCACTCGATGCCCTTGGCGGTATCAAATGCAAACTCGCATTCCTCGATCTTGAATTTCACCCCGTTGATGCCGCCCTGGGCATTGACCAGCTTGAGGTAATCGACGGTCCCGTCGGCCACCGGAATGCCGTTGGGTGCGTACGGCCCGGTGCGGTAGGAAAAGATGGGGACGTACTGCTCTACGTCCTGGGCCATGACCGCGGTCGGTCCCGCGCTCATGCCCGCCGCGACAACAGCCGCGGCCAGCAGGGTACTCAATGGCTTCATGATTGTCTCCTTTGAAGTCAGTTGCAAAAGTAAAAAGATCAGCCCGCCATCGTCAATGCGGAAAAGGCCACAGGCGCAACTTGTGCTTGCCAGTAGACCACAGGCGCGCCAGGCCATGCGGCTCGACGATGAGGAACCACACGATGAGCACGCCAAACAGCATCAGCTCCAGGTGCGCGGCCGCCGCGGTGCCCAATTGAACACCGAACAGGTCGCCCAGCTGTGGCAGGCCCACGCGAATCAGGATCGGCAGCCCCACCATGAACGCCGCACCAAAAAAGTTGCCCATGATCGAACCCAGGCCGCCGATGATGACCATGAACAGCAGCTCCAGCGACATGTTCAGGCCAAACGCATCGGGCTCCCAGGCGCCCAGGTAGAAGAACGCCCAGAGCGCGCCGGCAACGCCGATGATGAAGCTGCTGACGGCAAACGCGGTGAGCTTGGCGTACACCGGGCGTATGCCGATGACCTCGGCGGCCACGTCCATGTCGCGGATGGCCATCCATTCGCGGCCTATGGCGCTGCGCACCAGGTTCTTGGTCGCCAGCGCCGCGACCACCAGGACGGTCAGGCAAAACAGGTATTTGGCCGGGTAGCTGTTCAGCGGCAGGCCAAAAAACGACAGGTCCGGCGCCGTGACCGAGATCGAGGGGCTGTCCAGCGACAGCCACTTGACGCGGTAGAACATCCAGTCGGCAAAGAACTGCGCGGCCAGCGTCGTCACGGCCAGGTACAGCCCCTTCACCCGCAGGCTGGGCAGCCCGAACAGCACGCCGAACAGCGCCGCAAAGACGCCGCCCAGCAGCAGCGCAACGATGAGCGGCGTGCCCGGAATGCGCATGATGACGTTGTACGCGCCGTAAGCGCCCACCGCCATGAACGCGCCGGATCCCAGCGAGATCTGCCCGCAGTAGCCTATGAGGACGTTGGCGCCCAGCGCCGCCAGCGACAGGATGATAGTGCAACCCTTTTTCTGTAAATTGTCGTTTCCAGACTCATCGGAGCGAGGTTTAATCAGTTGTTCATGGTGAGGTAGACCTTGGCCGTCAACCACTGCTCGTCTTGCT
>JALOAS010000136.1 GCA_023228705.1 Ottowia sp. | reverse complement strand
ACCTCGCGATACGCCGCGCATGACTCGGGGACAGCATGATTTGCTATTTCTTTACTGTCAGGGACTTGCACCCTTTACTCCTTGCCGGTTTGTGCCGGCGCTCAGGGATTCTTTCTCAAGCTCTCAGTCCCCAGCTGCTGGCTGGATGACGCCCCGCACGTTGCCACGCAGGTTGGCCACGCCGCTGTGGTTGTCGTAGTCAAACGTGTCGCCCACGAACCAGTCGGCGCCGCGGATCAGCTTGACGGGCTGGTCGGAGTCCACCTGCTCGCGCCTGGTCAGCGCATTGAGATACTCGCCCTGGAACTCCATGGGCGGCATGACATTGCCCTCGGCGTCCTGCCAGGCATCGCGCCAGATCCGTGCGTCATCGTAAAGCTGGATGTGCGAGCCGTCGTGGTTGGCCACGCCGCGGCGCGCTTCGCCGTCGGTCACTTCGCCATTCTCGCCGTACGAGCGCATGCGTGGCTCGGCCACCTCCAGCGTGTCGGTATCCGGGTAATGCGTCCCGCTGTCGCCCGTGAGCTCGGAGCTCAGCTGCCCGTCCGCGTCAAAGTTGCGGACGGAAAAGTGCTGCATGCGGTAGTCCGGGTCATGCGACGGTGGCGCGGCGGCTGCGCCCAGGTTGAGGCGCGGCGCGCTGCGCACCAGCCAGAAGGTACCCAGCGCGAAACCCGCCATGACCAGCACCGGCAGCCACGCGGCCAGATGGTCGCGCGCATAGCGCCGCAGCCGCGCCAGGTCCAGGGCTTTGTGCTGGCTGGCCACGTCAACGCGGCTCAAGCAGGTCACGGTAGCTGCCGCTGGCCACCAGCAACAGGTCGCAGAGCTCGCGCACCGCGCCCTGGCCACCGGCGCTGGCGGTCACATGGTCGGCCAGGGCGCGCGCCTGCGCATGCGCGCCCGGCGGCGCACAGGCAAATCCGGCGCGCGCCAGCAGCGGCAGGTCGGGCCAGTCATCGCCCATGGCGGCCACTTGCTTCCATGCCAGTTGCAGCTCCTGCAACAGGGCCTCGGCCACAGCCAACTTGCCGGACACGCCCAGGTGCACGTGGACCACGCCCAGGTCCGCCAGGCGCCGACGCAGCGCCGCTGACTCCCGTCCGGAGATCACGGCCACGGCAACGCCGGCGTGCGCCAGCAGCTTCAGGCCCTGGCCATCGAGCGTGTGAAAGCGCTTGAGCACCTCGCCATCGGCGCCGTAGTACAGCCCGCCGTCGGTGAGCACGCCATCGACGTCAAGCAGCACCGCCCGCACGTCCTGCGCGCGCAGCAGCAACTCGGGCGGCCAGTCCAGCACGGGTGCGATGGTTCTCATCAAATCACCTTGGCGCGCATGAGGTCGTTGCTGCTGACCACGCCGATCAGCCGACCCGCGTCGTCAACCACCAGCAGCTCGGTGATGCGGTTTTTTTCCATCTGCTCGGCGGCCGCTGCTGCGAGCACGCGGGGCGCGATGGTGCGCGGGCTGCTGTGCATGACCTCTGCAGCGGTCAGCACGCGCAGGTCGCGCCCGGTCTCGACCAGGCGGCGCAGGTCGCCATCGGTGAAGATGCCCAGCGGCCGGTCCGCGCCGTCGACGACTGCGGACATGCCCAGCCCCTTGCGTGACATCTCGGCCATCAGGTCGTTGAAATGCGTCTGCGGCGCCACCCGCGGCACCGCGTCGCCACTGCGCATGACGTCTTCAACGCGCGTGAGCAGGCGCCGGCCCAGCGCACCGCCGGGGTGCGAGCGCGCAAAATCCTCGGTCCGGAACCCGCGTGCATCCAGCAGCGCCACCGCCAGCGCATCGCCCAGCGCCAGTTGCGCCGTGGTGCTCGCCGTGGGCGCCAGGTTGAGCGGGCAGGCCTCGCGCTCGACGCTGCTGTCCAGCACCACGTCCGCGTTTTGCGCCAGCGATGAGTGCAGATTGCCGGTGATCGCAACCAGCGGCGCGCCCAGCCGCACGACCAGCGGCAGCAGGACGACCAGCTCGTGGCTCTCGCCGCTGTTGGAGATCGCCAGCACCACGTCGACCGGCATGATCATGCCCAGGTCGCCATGGCTGGCCTCGCCCGGGTGCACGAACAACGCCGGCGTGCCGGTGGACGCCAGCGTTGCCGCGATCTTGCGCCCCACGTGGCCGCTCTTGCCCATGCCCATGACCACCACGCGGCCACGCACGTCCAGCATGAGCTGCACGGCACGCACGAACTGCGCACCCAGCCGGGACTTGAGCGCGCGCACGGCGTCGGCCTCCACGTCCAGCGCCTGCCGGGCCAGTTGCAACGCACGTTCGGAATCCAGGGTCATGGGTCAAATTCTATCGAGTGCAGGCCAACGCGGGCCACGCAACGTGCCGCCATCCTCACGCCGCTGCGTGTGCGCGTGCCACAGGTGCGCACTGCGCCGCAAGGCCGCGCCGGAGCGGCACGACCGCAGCCGACACGAGCGCGCAAGCGGTTCATGCCACAAGCTGTATCTTGCGGCCGACGGCCGCGGCCGCGCGCAGTGCATACTATGGCCGGTGACCACGGCCCCGGACCTTTGAGCATGCAAATTCAACCTTTTTCTGCATCCGACTACATCCGCCAGCACATCCGCACGGTACCCGACTGGCCGGCACCCGGCGTGCAGTTTCGCGATATCACGCCGCTGCTGCAGAACCCGCGCGTGTTCCGTGTCCTGGTCGATGCCTTCGTGCACCGCTACATGCAGCCGGAAAAGCACCCCGACGTCGTGGCCGGCCTGGACGCGCGCGGCTTCATCCTGGGATCCGTCGTGGCGTACGAGCTGAACGTCGGCTTCGTGCCCATCCGCAAGAAAGGCAAGCTCCCGTTCCACACGGTGGCCGAGACCTACGAGCTCGAGTATGGCAGCGCGACGGTCGAAGTGCACACCGACGCCGTGCAAAGCGGCCAGCGCGTGCTGCTCATAGACGACCTCATCGCCACCGGCGGCACCATGATGGCCGGCAAGAAGCTGCTGGAAAAGGTGGGCGCCACCGTCACCGAAGGCGCGGCCATCGTCGATCTGGTCGACCTGGGCGGCTCCAGGCGGCTGCGCGAATGCGGGCTGGAGCTGTTTACATTGGTGGAGTTTGGGAGCGACTGAGCGTATTGCATGGATTCTGCGATCGGGGTGGTCGGATCCACCTGGCGCGCGGGACCATCCGCGCGGCAGCAAGAGACAAACCCCAGATCATGGCCGTCATGACGTTCCGCCGGATTTTTATCGCTCTTCTTGTCGTCATCCTGGTGTCGCTGGCAGCACTGTGGTGTTGGGGACGCTTTGCGCGCTCAGCGCGCGGACCTGACAGCCAGGCGCTGCCGGTTGCTGGCGCAGACACCGAGCTGGACCGGCTCGTGCAGCCGCTGCTCGACGCACGACCGGCCGGCGCCAGCGCAGCCGCACTGGTTGCCGAGCAGCTGGACGCCTTCCTGGCTCGCGCGCTCAGCGCCCGCGCCGCCGGGCGCAGCCTGGATATCCAGTACTACATCTGGAACCAGGACCTGACCGGACACCTGCTGGAGCGCGAGCTGCTGCTCGCTGCCGAGCGCGGCGTGCGCGTGCGCCTGCTGCTCGACGACATGAACGCCGCAGGCAAGGACCCCGCGCTGCTGGCCCTGTCCACGCACCCGCACATAGCGGTGCGCCTGTTCAACCCGGCGCGCAACCGCCGCACCGGCATCCACCGGGCGCTGGAAATGGCGCTGCGCTTCGTCGGCTTCAACCGGCGCATGCACAACAAGGCCTGGATTGCCGACAACCGGGTGGCCGTGGTGGGTGGGCGCAACGTGGGCGACGAATACTTCGGCGCCGCAGAAACCAACTTCCGCGACACCGACCTGCTGCTGCTCGGCCCGGCCGTGCAGCAGACGAGTGTCATTTTCGACAGATTCTGGAACTCGTCCGAAGTGATTCCACTGCACGCCCTGCACCCCAGGCGCTCGCGCCGTGCGGCACAGGATCTGGCCGCGCAGGAGCAGCAATGGCTGGCCGATGCCGCCAGCACGCCCTGGCTGGAAGCGTTGCAGACCCGAGGGCAGTGGCTGCAGCAACAACTCACCGACACGGCCCCCGGCCTGCACTGGTCCCTCAGCTACCGCGTGTTGTCCGACCCACCAGAGAAGGCATCGGCCCTGGCGAGCCGGCGTGACCGCGCCGGCTGGCTGCTCTACGACGTCATGGCGCTGCTGTTCTCCGCACAACGGAACAACTGGATCATGTCGCCGTATTTCGTTCCGGGCGAACCGGGCAGCCTGCTGCTGTCGGGGCAGGCGCAACGGGGCACGGACGTGCGCGTGCTCACCAACTCACTGGCCGCCAACGACGTGCCGCTGGTGCACGCCGGCTACAGGAAATACCGCAAGAAACTGCTGCGCCAGGGCGTGCAGCTTTACGAACTCAAACCGGGGCTGCGCAGCACCGACCGCTCGCTGGTCGGCTCCAGTGGCGCCAGCCTGCACTCCAAGCTCATCGTCGTGGACGGCCAGCGCGGCTTTGTCGGCTCATTCAACTTCGACCCCCGCTCGGCCCAGCTCAACACCGAAATGGGCGTCATGTTCGACCAGCCCGAACTGGCGCGGCAACTGCAGGACTTCTTCAGCCAGAGTACGGCGCCCGAGCTGGCCTGGCGCGTCGACCTGGGGAGCAACGACAGGCTGAACTGGCACGGCGCCGACGGCCCCCGCGAGCAGGAGCCGCAAACCAGCTGGCCGCTGCGCCTGCTGGTGCGGCTGCTCGGGCTGCTGCCGCTGGAGTCGCAGTTGTGATTGCGCGAGCGGTGAACCGCACGGCACGGGCTACTGTTATGCGCAGGCAACCCGGTGGCGCGAAGCACCTTGGCAGGCGCCTGCTGAATGGCCGCGCAGGTCCGCACCCTGCTGCCGGGATCGGCTGCGTCCCGAAGAACAGCCACCTCGGGACATAAAGAGCGAAGCGCCGGACGGATCAATCCATCCGGCGCACCGTACGCTCACCTCACGCAGGGATGGCACCAAATCACCCGCTCTCGAAATCAGCAATGGCCTGCCTGATCTCGGCCTCGCTGTTCATGACGAAGGGGCCGTAGCCAACCACCGGCTCGTCCAGCGGCTTGCCTGAAAGCAGCAGCAGCTTGACGTCGTTGTTGGCTTCCACGGTCAGACCTTCACCCGCGCTGGACAGGGTGGCCAGGTGCGGGCCGCGCAGGATGGTCTGGCCGTTGACCTGCACGGTTCCGCTGAGCACCATGAGCAGCGTGTTCCAGCCTTGGGGTTGCGGCAGCTCGACCTGTGCGTCACGTGTCAGGCGCACGTCCAGGACGTTCATGGGGCTGTGGGTGCGCGCCGGCCCGCTGACGCCGCCGAAGCGGCCGGCGATGACGCGCACGCGCCCGACGTCCGCCGGCAAGGTGACTGACGGAATCTGCGCGGCGGTGAGGCCCTGATAATGTGCCGGAACGCCCTTGTCACGGGCAGGGAGGTTGACCCACAGCTGCACCATCTCGAACGGGCCGCCGCGGGCGGCGTATTCCGGCGTGTGAAACTCCCGGTGGACGATTCCCGCGCCGGCGGTCATCCATTGCACGTCGCCGGCGCGGACGACGCTGCCTGCACCGGTGGAATCGCGGTGCTCTACCTCGCCGTCGTAGACGATGGTGACGGTTTCAAAGCCGCGGTGCGGGTGGCTGCCCACGCCGCGCCTGTATCTGGTTGGCGCAAACGCGACAGGCGCCGCGTAATCGAGCAGCAGGAACGGGCTGCGCTCGGCCACGCCGTCGCCGCTGTAGCCAAACATGCCATGCACCCGAAAGCCGTTGCCGACCCAGTGGTGGTCCGGCGCCGGGCGGGTGGACAGCACGGTCTTGCGGGTTGTGTTGAGGGTGAGGGTCTCGGACATGTGGAACTCCCAACGAAGCACGCCAGCCAGAGTGCCGGCGCCGTATGCTTCATATGCTGTTCCACAAACAGTCCTTCAACAGCCAAAATCAGCACACATCGTTCTGTCCATGCAACAACAAACCTCAACGGGTGCCGTGATGAACCGCCTCGACAACCTGGCCTACTTTGCGCTGGTGGCCGAGCACGGTGGCTTTGCCGCGGCCGAGCGCGCCACCGGGATCCCCAAGTCGCGCCTGAGCCGCCGCCTGGCCGAGCTGGAAAAGCACATGGACGTGCGCCTGATCGAGCGCAGCACGCGGCGCTTTGCGGTGACCGCCGTGGGCGAGCAGGTGCTGCAGCACGCGCGCGCCATGCTGTCGGAGGCGGACGCGGCTCAGGCACGCGTGGCCGAGCAAACCGGCGCGCTGCGCGGCAGCCTGCGCGTGGCCTGCCCGCCGGCGCTGCTGCAGGCGGCCGCGGGCCCCATGCTGGAACGCTTCCTGCTGGCCTGGCCGCAGGTGCGGCTGCGCATACTGGCCAGCAACCGCAACATCGACGTGTGGCAGGACGGCGTGGACCTGACGCTGCGCGTGCGCTCGCCGCAG